>SVOM01000067.1 GCA_015066405.1 Oscillospiraceae bacterium
CTGTATTTGTGCATACAAATGTGATGCTGGTTCTTAACAGAAACAGGTATGATTACAAATTATCCGATAAGAACAACACCTTTTTCTGCACAGTTTTTTGTTACCTTGTTCAAAATAAAGTATCTTTAGCAATCCATAAGTGCGGCTATGACAAACATTCCGGGACCAATGTACTCTATTGTTACCTTGTGCTTGCCCGGTGCCAAATTATCTAAAAGAATGGTATCTGCAAAGCTGTCATCAATACCCTGTTCTATATAGTCTTTTTCCTCGCCATCAACAGTGAATTTAAGCTTGCAACCCTCTTTTATTCTACAATACGCCGCAAAGGTTGAGCCCTCTATCTCAAGCTCTATTTTTGCGCCTTTTTGGGGACTTATATATTCCGAGGTTCCTTTTCCGAATTTATCGCTTTCTTTATAGCGCCAGTTTTCATCACATACTTTTGAAATATCCAACAACTTCATAACGCTGTAGGGATTTGTTATAGCCGGTGTTTTGCTGATTATATGGTCTTTCGGGGTTTGGTTTTGAGCCTCATCCAACCATTTTTTAATATTCCTTTCAACCTCGTTATAATAAACCCTGTATCCGTTAAGGTTTGGATGCACAGTGTCTGTAAAATAATGCTCCCACGGATTTCCCGTTGCCGCTATTTCATCGCGCACAGCATTGCCGACATCTATATACGGCACGCCGTAATATTCAGCAACCTTGCGGTGCCCTTGTTTAGTCAAAAAGTCCTTATCTACGTTTTCTTGGGATGTAATAAACACCAAAACAATATCGGTGTTCGGATTATGCTCATTTATTTTTCTTATAATACCATCGATATTGGCCGCGGCTTGCATCTCACTCATACCGGTATAAACATCATTCATAGCAAACTCTACAAATACCAAGTCGGGATTATACTGCAAAACATCCCTTTCGAGTCGCATCAAGCCCCAAAGAGAACCGGTGCCACCAATTGCCGCGTATATTTCGTTAACTGTAGCATCGGGGTAATTGTCGCTAAACCATTGATTAGTCAGCTGTCGCCATGAGCCCTTGCCATCACCGCCCGTACCTACGGTTACCGAACCGCCAAAATATGCAACGTTAAGTTTTTTATCTTGTGTTAGCTTTTTATATGTATTTGCAAGTGTCCATTCTTCGCCCTTGCCCTCGACATAGGTCCTCGCCGTATCAGCATATATCTTTTCGGCATAGCCCACGTTGCCGCTGCCTGCTTGCTCTGTGCCATTGCCCTTTTTTCCGGCGCAACCAACCAAGGTAAAAGTTAGAACTATTGCAAGTAATAAACTAATTATTCTTTTCATTTTTCTGCCTCCTTTTTTATATAATAGCACTTATATTAAGGCTTTTCAACAGTTGATTTTTAACGGTGCTTAATATATAATATAGAAAAATGTTTTTGGAGATGGTTTTATGAATATTTCCACAGGCAGTAAGTTTATACTTCACGGAAGACGTGAAAAAGATATAGTTTCCGAGATTGCCGCAGCAGGCTTTGATTGCATTGATTTAACGCTTGTCGATATGGCAAACGCTGATGACCATATTTTCTTTAAAGACGACTGGCGCGAGACTGCACTTGATTTAAAACAAGAAGCAGAACGCCACGGCGTATTTTTTAACCAAGCGCACGCGCCTTTTCAAATGGATATGAACAAATATCTTGCGGGCGGAGATGGCGAAAAGGATGTGCTTTTTCGCATAACGCGCGCTATTGAAGTCGCCGCTACCGTAGGGGCTAAAATTATTATCGTACATCCCGTGCAGTGTATGGACTATAATAATTATGACCATAAAGAAATACTTGAAATCAACAAACAATTCTATGCAAAACTCGCACCCACCGCAAAAAAATATGGTATAAAAATCGCCATAGAAAATATGTGGAGAAACAATATTTTTAACAACAATATAATCACAAGCGTATGTTCTGACCCGTATGAATTGGCGCTTTATGTTGATGAGTGCAACAAAATTGAAAACTGCTTTGTGGCATGTCTTGATATTGGCCACTGCACGCTCACGGGTGTTGACCCCGCAAAAGCCATACACGTTTTGGGCGACCGCCTACAAGCCCTTCACGTGCACGATAATGATTTTAGACACGACACACACTCATTGCCCTTGCTTTATAACATTGACTTTGAACCGATAATGAAAGCGCTCAAAGACATTGAATACAGCGGAGATTTCACACTTGAAACCGACCGATATTTTAGAGATGTGCCGCTTGAGCTTATGCCCGATGCACTCACGTTTGCCGCAAAGGTTTGCAGATATTTAACCAAAAATATGTAGATAAAACTACAAGACCCGTTAAGGAATTTTCCTTAACGGGTCTTTCTTTTAAAATGATTCAAGCGATTTGTTTAAAAACGCCTTGGTTTTTTCGCTCTTTGGATTATTGAATACTTCCTCAGGTGTGCCCATTTCTTCAATAATTCCGTCTGCCATAAATATAATCTTATCGGCAACGTTGCGAGCAAACTCCATTTCGTGTGTTACAACTATCATAGTGCTATCACTGCTTTTAAGGCCCTTAATAACACGTAATACCTCGCCTGTAAGCTCGGGGTCAAGCGC
>SVOM01000003.1 GCA_015066405.1 Oscillospiraceae bacterium
GAAACAACCGAAATATTGGGTCTTGATATAGCTTCACTTACAATTCCCGTAAAGCCCGGTCGAAACCTCGCTGTTATAATTGAGGTTGCCGCTATGAACAACCGACAGAAAAAGCTCGGCTACAACGCCGCCGAAGATTTACTCAATAAACTCGGTATGGGCGATGGCACCGACAAATCGAACACAGAAGTTAAGGCATTTTAAAGGAGAAGAAAATTATGTATTGGTTAGGTATTGATTTAGGTGGAACAAATATAGCCACAGGTGTAGTGGATGAAAATTATAAAATTATCGGTCGCGGTAAAATGAAAACGAATGCCGGCAGAGGTGCCGAGCAAATTGCCGATGATATAGTAACATCCATTGAAATGGCGATTGAGGATGCAGGCATTGATGCTAAGGAAATCTCTTCTATCGGTATCGGTGTACCTGGTGCTATTGACCCCGCAAGCGGTGTTATTGTACGCGCCGAAAATCTTTATTTTAATAACGTTCCGTTATGCCAAATGCTAAAGGAACGCACCGGTTTTGATTTCCACGTTGAAAACGATGCTAATGCCGCCGCATACGGCGAACTACTCGCGGGTGCGGGCAAAGGCAAAAAGCACTTGATTGCGGTAACCTTGGGTACCGGTGTTGGCGGCGGTATTATTACTGACGGCAAAATCTACTGGGGTCCGTTTGATGCGGGCGGTGAAATAGGACACACCACAATCGTTGTTGGCGGCGAGACCTGTTCTTGCGGCAACAAGGGATGTTGGGAAGCATACGCATCTGCCTCTGCCCTTATTCGTCAAACAAAATTCGCTATGATTAGAAACAAAGACAGCGTTATGTGGGATATTGCAGGAACGCTTGAGAACGTTAACGGAATTACCGCTTTTGATGCAATGCGCAAGGGCGATAAAGCAGGTAAAGAGGTTGTAGACCAATATATTGAATACGTTGCGGTTGGTGTTTGCAATATGTTTAACATCTTCCAGCCTGAAGTTATTTGTATCGGCGGCGGTGTTTCAAAGGAGGGCGAGGTTTTGCTTGCTCCCATAAGAAAATACATTCTTGAAAACGGTTTCTCAAGCAGTGATAAGGTTGAGATTAAAGCTGCCGAGCTTGGCAATGATGCCGGTATTATCGGTGCCGCTTTCCTTTGTAATTTATATAAATAACCGAGGTATTTATGAAAACACAACTTATTTGTGATTTTTTAACCCAACACAAATTAACATTTTTAATGAACGAACCAATGAGCCGCCATACCACTTTTAAGGTTGGCGGCAATGCTGCGTTTTTGGTTACTGCCGAAAGCGCTGATAACGTTATTGCCATTTTTGAGTTTTGCAAGCAAAACGACATACCCTTAACACTGCTCGGCAAGGGCTCTAACGTGTTAGTTTCGGATGAAGGCATTGATGGTATTGTTTTAAAGCTTTCTGAGCAACCGAACATAAGCGTAGCACCGGATGGCACTATTTGCTGCAATGCGGGTATGTCGCTGACGGCTCTTTGTGCGACCGCGCTTGAAAACGGACTTTCGGGTCTTGAATTTGCCTACGGAATACCGGGCAGCGTTGGTGGCGCAGTGTTTATGAATGCGGGTGCCTACGGCGGAGAAATCAAAGATGTTATCGTTTCTGCCACAGCTTTATATAATGGCGAAATCAAAGAAATTAATGCCGAAAATATGGCGCTCGGATACAGAACATCGGTTTTCAAAACAAACGGACATATTATACTCTCGGCAAAATTCAAGTTAGTTGCCGATGAAAAAGAAAAAATTAAGGCGCGTATGACCGATTTTATTACACGCCGCCGAGATAAGCAACCGCTCGATTTTCCTAGTGCGGGCAGTACATTTAAACGCCCCGAAGGTTATTTCGCAGGGGTCTTAATTGAGCAAAACGGTCTTAAAGGCTACAGCATCGGTGGAGCCGAGGTTAGCGAAAAGCACGCGGGATTTGTTATAAACAAATCGAACGCTACAAGCCGTGATATAAAGCAGTTGATAAAGCATATTCAAGATACCGTTTATAAAAACAATGGTGTGAAACTAGAGCGCGAAGTAATATATTTAGGACGTGGGGAAAACTAAATGTCTTTTTCGTACGATTCAAAGAAACAAATTTGTGATATTAAGGTGCCCGAATGTTGCCGCCGTGCAGTTTGCTACGGTATGATGCTTTTCGGGCATTTTTTAAAATACGATAAAATTTCGGTGCTAACCGATAACCCTTTAGTTCAGAAAAACTTTGAATATTTAATAAAAAAATGTTTTGCAGTAACCCCCACCCTATCTTCTTCAAACGGTAAACGGCCTATGTACAAGGCCGAAATTACCGACCCTGAAATTATCTCTTTTATTTTTTTAAAGTTAGGTATTACTGGAGATAATTTTATCAATGAAATGCTATTAAAACGCGACTGTTGCCGCGATGCATTTATACGGGGTGCCTTTTTATCGTGCGGTCAGTTTTCCGACCCAAACAAAGAATATCGCTTGGAGTTTCGCGTTAAAAATCCGCAGTTTGCCGATTTTTTGTACGAAATATTATCATCCCGAGGTGTAACACCCAAAAGAACAAAGCGCTCGGGCGCAGATATTCTTTACTACAAAAACAGCGAGCATATAGAGGACCTTGTAACCATTATGGGCGCAGGCAACATAACACTGCAAATTATTGACCTTAAAATTTTAAAGGAAGTTAGAAACAACATTAACCGCAAAAATAATGTTGATGATTTAAATTCCACCAAAACCATTGAAGCATCAATAACACAGCGCAGTGCTATAAAATATTTAATAGATAGCGAAAAGTTTGATGTTTTAGCGGATGATTTAAAGGAAATTGCTCTGCTTCGTATGGCAAACCCCGAGGCATCCCTTACGGAGCTTAGCCGACTTTGCAGTGTTTCCATCAGTAAATCGGGACTAAACCATCGGCTTAAAAAAATTGTAGAAATCGCTGATAATTTTAAAAACGGGAAGTGAAAAATATGAGCTTTGTGCATCTACACCTGCATACCGAGTACAGTCTTTTAGACGGTAACTGCCGCATAAAGGACCTTGTTCGTGCTGCAAAAGAAAAGGGACAAACCGCTGTGGCTATCACCGACCACGGCGTTATGTATGGTGCGGTTGAATTTTATAAATGCGCAAAGCAAGAAGGCATTAAGCCAATTATCGGATGTGAGGTGTATGTTGCGCCGCGCACAAGATTTGATAAAGAAAAATTTTATGACAGTGAATATTACCACCTTGTTTTACTTTGCAAAAATGAAACGGGTTATAAAAATCTTATAAAGCTCGTATCTGCGGGCTTTACCGAGGGCTTTTACAGTAAGCCGAGAGTAGATAAAGAGCTTCTTGAACAGCATAGCGAGGGGCTTATTGCCCTATCGGCTTGCCTTGCGGGCGAGTTGCCGCGCCTTATTATGAAAAACGAGTATGCAAAGGCAAAGGAATCGGCACTTTGGTTCAAGCGTGTTTTTGGAGAAGGCAACTATTATATTGAACTTCAAGACCACGATATTTTTGAGCAAAAGCAGGTAAATGCAAAGCTTATTCAGTTGTCGCGTGAAACCGCCATTCCGCTTGTTGCAACAAATGATGTGCATTATATCGAAAAGGCGGACAGTGAGGCGCATAAGGTACTGCTTTGCATACAAACGGGCAAAAAGTTAAATGATGAGGACACGCTCGAATTTAAAACCGAAGAGTTCTACTTAAAAAGCGAAGAAGAGATGTTAAAAATCTTTTCCAATGTGCCCGAGGCCATACACAATACCGCAAAAATAGCCGAGAGTTGTAATTTTGATTTTGAGTTTGGTAAAATAAAGCTACCCTATTTTGATATAGGAGAGCAAGACCATTATGAATATTTCCGCAAAAAATGCTATGAGGGGCTATACAAAAACTATGGTAGCAACCCCGAGCAAAAGGTAATTGAGCGACTCGAATACGAGCTTGAGACCATAAACAAAATGGGCTATGTTGATTATTATTTAATCGTTGCCGATTTTGTTAATTATGCCAAAACACACGATATTCCCGTAGGTCCGGGGCGTGGTAGCGGTGCGGCAAGTATTGCGGCATACTGCGTTGGTATTACGGGAATTGACCCGATAAAATACAACCTGCTTTTTGAAAGATTTTTAAACCCCGAACGCATATCAATGCCCGACTTTGATATAGATTTTTGCTATGTTAACAGGCAAAAGGTTATCGATTATGTAATAGAAAAATACGGTACTGACCGTGTAGCACAAATAGTAACATTTGGCACTATGGCGGCGCGTGCGGCCGTTAGAGACGTTGGCAGGGTTATGGATGTGCCTTACGCCGTTTGCGATAAGGTTGCAAAGCTTATTCCGCAGGAGCTTAAAATTACTATTCCTGCGGCACTTAAAAAATCAGCCGAGTTAAACTCACTTTACCAAAATGATGCCACTGTCAAAAAGGTTCTTGATATGGCGATAAAGCTTGAAGGCTCGCCACGTAATGCATCAACTCACGCGGCAGGTGTTGTAATTTCCGACAAGGCGGTTGATACTTATGTTCCCCTTGCAAAAAACGATGAAGCCGTTGTAACCCAGTATACTATGACTGCACTTGATGAATTAGGCCTTCTCAAAATGGACTTTTTGGGGCTTCGTAACATAACCATTATTGATGTTACCGAAAAGGCGATAAAAAAATTCAAGCCTGATTTTGACATAGAAAATATACCGCTTGATGATGCCGAGACCCTTAAAATGATGGCTAAAGGCTATACTGAGGGAGTATTCCAGTTTGAATCTGAGGGTATGAAAAATGTTCTCAGACAATTTGTGCCCGAAAATATTGAAGACTTAATTGCAATACTTTCGCTCTATCGCCCGGGTCCAATGGACTCTATACCAAAATATATAAGCAACCGCCATAATCCGCAAAATGTAACCTATTTGCACCCGTTGCTAAAGCCCATACTTGAGGTTACCTACGGATGCATTGTTTATCAAGAGCAGGTTATGCAAATTTGCCGTTCCCTTGCGGGCTATTCCTTTGGCCGCGCCGATATTGTGCGCCGTGCAATGAGTAAGAAAAAGCACGATGTCATGGAAAAAGAGCGCAATGCATTTATCTATGGCGAGACCGACAGTAACGGAAATGTGATTTGTGAAGGTGCGGTAAAGCGCGGTGTGCCCGAAAATATAGCAAAAGAGATATTTGATGATATGTCGGCTTTTGCTTCCTATGCGTTCAATAAAGGACACGCGGCGGCTTACGGCGTAATTGCCTATCGCACGGCATATCTTAAATGCCACTACCCCGCCGTTTATATGGCTGCGCTGTTTTCAAGTATGCTTGACAGCACTGGTAAAATATCTCAATACAATTCCGAATGCAAGCGATTAGGGCTTAAAATTTTGCCGCCCGATGTTAACCGCAGTTTTGCACTGTTCCACGGAAATAATGATGAAATACGCTTTGGACTTTGCGCTCTAAAAAACATCGGTATGGGGCTTATTGAGAAAATCATATATGAACGCGAAAGCGGTGGAGAATATACATCGATGTATGATTTTTGTTTGCGTAATGCATCGCGCGATTTTAACCGCCGTGCGCTCGAAACACTCATAAAAAGCGGCGCTATGGATTCGCTTGAAAAAACACGCAAGCAAATGCTTTATTCCATTGATACGGTGTTATCTGCAGTTGATAGCGAAAAGCGTTTTCGTATGGCGGGACAAATTAATCTTTTTGATGATTCAGCCACACCGACAGATTTTGCTT
Source organism: Oscillospiraceae bacterium (assembly GCA_015066405.1). Taxonomy (GTDB): domain Bacteria; phylum Bacillota; class Clostridia; order Oscillospirales; family Acutalibacteraceae; genus SIG565. The sequence continues at coordinate 5,771 of SVOM01000003.1, forward strand.
TGCCGGAAATAAGCGAGATGCCGCGCTCTGAACTGCTGCGGCTTGAAAAAGAGGCAACGGGTATGTATTTATCAGGACACCCCGTGGAAAACTATGAGGGCTTTGCAAGGCGCATAGGAGCGGCTAAAACCGAAGATATCTTAGCTGGGAATTATAGAGACGGCCAGCGCGTAACGCTTGTGGCTTTGATTGAAAACATAAAGCCAAAGCTATTAAAAAGTGGACAAATTTTGTGCTCCGCCACCGCCGAGGACCTTTACGGAAGCATTGATTTAACCATCTTTAATTCTGCGTATATGCAGTATAAGCCTTTACTTACCGAAAATAATATTTTGCTTATAAGCGGTAAAATTTCGGAGCGTGAGGACAAGCCTACCGAAATAGTGTGCGACAGCGTTTCGGTTATTGATGATGATAAGCTGATACCCCTATCAAAGCGCGATAAAAAGGTTTATATAAAGGTGCCGTCAATAAACTCGGTGCAGGTTGCAAAAATCAAGGAATTATTGCCGCGTTACAAGGGCAACACCCCTGTTATTTTGTTCTGCGAGGATACAGGTAAACGCTTTGCTGTGCCCGATAGTATGAAAATTGACGATAAAAGTGAAATATACGCAAAAATTTCCGATATTGTAGGTAATAATAATATAAAAACTGTTGAATAATTTTAAAGTTTGTTATATAATTTAATGTAGTTTGCAAAAAAGAGGTTGATATTATGAAAACTATAGGAGTTTTAACCAGTGGTGGAGACGCGCCGGGTATGAACGCGGTTGTGCGTTCGGTTGTTAGAAGCGCGATTGCACTTGGAATGAATGTTAAAGGTATACGCCGTGGCTATAACGGCCTTATTGAAGGCGATATTATTGATATGAATATTCGCTCGGTGTCTGAAATTATACACCGTGGCGGTACAATTTTATTTACCGCAAGAAGCCCCGAGTTCAAAACTGAGGAGGGTATAAAAAAAGCGGTTGAAACCTGCCATAGAGAAGGCATTGAAGGCATCGTTGTTATAGGTGGCGATGGCTCATTTAGAGGCGGTAGAGACTTATCTTTGCACGGTATCCCCTGTGTTTGCGTACCCGGTACTATTGATAACGATATTTCTTCTACCGAATATACCATCGGTTTTGATACCGCTATGAACACCGCAATGGAAATGGTTGACAAGCTGCGCGATACCACACAGTCTCACGAGCGTTGCAGTGTTGTTGAGGTTATGGGTAGACACGCAGGCTGGATTGCACTTGAAACAGGTATTGCAGTTGGCGCAACATCTATTTTGGTGCCCGAGGTTGAATATGATTTACAGCGTGATATTATAGATAAAATCAACCGCACAAAAGCCACCGGTAAAAAGCACTTTATTATCATTGTAGCCGAAGGTGTAGGCAAGGTTACCGAGCTTGCTAAAGAGATTGAGGAGATTACCGGTGTTGAAACCCGCGCTACCATTTTAGGCCATGTACAGCGTGGCGGCTCTCCAACTCTTCGCGACCGCCTTTTTGCAAGTCTTATGGGTCATGAAGCTGTTAAACTGTTGAGCCAAGGTATCGGCAACCGTGTTATCGCCTACCGCGAGGAAAAAATTGTTAACTACGATATCTATGAGGCTCTCCAAATGGTTAAGCCCTTTGATATTGAGGCATACAATATAGCTAATGAAATCTCAATTTAAATAATTATGTAGTGTGGCAGTTTTTCTGTCACACTATTTGTTAAAAGAGGTTTATATGGAATTTTTAAAAAGAACATGGGCGGAAATTGACACCGCGGCATTGTTACATAATCTTGAGGTCATAAAGAAAAATGCCGGCAATAAAGAAATTATGGCTGTTATAAAAGCCGATGCATACTGCCACTCGGCTGAAACCGTTTCCAAGGTTTTGTGGGAAAACGGCATTCATAATTTTGCTGTTTCTAACATTGATGAAGCGGTTGAGCTGCGAGAAATTGGTGTTGGCGGACATATTTTAATTTTGGGCTATACACCTACAGAGTGCGCTGACATATTAGTAAAGCACAACATTTCTCAAACCGTTTATTCCCTCGAATATGCAAAGGAATTATCGCTTGCCGCAGTAAAGTGCCGCAAAACCATTAACGTTCATTTAAAGCTCGATACGGGTATGGGTAGAATTGGTTTTGACTGCCGAGATGAAAACCTTGTCGGAATAAATGATGCTCTTGAGGCTGCCCGCCTACCCCATCTTAATGCCGAGGGTGTATTTTCACACTTTGCCGTATCAGATAATATAAGTGAAGAAGCGCTTAGCTTCACAAAAAAACAGCAAGAGCTTTTTATATCGGCGGTTAATTTCCTAAAAAGGAACGGAATAGTTCCCCCTATGCGCCACACAAACAATTCCGCCGCATTGTTTACTGCCCACGATGACGGCACAAACTTTTGCCGACCGGGCATTGTGCTTTACGGCTTAACGGCTACAGGCGCCGCCGCGGCAGAGGAAGAGCTTATCCCTGTTATGACCTTTAAATCGGTTGTAAGCATGGTAAAAACGTTACATAAAGGCGATACTGTAAGTTACGGCAGGACCTTTACGGTGGATGGTCCCACAAAGGTTGCCACCGTTACTGCAGGCTATGGCGATGGGTATCCAAGGGCTTTATCAAACAAAGGCGAAGTTATCATACACGGTAAACGCGCAAAAATTATAGGTCGCGTTTGTATGGATCAGTTTATGGTGGATGTAAGCGATATAGCCGATGTTAAACGTGGAGATGAGGTTGTACTTTTCGGTAAAAATCTTACCGCCACCGAAGTTGCCGATATTTGCGGTACAATTAATTATGAAATTATCTGCGGAATATCAAAGCGTGTGCCGAGAATAGCCGTGGAAAATAAATAAAAAGGGGAAAATTATGAAAAAGTTTTTAAACGAGTTTAAGGATTTCATTACCAAAGGCAATGTGCTTGATATGGCTGTCGGTGTTATCATCGGTGCCGCTTTCAAGGACATCGTTACAAGTCTTACCAATAACATCATTCAGCCCATTCTCGACCTTATTGTTAAAACCGAATTTGGTGCAAAGCTTATGCTTAAAGCACCTGACGGCGAAATACCCGGTATATATCTTGAATACGGTCAATTCATTACAGCGGTAATTAACTTTTTAATTATGGCTTTTGTAATTTTCCTTATTGTAAAGGCAGTTAAAAAAGCAGAAGAGCTTGGCAACAAGCTTGTAAAATTAGGCAAAAAAGATGAAGCCGCAGAAGAGCCCGCCGCTCCTACTATAAAAACTTGCCCGTTCTGCAAGAGCGAGATTGCTATTGATGCCACTCGCTGTCCGCATTGCACATCGGTACTTGAAGACTAATACATAAACGAGCGTGAACGAAATGTTCACGCTCGATTTTTTATAACTCACTTTCAATAATCAACAATCGATTATATTTAGCCACGCGGTCGCTTCTGGCGGGTGCGCCGGTTTTTATTTGCCCCGCATTTGTGGCCACCGCAATATCGGCAATTGTTGTATCCTCGGTTTCTCCCGAGCGGTGCGAAATTACAGGCTTGTAGCCGTGCTCCACGGCCATACGAACAACCCTCATTGTTTCACTTAAAGTGCCTATTTGATTTGGCTTTACGAGTATTGCGTTTGCTACCTTGTTATCAATTCCGTAACAAAGCTTTACGGGATTGGTTACAAATAAATCGTCGCCTACAAGCTGCACCTTTTCGCCCATTCTATCGGTCATGATTTTCCAGTTGTCCCAGTCGTCCTCGCCCAGTCCGTCCTCAATAGAAATTATCGGATATTTATTGCAAAGCTCCTCATACATATTAATCAGCGCTTCCCCACTCATATTAACCTTGCGTTTGGGCAAAAAGTATACGCCGTCCCCTTGATACCATTCACTCGAAGCAATATCGAGCGCTATTTTTATATCATCGGTAGAATATCCCGCTTTTTCTATCGCGGTGCAAATAATCTCAATCGCCTGTTCATCGCTTTGAAGGTCGGGTGCGAAGCCGCCCTCATCCCCAACACCCGTCATATTGTATTTTTTGAGTAAAGAGCCCAGGGTATGATAAATTTCACTGCAACAACGAAGTCCATCGGCAAAAGAGTCGGTCTTTATGGGGGTAATCATAAATTCTTGAATGTCGATATTATTTTTTGCGTGTGCGCCGCCGTTTAAAATATTCATCATAGGGCGCGGCAGCTTTGTGCCGTTTATACCGCCCAAATACTTATAAAGCGGCAAATTATAAGACATTGCGGCCGCCTTTGCCACCGCCAAGGACACTGCGAGCATTGCATTTGCGCCTATATTGCTTTTATTCTCACTGCCGTCTATTTCTATCATTTTATAATCAATTTCGGTTTGTTTATCGGCCGATAATCCCATCAAGGCGCCGTTTATAGCGGTGTTTACATTTTTAACCGCCTTTTTAACACCCTTGCCGCCGTATCTACCCATATCTTGATCGCGTAGTTCGTACGCTTCATAGGCACCCGTTGATGCGCCCGATGGCGACAAGGCAAAACCGCAGCTGCCGTCTGATAAACATACCTTAGCACCAACCGTTGGGTTGCCGCGAGAATCCATCATTTCGTACGCTTTAACGCTTTTAATTGTTCTATCCATAAAAATCTCCTTAAAAATTAAACTATGCTTTAATTGTTTGCAAATCCAATAAAATTATTACATAGGGTAACAAGAATAATCCGAACACGCCTAAAACGGCAACATTTCGGCATCTTTTTACTCTTCGTCTTAGAAATACGAAAGGATTTACGAGTATTTTAACAAAATACGGGTAATAAATCCGCTTGTCCAAAATCGCGTTCGGATTATTCTTGTTACCCTATTGATTTTTTGTTGCTAAATAAAAATTTTTATGATACAATTAAAAAAAACGGAGAAGTGATTTATGTTTGTTATGACAAATCCCACTAACAAAGAAAAAGTGCGGGAAGCGTTGCTAAGAGAACTGCTTGCGGGTAAATGGGAAACCAACTTTTTCGCCGATTACCGTGTGTTAATAGATGACCTTTACGAAAACGAGGAAAAAGCACGCGCTTCCTTCTTTTTCCCAACCGGCTTTTTTAAAGATAAAGATATCGTTAAAGAACTTTGTAAAAACTGCTTGCTTGAAAAAATTGATGACATTACCGAGTGGCTTTTTAAACCAAGTAGGTTTTTGCGGTTTAAATTTACATTCGATTATGATGTGGGCTTTTCTATATCTTCCGCAGATGCTGAAAAAACGCCATCAAAAACTGTTACTTTGGTGCTTAGGCGTGAAAAGAAGGATGAAAAATCTACAAAATTCGGTTTTTACATTTCGCTTTTTGGTGTTGTATAGTTTTTATAAAAACAGTTGTTGCACAATTTGTAACAACTGTTTTAATTTTCTATTAATTTACTCTTCATTTTTTCAAGTTTATATGTTATAATATATTAAATATATAATTAGGGAGATTTTGGTTTGATGGAAACAAATGAAAATTCATTAAACAGTAATATAATTTGCGGCAGGAACTCGGTGCTTGAGGCGATACGCTCGGGGCGTGAAATAGACCGTTTGCTTGTGGCTCACGGTGTTACGGGCGGCTCGGTAACCGCAATTATTGCCAAGTGCTCTGCCAAGGGGATACTTATTAAGGAGGTTTCTCCGCAAAAGCTTGATTTCTTGTGTGGCGGCGCAAACCACCAAGGCGTTGCGGTTATGTTTTCGGCTCAGGAGTATTCCACGGTTGAAGATATACTAAAAACCGCCGAAGAACGACAGGAAAAGCCGTTCATCATTATTTGTGATGAGGTTGAAGACCCACACAACCTCGGCGCTATTATACGCTCAGCAGAAGCGAGCGGCGTGCACGGAATTATCATTCCAAAACGCAGAAGTGCTTCGCTCAATGCAACGGTTGCAAAAAGTGCGAGCGGTGCGCTTGAATATATGAAGGTTGCGCGCGTTACTAATATTGCAAATGAAATCGAAAATCTTAAAAAGCAAGGTATTTGGGTTTTTGGAGCCGATATGGATGGCAAGCCCTACACCGATTTTGATTATGATATGCCCGTGGCTTTAGTTATCGGAAACGAAGGCAAGGGTATCGGCAAGCTTGTGGCGCAAAAATGCGATGAAATTATCAGTTTGCCGATGAAAGGAAAAATCAATTCACTTAATGCCTCGGTTGCGGCAGGCATACTTATGTACGAAGTTGTACGAAAACGGGGATAATTACTTTTGAAAGGATATGAAGGATAACAATGGGATTGTTTGGGACTAAGAAAAAAGGCAAGCATGCCGACAATTCTGATTACATACCCGAAGGGACCTCCGGACTTAAGGATCCCTCTTTTATTCATACCGCTCCTTATGCCCTTACTGCCGATGAGGTGCTTGGAAATACAAGCACCCCAAAACGCAAAACACAGGACATATCTATGACAGGTGGCACATCGCCCTTGGAGGCACTTAAAAAGCGCGTTAAATCGAACGCAAAGCCATCTACCGATAAAAATGAAACTGTCGTTTCAAAAACCGAAACCGTTGTTCCAAGCGGCACTGTTAGTGTTAAAAAGGTTGATGACGGCAAGTCTCTACTCGATAAATGTATGCCCTATATAAACGAGGGCGGCGGTGTTGTGGGCGAAGATAAACCCGCATACACGCTCGAAAGCATTGAGAGTATTATCAGCACATCAGAACTTAAAGCCGCAAAATTGCTTGAACAGTTAAGCAATGTCGGCACAGTTACCTACGATTCTCTAAAAAAAGGCGACAGTATCGAGATTGCAGAAAAGGTTGAAAAGAAAAATGAGGTTAAGGTTTCAACCGATACTATTGTTATGGCGAAGGTTAATGATGACACAAAAATTCGCAAAATCTCTGATATCGATGCCGCTGATGGTGCTACCGATAAAACTATTACCTTTGATTCTGTAGCTTCTACCGAAAAAATGGAGGACATAACAAGCGGAACGCGTATTATAGACCTATCAACCGAAATGTTTGATAGCAAAGCGCCCGAAAACTCCACCTTGCTTGTTAACCCATTTATGCTTGAAGATGAAAATTTTGCGGTGGATGATGATTATATGAGCTTCCAAGATGCAAAGCGCATTGGCGGAGGTCTTATATCAAAGCTTAAAGGTGCAAGAATACGTGCGGTTATAACATTTTTGCTATTACTTGTTATGGCTTTACCATTATTGCCGTCCATCCACGATAAACTATATGTAAACCAGTCATTTTTTGGCATTATAAGTGCTGCGGTGTTTGCAGTTGTCTGCCTTGTGAATTATGATGCTTTTTTAAGTATTCCATCACTTTTTCGCCGCCAACACATAGCTGAAAGCGTTACAGGTGTTTTGGGTGTTTCGGCAATAGTTTATGCAGTAACTGCACTGTTAACAAATAAAAACCCCTATTCTGTTTTATTGTTTGTGGCCGTTAACTTTATGTTTAAATGCGTTGCCGTTTGTATGCGCGCGGCTACTGTGCTTGGAAATTTCCGCATTGTAGCAAGCCGAAACAAAAAAATGGCGCTTGAATTTATTGATGATAGGCAAATAACCTTTGCTATGGCAAAAAATTCAGTTGAGGGCGATGTGCTTGTCGGTATTGATTCCCCATGCATAAACGTGCTTGATTTTATTAGAAATACCGAGATAGACAAGGTCTCTAATCGTAACTTCTCCCTATTTGCACTAATCGCTTCGGTATGCTCCGCCGCGTTAGGTGTTTTCTATGGTGTTTATACTGAATCTCTACACGGATTTTTTATGGCATTCACTGTATTCTTAGGGCTTGCTTTTGCCCCCACCTTACTTTTTACTGATATACTGCCGCTGCGTGCAGCCTCCAAAAAGCTTAACAAAAAAGGCGCTATGATAACGGGCAGCACCGCTGCTAAAAAAATAGAGCTTGCAAATGCCGTTACCGTGCGCTCGCGCGATTTATTCCCCGATGGCACAATAACACTTTTCAACATACAGGCGCTTGATTCTAACCGAATGGACGAAACCCTGCTTTTCGCCGCGGCACTTACAAAGCAAATCGGCAGTCCGTACGAATCAATTTTTGCCGATATTGCCGCCTCTTCGGGCGGTAAAATTCCCGAAGCCGATTCGGTAAAATACGAAGAACGGTTAGGCATTAGCGGTTGGGTTGGTAACCGCCATGTGTTTATCGGTAACCGTACCTTGCTTGAAGCACACGGAATTAAAACTCCATCGTTTGAAATTGATAAAAAGATTTTACGAAACGGCTACTTCCCTGTTTATGTTGCAAGTGATGAAAAGCCCTGCGCTTTGCTTATGGTTAAATACAATGTAAAAACAAGCATTGCCAACGAATTGCAAAAGCTGTGCTCTACGGGTGTTACTTTACTTGTGAACACCTGCGACCCCAACATAACAAGCGAAATGGTTTGCGATTATTTCGGTCTTTATGAAGAATCGGTTTATGTTATGGGTGGTTCGGGTGCACAGTTGTATCAAAACAACGCAAAAATGAAGGATGATATATCTTCCTACGCCGCACACAGAGGCAACTGTGAAGCCTTTTTATCTATATTTAACTGTGCCGCAAAAATTAAACGCGGTATATCTACACTTCGCTTTTTCCATAATATTTCTTGGATTGTTACCGCCGCCGTTTATATATACAGCTCGTATCTTAACGGATTATCGCCCATTGACTCGGGCACGGCATATCTTTATATTGGTATCTCATTTGCCATTTCCATTATAATCCATTTGTTTAACAAACCGTAATTATTGAAATCGGAGTATTTGTATGAATAACAAAATTTTGAGAAGAGCCGATTTATCCGTTGATGAAAATGTGGTTTTTCTATCGGTTATAAGCATATTTTTGCCCTACTATTTAACAATACTTACCATTGCTTTTCTTGGTTTTTATGTGCTTTTTAAAACCGATATCAAAAAAACTGTTTTCTCGCATATGGGTTCATGGCTTGTTCCTCTTTTCTCGGTAGTAACACTTATTACCGCCATTTGCTACAAAAACACACTTGGTTTTTTCTGCTCATTGCTTTTCTTTGTTTTGTTTATATTGAGCTTTTACCTGCGCACCATAATGACAAACGAGCTTTTTGAAAAGGCGCTTGACCTTGTGTGTGTAACCTCGGTTTTTGCAAGTGCGGTAGTGCTTTTAGAGAAACTAATATATATTTCCGCCAACTACCACCGCTGTTGCGGAGATTTCTTTAATAATTACTATTTTTCTTTCTATTTCCACCCCAACTATCTTGGCTCACTTATGGCAGCAGTTATACTTGTTTGTGCCTATAAAGTTGTTGTGAAAAAGAATGATAAAAAATATTATTATGCCATAGCGGCCCTTTCTGCCATGACGGTTTTCTTTACAGAGAGTATGTTTGCGTGGATAGAGGTGCTTGTGGGACTTTCCATTTTGCTTTTACTCGCGCGACGTCATCAGCTGCTTAGTATACTTTTTATTATGGTAGCTTTTGCGGCGGCACTTTTATACACGGCACCTGAGCTTTTTGAGAAAATTTTGCCGAGAATAATTCACGCCGACGGCACATTTGATAACCGCGTGCTTATATGGGACTTTACGATAGACGCAATACGCAAAACGCCACTCTTCGGCCGCGGATTTTTTACTTATTATCAGGTAAGTGCCGGTAACCCATCCGCCTATCAAACAACACACGCACACAATATATTTTTAGAGCCCTTGCTCAGTTTCGGCATTATCGGTTCGCTTATACTTTTTGCCATGATTTTTATTTTGTTCTACCGCGTAGTGCTTTGTAAAAATCTTCTTAGAAAAAGCCAGATAACCATACTTATTTTTTCGATTACTGCGGCAATTTTGATACACTCAATTATTGATATGACTATGCTTTGGGTGCAAACCGCAATGCTTTATTGCATTATTATGGGCGGCATCGGTGCTGATGAGCAAAAGATTAAAAGCATATTCAAGGACCGATTTAAAAAGATTAATAAAGTAATTTAAGTTCCATAAAGGAGAATAAATATGTCTGAAAATAGAAAATTCTACATCACAACGGCTATCGCCTACACATCCCGTAAACCGCACATCGGCAACTCTTACGATATCGTGCTTGCCGATATGATTGCGCGTTACAAGAGAATGATGGGTTATGATGTATATTTTATGACGGGTTCTGATGAGCACGGCCAGAAGATTGAAGATTGTGCTAAAGAGGCGGGTATCTCCCCAAAACAGTATGTTGACGGTGTGTCAGCCGAAATTCGCATGGTTTGGGACTGCCTTAATACAACCTACGATAAATTTATCCGCACAACCGATGAAGACCACGTGGATGCGGTTAAAAAGATATTTAAAAAGCTTTATGAGCAGGGCGATATATACAAGGGCCACTATGAAGGAAAATACTGTGTGCCTTGTGAGTCCTTCTTTACCCCATCGCAGCTTATTGACGGCAAATGTCCCGACTGCGGCCGTGATGTTACCGATTCGAAAGAAGAAGCTTATTTTTTAAAACTTGGAAAATATCAAGATAAGCTCCTCGAATACTATGAGCAAAACCCCGATTTCATTAAGCCCGAGTCCCGCAAAAACGAGATGATTAATAACTTCTTAAAACCCGGTCTTTCCGACCTTTGCGTTTCGCGTTCTTCGTTTAAATGGGGCGTACCGATAGATTTTGATGATAAACACATTATCTATGTTTGGATAGATGCGCTCTCAAACTATATCACGGGTATCGGTTATAACCCCGATGGCAGCAGTGAATTCTTTAATAAAAACTGGCCGGCCGATTTGCACGTTATCGGTAAAGATATTGTTCGTTTCCACACAATATACTGGCCAATTATACTTATGGCTTTAGGTCTACCCTTGCCAAAACAGGTACTCGGTCATCCGTGGGTATTATCGGGCGATGACAAAATGAGCAAATCTAAGGGCAACGTTTTATATGCGGATGAGCTTGTAAAGCGTTTCGGTGTTGATGCGGTTAGATACTATTTGTTATCGGAAATTCCGTACGCTAACGATGGCACCATAACCTACGAAACCTTTATAAATCGCTTTAATTCCGACCTTGCAAATACGCTCGGCAACCTTGTAAACCGCAGTATTGCTATGACCAATAAGTATTTTGGCGGCAAGGTTGCAAAAAGTGATATAGAAAACGATGAGTTTGATAACGATTTAATTAAAACTGCCAATGAAACATTGGATAAATACTATGCGCTTATGGATTCTTATCACAATGCTGATGCGGCAGAGCTTATAATGAATTTTGCAAAGCGTTGCAACAAGTATATTGATGAAACTACACCTTGGGCTTTGGCAAAAGATGATGCCAACAAGCCGAGGCTCCAAAAGGTGCTTTACAATTTGCTTGAATGCATCCGCCTTTTAGCTGTTATGTTGACACCCTTTATACCTGAAAGTTGCGAGAAGATTTTAGAACAATTAAATAGTAATAACCGCACTGCCGAGGTTTTTGCGGTTAAAGAATATTCGGTTAATGAGGCCACTGCCCTTTTTGCAAGAATTGATTTGCAAAAAACACTCGATGAAATTGCAGCCGAAAACGAAGCAAAAGAAAAAGCTGAAAACGTGGTTACAATGGAGCAAATCTCCATTGATGACTTTGCAAAGGTTGAACTAATAACTGCCAAAATCACTGCTTGCGAGCCGATACCGAAAGCAAAAAAACTGCTCAAATTAACGCTTGATGACGGTAGCAAAACGCCGAGAACCGTAGCATCGGGCATTGCGCTTTGGTATAAACCCGAGGACCTTATAGGCCGCACAGTTATTATCGTTGCAAACTTAAAACCTGCCAAGCTTTGCGGCGTTGAATCGAATGGTATGATATTGGCTGCCGACTGTGAGGATGCGGCAAAGGTTATATTTGTTGATGATATACCTGCGGGAAGTAAAATAAGATAATGGGAAACGCATATATTTTTGATTCCCACGCTCATTATGACGATAAACGGTTTGATGATAATCGTGATGAAACACTCGCTAAAATGCCCGAAAATAACGTGTGCGGCATAATTAATTGCGGCACCGATATTTCCACATCAGAGTTTTCTATTGGCTTAGCGCAAAAATATCCTTTTGTTTTTGCGGCTATCGGTTATCATCCCGAAAGCGTTGATGATAACACTGTTTTTGAAAAAGAAAAGTTAATAGAACTTGCCGATAATAAAAAAGTGGTTGCTATTGGCGAAATCGGTCTTGATTATTATTGGGATACCACCTTTAAAGCAAACCAAATTGACTTTTTTAAAAAGCAGTTGGAATTGGCAAGAGAACTAAATTTACCCGTGATTATTCACGACCGCGATGCCCACGGCGATACGCTGGAAATTGTAAAGCAGTATAAACCCAAAGGTGTTTTGCACTGCTTTTCGGGCAGTATAGAAATGGCGAGAGAAATTATTAAAATGGGTATGTATATCGGTGTTGGCGGAGTTGTAACCTTTAAAAATTCAAAAAAACTTACAGAAATTGTAAAAGAAATTCCGCTTGAACGTATTTTGCTCGAAACCGATGCACCCTATTTATCGCCCGAGCCGTACCGTGGAAAAACCAATAACTCGGCATACATTAAATTTGTTGCCGAAAAAATTGCCGAAATTAAAAATCTAACAACCGATGAGGTTTTATCGGTTACAACAAAAAATGTTAAAACATTATTTAACATTTGATAAACAGTATAATCACCTCCTATTTTGCTAACAATAATAGCGAAATCGGAGGTGATTTTTAATGGATAACAATCAGAACAAAAACAATCAAAATAATCAAAACAAGAACGACCAAAACAAAAATAATCAAAATAAAAACAAGCAGAACGACCAAAACAAGAATAACAACAACTACAATAGATAACAACAAAAACGACCGATTTCTCGGTCGTTTTTGTTATAATACCTTTGATAAAAAGTCTTTAAGACGCTCGCATTTCGGATTTTCGAAGAACTCTTTAGGTGGTGCCTCTTCCATAATGATACCGTCATCAATAAACAGTACCCTATCGGCAACCTCTCTTGCAAATCCAATTTCGTGGGTAACAACAACCATTGTCATACCATCATTTGCAAGCTCCTTCATAAGCTCAAGCACTTCCCCTACCATTTCAGGATCGAGCGCGCTTGTCGGCTCATCAAAAAGGATTACATCGGGATTCATAGCAAGAGCTCTTACTATCGCAACACGCTGCTTTTGTCCGCCCGATAGTTGGGAAGGATAAGAATCGGCCTTTTCTTCAAGACCTATTCTTTTAAGCAGTTTCATGGCGTTTTCCTTTGCCTCTGCCTTAATTTGCTTTTTAGTTTTTATCGGCTCGTTATTTGGATTTTTAAAACGTAATTTGCTCATACGCTTTGTTTCAACATATATAGGAGCCAGCATAATATTTTCAATAACCGTTTTGTTGTTGAACAAATTAAAGTGCTGGAAAACCATACCCATTTTTTGACGATGAATATTAATATCTACCTTCATATCGGCAATATCAACACCGCCAAAGAAAATATTGCCCGAAGTTGGGTCTTCCATACAGTTAAGGCAACGAAGGAAGGTCGATTTGCCCGAGCCCGAAGGGCCGATAACAACAACCTTTTCGCCCTTTTTGATGGTAACATCAATGCCGTTCAAAACGTTGTTTTTTCCAAAGGATTTTTTGAGATTAACGACTTCTATCACTTTTTCTCAAACTCCTTTCCATAACCTTAACAAGTCCGCTTATAATCAGTACTAATACAATATAAATCAACGCCATAACAAGATACGGCACCATAAATTCATAACTGTTTGAGCCAATGCGGTTAAACGCTACATACAAGTCAAGCGCGCCAACAAAGCTTACAACTGATGTCTCTTTAATAAGCGTTATAAACTCATTACCCAAAGTGGGTAAAATATTCTTTACCGCCTGCGGAATAACGATAGATAGCATCGTTTTCGAGAACGGCAAGCCCATTGCTCTGCCGCCTTCCATTTGCCCGGGGTCAACCGACATAATACCGCCACGCATAATTTCTGATATGTATGCGCCCGAGTTTAAGCCAAATACTGCAGTTGCAACCGTTACTGACGGCAAATTTATACCCATAAGCGGCAGTGCTACATAGTAAGACAAAAGCAGCTGCACAACCATAGGTGTACCGCGGAAAAATGCCACATAAAATGTGCATATTCCGTTGAGTACCCTCGGTAAAAGCTTGTATTTAGGCAATACCCTTACAACTGCTATCAAGGTACCTATAACGATACCGATAATAAGACCGATAACTGCGATTTTTAGGGTGTTTTCAAGCCCCGTTAGAACCTCTTTATATCCGCCTTTATCAATAAAGACTTCAATAAAACGGTTTATTTTTAAACCAAAATTTCCCATAATTTATTTCCTTAAAAGAACACAATAGCCTCACCTTGCGGTGAGGTTATTGCTATAATTATATTTTTTAAACTTATGCTACTTCGTTAATAGCATCAACAATGAATTTAGCGGGGTCAGAGTCGATAATAACATATTTGATGTTACCATTGATAAGGTCCTGAACAGCCAAAGAACCTGAACCATAGCCCTTACCTTCTACATCGTAACCATCAAAGCCCCACTCAGCATCGCCTTCAACATAAAGGCCGCCTGTGGTACCATTCTGATAACCGATTTTTGTGGTTTTATCAAGACCTTTGAGAATTGCTACAACATCATCGGTTGTTTTGCAAGCATCAAATGTTGTGTCATCGCCCTTAACGATAAGCTTCTGGTTTGCTTTGTAGTATGAGGTTGAGAATGTTACATACTCTTCTCTCTCTGCGTTTACTGTAAGACCTGCCATAGCGATATCGCATTTGTGCTGACCAACTGTTAAGCAAACAGCATCAAATTCCATATCTTTAATTACAAGTTCTTTGCCGAGATAGTCAGCAAGAAGCTTTGCAATTTCCATATCAATACCATAGAAGCTGTCGCCCTCTTTATACTCAAAAGGTGCAAACTGTGCATTTGTTGCAACTACAAGTTGGTCCTTTGAAGCATCCTCAGCAGCCGACTTAACAGCTGTGGGCTCGCCATCGCCGAAATACTTATCGCAGATGGTATCAAATGTGCCGTCTTTTTTAATTTTATCAACAAACTCGTTAACCTTAGTGAGTAATTCGGGCTGATTTTTATCAACACCGAAAGCGTAATCTTCCTCAGTTAAGTTGATGTCAATAATCTTTACCTTTGCAGTTTTTGTTCCGCCACAAGCAGCAAAACAAGTGATAATCATAAGAAGTGCTAAACTAAGTGCTAAAATCTTTTTCATTATTTTTCCCTCCGAAAAATTATTTGGTATACATACTATAGCACCAAATTAATAAAAATGCAAGTGTTTTTACATATTTTTTTAAAATTTGTGAAAAATATGCAAAAATTAACCGTTATAATGCATTTTTATTCATTATGTGTGCATAATGCGGTAAAATATGCACATATTTTACCTTATTGCATAAAAAATAATATTATGATAAAATTATATTTACATTATAAAAATAGACTTATGGGCTTATGGGGATTTTTTATGCTTTCTTTTAAGAATATCAAGGGCTTTATAAAATTAAACAAACAACAACTGATTATAAGCATTATGTCGCTTCTTTTGGTTGGGTGCATTATTATCGCCGCTATAATAATCGCTAAATCCCCAAATGAAAATACGGCTGCTGTATCATCATCAAGCTCCGATGTCTCCTCTCTTGTTTCGAGTGTCGAGCCGGAACCGGAACCTGAACCGGAACCTGAACCCGAACCTGAGCCCGAGCCCGAGCTTATTATCGCATCCCCAACGGCTGACAGTTTTACAACAACAAAGCCCTCTACAGTTTTTGCGGGCAGCTCTATACCAAATTTGCCGCTCACTATAAATGGCAAGGAAATAGAACGCGACCAAAACGGTATGTTTTCACATACCGTAACACTTTCCCCCGGCAAAAATACCGTTACTGTTATAAACGGGGACACAACAAAAACATTTACTGTTACTTATAAATATGTTGTAATTGAAAGTTATACGCCCAAAAAGGCTCAAACCTATAGTAGCGGTTCCACCTTTATAGTAAATGTAACCGCGCGTGCGGGAAGTAAAGTTACCGCCACCTTTTCGGGTAAAACCATAACCCTTACTAAGCAGGATAAACAGGATGAAGAACTGAAGGGCGATGATACCTTTTCGGTATTCTCGGGCAGCTTCACATTACCCAAAGACAAACGCACCGATACAAATATGGGCGTTGTTAAATTTAAAGCCACATATAACGGCATTACCGAGGAATACTCTTCGGGCAAAATAACCGTTAAAAAGAGCAGTTCTATAAAGGATAGCGACCCAGCGGTAACACCACAGGGTGGTAGATATATTGATGTTGGCTCGGGCATTGTTGCAACAATAGTTAATACCTCGGCCGAAACCTTTAACGGCAACACAACCGATGACTATTCACGTCCGACTAACAACTATTTACCCAAGGGCACTATGGACTACTGCGCCGAGGGTACAATAATTGATAACAATAATGAATATGTACTGCTTCGTTGCGGCAGGCGTGTATATCTCAACACCTATGTGGGAAAAAGCTACAAAAGAGCCGTTACAAAAACGGCACCTGGCTCACTGCCCGACCATAATGAAATTACAGTATCGAATGTTGATACCGCTGAGCGTTATACATATATTAAGCTTGACTGTTTATGGAAAGCTCCATTCTATTTTGATATACTTAATCAAAGCTACAACAGTGAGCGCTATCAAGATTATGCGTTTGATACCGTTACATATTCGTATATTGATATTACTTTTTGCTATGCAACCGTGTTTACGGGTACGGTAGAAATACCCGCCGACCACCCGCTTTTTGCATCGGCAGAGATTATCAAAAATGAATATGATTACACCCTTAGACTGCATTTAAAGAAAACGGGTGCATTTTACGGCTGGGATGCTTTTTACGATGAAGACGGCAAACTTACCTTTAAATTTCTAAACCCCGTAAAACTCGAAAATCAGGATTCCCTTAACGGTGCGTGCATATTCATTGACGTTGGCCACGGCGGCACCGATGGCGGCGCAACGGGTTTGTCGTATGCCAACCGAGAAGCCGTTTGCAATTTAAGATTAGCAAATAAATTAAAAGAAAAGCTTGAAGCACTTGGTGCTACAGTTATTATGTCGCGTACCGATGATTCTACGGTAGACCCACCCGATAAGCAGGAAATGTTACGCGCGGCAGATGCCGATTACTGCATAGCCATACATCACGATTCCGGCACAACACAAAGCGGTTTCGGTGCATATCACTTCACACCGTTTTCTAAAACAGCGACCGATTTTATCGATGTGCGTATGGATAATACCGATGTTTTTATACGCGACTGGGACGTGCGATTCCATTACTACTTTATGGCGCGTATGACCTACTGTCCTGTTGTTCTTACCGAAAACGGCTTTTTGACAAACGCGCATGACTACAATACAACCATTGAGCCCACCGCCATAGAACAAAAAGCGCAGGCGCTGACTGACGGTGTAGTCGATTATTTCCGTTCTATACAGTAAACAAAAAAATACCGCAAAATTCCCCTTGACTTTTTAAAAAATTTGTGGTATTCTCAATTTCCTAAAATCTACGAAAGGAGGCATTTCGGTGGATAACACAAAAACAATAACTACTAATAAAAAAGCGTTTCACGAGTATTTTGTGGTGGAAAGCTTTGAAGCCGGAATTTCTCTTTTCGGCACCGAGATAAAGTCTATCAGAGCCGGCACAGTTAATTTAAAGGATGCTTGGTGCAGTGTGGATGATGGCGAGCTTATTTTAAAGCAAATGCACATAAGCCCGTATGAGCAGGGCAATATATTTAACAAGGACCCAATGCGGCCGCGCAAACTGCTTATGCATAAGCGTGAGATAATTCGCCTTGGCGGACTTGTACAGCAACAGGGTTTAGCACTCGTTCCCCTATCGCTTTATTTTAAGGGCTCGCGTGTTAAGGTGCAGGTAGGTCTTTGTAAAGGTAAAAAGCTATATGATAAGCGCGCCGTAGCCGCAAAACGCGATGCCGACCGTGATATAGCCAGGGCGATTAAAGAGCAAAATCATTAAATTTTATAGATACGGGATGTCGTAAATGCCATCCCCTACCTATTACTTCTTCACTATTACTTATTACTTTAAATATGGGGGCGTAAAGGTTTCGACAGGGATTTTGAACCAAGATAAGCGAGTAGCGGTGCGGAACCGCTCTAAAAGCCGCAAATTATAAATTAAGTAACAATAATAAAGTTGCACTTGCTGCCTAATTAGGCAGCCATCCGAATAGGAAGTTCCGCGGTCCTATGAGGGTGTCGATTAGCGGAGAACGTGAATATCTGAGAGTCCTGTAAGATATCACGGTTTAAAGGGCTACCAAATCGGCCAGTCTGATGTTTGACGGACCGATTTGGGAAATCAAATAAACATCTGCACTCGGAGAAAGTTTTGGGAATTGATTTTTGGACACGGGTTCGACTCCCGTCGCCTCCACCAGAAAAGAACCCACATTTGTCTACGACAAGTGTGGGTTCTTTTCAATTAAATAAATCCCTTGCGGGATTTGCGAAATACGCTTCGCGTGTGAAATATTGCTTCGCAATGTGAAATGCATGCGGGCGTGAGGGGATTTATTTCATTTCACTTGATGCGGAAGCATCAAATTTCGCAATTTACGGAGTAAATTATTTCACCGTGAGCGTTAGCGAACGATTCCACTAAAATTTATGGGACTTCAAAGTCATACGCAAAACTATCTAAAATATCTTTTTTCGTAGCCATAGCTAAAAAGCATCATCAACCGCTTTTTATTGACTTAAAAAGACAAATAATTTATAATATAAATAATATTTATACAAAGGATGTGTTATTTTGGACGCTAAGTATGAATCTCTATTTACCCCTTGGAAAATCGGCGATGTTGAAATCAAAAACCGAATCGTAATGTGCCCTATGGGCGGTACATCTCTTTTTGGTTGGTTTGAACTAGGCGGTTGCCATTTTGACAAGGAAGCCGCCAAGCTTTTCTTGGAAAGAGCAAACAACAACGTTGGTCTTATCATCCCCGGTATTGCGCCGCTTCGTGATACGTTTTGGGGCAAGTGGCTTTGGCAGAATCCCAAGATGTTTGAAGAACTAAAAGAGTTTATGGATGAAATCCATAAAACAGGTGCGAAACTGTTTATACAGTTAACGGCGGGTATGGGTCGCAGCTGGGCTATTACTGAGCTTGTAGCGCCCTTACATAAAAATAAAATCACACGTGCTATTGTTAAACCGATAATTGATACTTCCCACGAACTTGCGTCTCCAAGTGAGCAACCGTCCCGTTGGGCGCACGATATTATATGCCCTGAAATGACTGTTGAGCAAATTCACGAGATTATCGAGGCATTTGCAAAAACCGCAAAGCTTTGTATGGATGCGGGTGTTGATGGTGTTGAGGTACACGCCGTACACGAGGGCTATTTGCTTGACCAGTTTGCCATTGAATTTTTCAACAAACGTACCGACAATTACGGCGGCAGTTTCGAAAACCGCTACCGCTTTGCAACTGAGGTTGTAAAAGCAATAAAAGAGACTTGTGGTGAATCCTTCCCCGTTTCGCTTCGCTACTCGGTTGAATCTAAAATGAAGGGCTTTTGCGAGGGTGCTATGCCGGGCGAACCTTATGTAGAGGTTGGTCGCTCAATGGTAGAATCGGAATTGGCCGCAAAATATTTACAGGATGCGGGCTACGATATGCTTAACTGCGACAACGGCACTTACGACTCTTGGTACTGGGCGCATCCGCCTATGTATATGCCCGAAAACTGCAACCTTGAAGACGTTGCGCACATAAAGAAGTATGTTGATATACCCGTTGTTTGCGCGGGCCGTATGGACCCCGAAATTGGCGCAAAGGCGGTTGCCGATGGTGCTATTGACGGTGTTGGTATAGCTCGTCAATTCCTTGTTGACCCCGAGTGGATAACCAAGCTTATTGATGACCGCTTAGAAGATATTAAGCCTTGTATTTGTTGCCACAGCGGTTGCTTTAATTTCTCTTCCTCAAAGGGACACGCCAACACACAAGACTTAACAGATACTATGGGACTTGCACGTTGCGCGCTTAACCCTAAAACAATGCAGTCTAAAAAGTACAGTATAACCCCCGCAAAAAAAGCCAAAAAGGTTGCCGTTATCGGCGGCGGTATAGGCGGCATGGAGGCGGCTATTGTGTTGGCTTAGCGCGGACACAGTGTAACGCTTTATGAAAAGAGCGATAAATTGGGCGGTGTGTTTATTGCCGCTGCGGCTCCGTCTTTCAAAGAAAAGGACCGTGCGTTAATCGCTTGGTATATCAGAGAAATCGGTAAGTATCCGATTGATGTTAAATTAAACACCGAGGTTACCGATATAAAGACACTGGGTGCTGATGAAATTATTATCGCAACGGGTGCTACTGCAAAACGCATCCCCGTAAAAGGTGCCGATACTGCAATTGAGGCTATCGACTACCTACTCGGTAACAAAACCGTTGGCGAGAACGTTACTGTTATCGGCGGCGGACTTACAGGTTGCGAAATCGCATACGACCTTTATTTAAATGGCAAAAAGCCGACCATTATTGAAATGCAGGACGACCTAATTACAACAAAAGGTATATGCCTTGCAAACACAAGCTATCTTCGTGATTTCTTTAAAACAAACGCTGTTCCTGTGCATCTTGAAACCTCACTTTGTGAGATAAATGACGGCTCGGTTACAGTAAAAGATAAGGACGGCAATACGTTTGAAATACCCACCGACTCGGTTATTTTATCGGTTGGTTACAACCCTGCTCCCCTTGCGAAAAAGAGTGGAA
Organism: Oscillospiraceae bacterium; assembly: GCA_015066405.1. Classification (GTDB taxonomy): domain Bacteria; phylum Bacillota; class Clostridia; order Oscillospirales; family Acutalibacteraceae; genus SIG565. The sequence goes on from SVOM01000003.1 coordinate 26,684, forward strand.
AAGTACACGTAATCGGCGATGCCGACAAGGTTGGAAACTTACGCACAGTTATTTGGGGTGCTTGGGACGTTGCTATGAAAATTTAAGGAAAGGAAGCACTTAAATGATTTTAACTAAAGAACAACAAGCAATACTTGATGGCGAAAAGGGCGAAACCTTAGCCCGAGTTATGAAAACAATGGTTAAATACGGCGAGGCCTTTGGTGCTGAAAAGATGGTGCCCGTAAGCAGCAAATACAACCACTTGGTAACATCGTTTGGTCTTAAAATGATGACACCTGTTTTTGACCTTATGCAACAGCTTATTGATGCTGATGCTGTGTCTACCCAAAAATTCTCGGTTGACCCACGTCCGCTCGATAAAAACGTACCTTCTAACTTTTTGCAAAACTTTATTTTTAATAATTTTATGTATGCTTCACAAGGCAGTTACGAAAAGCAATTAAACAAATTAGGCCTTATGAATGACGATGCCTTTACCTGCACCTGCTATATGGATGAGGTTGGCAACAAGCCGCAAAAGGATGAAATTTTATCTTGGGCGGAATCCTCTGCCGTGGTTTATGCAAACTCGGTGCTTGGTGCTCGTTGTAACCGAAACTCAGGCATTATCGATATTATGGGCTCGGTTGTAGGTTATGTGCCTTACTTTGGTTTGCTTACAGATGAGGGAAGACGTGCTACTTGGATAGTAAAAATCGAAACCACCAAAAAGCCCGAGGCACAGCTACTTGGCTCGGCTATCGGTATGAAGGTTATGGAAGACGTACCGTATGTTATGGGCCTTGATAAATGGATTGGCGACGAGCTTAATGATTCTGCTTGCACCTATCTTAAAGATTTTGGTGCCGCTACCGCATCAAACGGCGCTGTGGGACTTTATCACATTGATAATTTAACCCCCGAAGCCAAGGAGCAAGGTACGGCTCTTATATCAGAAAATGCAAAAGAATATATCATTGATGACGCCGAGCTTGAGCGTGTATATAAAAGCTATCCTGTTATTTGGAAAAACAAGGATGCCAAGCCCAAGCTTTGCTTTATGGGTTGCCCTCATATGAGTTTGCAACAGCTTAAAGACTGGACCGATAAGGTTGAAACATCACTAAAGGCGGCAGGCAACAAAAAGGTTGTAATACCCACTGTATTTACCGCCGCCCCCGCGGTGCTTAAGGAATTCCAAAAAACCGAGTATGCCGAGCGCCTTCGTGCCACGGGTGTTATAACTTCCTACATTTGTCCGCTTATGTATATGAATAACCCACTTTGCGGAAAAATGCCTGTTATAACCTCATCAAACAAGCTTCGCACTTATACCTCATCCCGTTATTATACCGATGATGAGATACTTGAGCAAATCACAAAGGGAGGTAAATAAAATGAGAGAATTTAAAGGTCGCGTAATCGCCTCGGGCACAGTAACAGCCGAGGCAGTTGTATCACACGGCGGACTTAACACACTCGCCTCCTTCCAGAAAGCGTTGCAGTTTGGCGACAAAAATGCCACCTGCGGAGACCAGAACAACCCCGATTTATATAACAAGCAAATGGCGGGCAAAGCCCTTTGTTTGCCGCAAACCATCGGCTCAACAACGGGTGGACTTGTGCTTTACTGCGCTTGCGCTATGAAAAGACAACCCGCTTGTATGCTTTTTTCAAAGCCGATAGATTCTTTAGCGGCGGCGGGCAGTATCTTAGCAGACGTGTGGCTTGATGACGTTACAATGCCTGTTATTGACAACTTGGGAGATGAATTCTTAGAGTATGTCAAAGACGGTATGAAAATTACCGTAAAAGAAGATGGCACGGTAATAGCTGAATAATTATTGCAAACAAAAACACCGCAGTTTTCACTGCGGTGTTTTAATTTGGTTGAATTATTTCACCATGTTAGCAACTTCGGAAGCGAAATCGTCAACACGTTTCTCAATGCCCTCGCCCTTTTCAAAACGAACGAAAGAAGCAATTTTGATATCGGTGCCAAGTGCTTTAGCAACCGACTCAACGTATTTACCAACGGTTAAATCGCCATCGATAACGTACTGCTGCTCAACAAGGCAATTTTCCTTGTAGTATTTGCCGATTTTACCCTCAACGATTTTGCCGAGAACTGCATCGGGCTTGTTAGCCATTTTAGGATCTTCCTTCATTTGAGCGATAAGGATTTCTTTCTCCTTATCAAGCACCTCTGCCGGAACAGAAGCAGGATCAAGATATCCGGGGTTCATAGCAGCAATTTGCATTGCTACGTTTTTACCCATTGCTACAAAGTCAGCATTGTCAGCATCCAAATCGGTATCAAATGTAACCATAACGCCGATTTTGCCGCCGCTGTGGATGTAGGATACCATTTTGCCCTCAAAACGCTGGAAGCGGCGAATTTTGATGTTTTCGCGAATAGCAAGGAAAAGTTCCTGTACCATCTCTTCAACAGTCTGGCCGTCCTTTGTGCATTTGAGAAGAGCATCTAAATCGGCAGGATTCTGCTCAATAACGATGTTTGTGATTTTTTCAGCCAACGCCTTGAAGGGTTCGCCGTTAGCAACGAAGTCGGTCTCAGCGTTCATTTCGAGAACTGCACCAACATTACCCTTAACGATAGCGCAAACTGTACCTTCAGCAGCAATTCTGCCTGCTTTTTTAGCTTGAGAAGCAAGACCTTTCTCTCTGAGAAAATCTATTGCTGCATCCATATTGCCGTCACACTCGGTAAGTGCCTTTTTGCAGTCCATCATACCGCAGCCGGTCTTTTCACGCAAAGCTTGTACGTCTTTTGCTGTAAAAGCCATAATATATTCCTCCTAAAAATAGTGTTATATTAAATTATTCAGCGTCTTCAGTAGCTTCTTCCACTACTACTTCTTCAGTAGCTGCTTCTGTGCCCTGTTCGCCCTGACGAGCTTCGATAACGGCCGAAGCGATAGTTTCAGCGATGAGTTTTACAGCGCGGATAGCGTCATCGTTACCGGGGATAACTGCGTCAACTTCATCAGGATCACAGTTGGTATCGCAAATAGCGATAATCGGAATGCCAAGCTTCTTAGCTTCGGCAACTGCAATTCTTTCTTTGCGGGGGTCAACGATGAATAATGCACCGGGGATCTTGGTCATATTCTCGATACCGCCAAGGAATTTCTCGAGTTTTTCGATTTCGAGCTTAAGTGCTGCAACTTCCTTCTTGGGAAGAAGATCGAATGTGCCGTTCTCTTCCATCTCGCGAAGCTGTTTTAAACGTCTGATACGGCCACGGATTGTGGTGAAGTTTGTGAGCATACCGCCGAGCCAACGAGCGTTTACGAAGGGCATTTCGCAGCGGATAGCTTCTTCTTTAACAGAATCCTGTGCCTGCTTTTTGGTACCTACAAAAAGAATATCGCCGCCGTTTGCTACGATATCACGTGCAAAGGTGTAAGCCTCGTTAAGCTTCTTAACGGTCTTCTGAAGGTCGATAATGTAGATGCCGTTGCGCTCTGTAAAGATATACGGAGCCATTTTGGGGTTCCAGCGTCTTGTCTGATGTCCGAAGTGAACACCTGCTTCAAGCAACTGTTTCATTGATACTACTGCCATTTGTTTTTCCTCCTGAGGTTCTTCCTCCATCCCGTTTAGGTTTCGGGAATGCCGTGTAGTGCCGACATCACCTGCCCGTTCAACAAACGGAATGTGTGTAATATTTTTGCAGGGCATAAGCCCAGCCGATAAATTATAACACAAACATATTATAATTGCAAGTACTTTTTTGCTATTTTTTATTATAATCTTTTATCGCATTTTTCTTGACTTTAAGCGGATTTAGAGATATAATTTTCTTAATATATTTTTATAAAAAGGAGAAAAAATATGGCTTACTATTTTAACGACGTTTCACACACCTTTAATGAGTATTTGTTGGTACCGGGATATTCTTCAAGCGAATGTATCCCCGCCAATGTTAGTTTAAAAACTCCGCTTGTGAAATTCAAGAAGGGCGAGGAACCCGAAATTTCACTTAACATACCTATGGTTTCTGCTATAATGCAGTCGGTATCGGGCGAAAAACTGGCGGTAGCATTGGCTCGTGAAGGCGGTGTTTCTTTTATATACGGCTCACAAAGTGTTGAGGATGAGGCCGCTATGGTAGCGCGCGCTAAAAACTTTAAAGCAGGCTTTGTCGTAAGTGCTTCCAACATCCGTCCCGACCAGACCTTAGCCGATATTTTAGCACTTAAAGCCGAGAACGGTTTTTCAACTGTTGCCGTAACTGATGACGGCACACCCAACGGCAAACTTTTAGGTATTGTTACAAGCCGCGATTATCGTGTAAGCCGTATGGACCCTAAAACCCCCGTTAGCGAGTTTATGACTCCTTTTTCAAAGCTTATATACGCTTATGATGATACTTCTCTTAAAGAAGCCAACAACATTATTTGGGACAACAAATTAAACGCCCTACCCATTATCGATAAGGACCAAAACTTAAAATCCATCGTTTTCCGCAAGGACTATGATTTGCACAAGGCAAATCCACTTGAATTACTTGATAAAAACAAGCGTTACATTGTGGGTGCGGGTATTAACACACGCGACTATGCTGAGCGTGTTCCCGCCCTTGTAGAAGCAGGTGCAGACGTACTTTGTATTGACTCTTCGGAGGGCTTTTCCGAGTGGCAAAAGCTCACTATCGAGTGGATACGCGAGCGTTACGGCGATACCGTAAAGGTTGGCGCCGGTAACGTTGTTGATGCCGAGGGCTTCCGTTTCTTAGCCGACTGCGGCGCTGACTTTATTAAGGTTGGTATCGGCGGCGGTTCGATTTGTATCACACGTGAAACCAAGGGTATCGGCCGCGGACAAGCAACCGCGCTTATTGATGTTTGTAAAGCGCGTGATGAATACTTTAAAGAGACAGGTGTTTATGTTCCTGTATGCTCGGACGGCGGTATCGTATTTGACCACCACATGACCTTAGCACTTGCTATGGGCGCCGATTTCCTTATGCTCGGCCGCTATTTTGCCCGTTTTGATGAAAGCCCTACAAACAAGCTTATGATAAACGGCAACTATGTTAAAGAATACTGGGGCGAAGGTTCTAACCGCGCTCGCAACTGGATGCGTTATGACTTAGGCGGCGATAAGAAGTTATCGTTTGAAGAAGGCGTTGACTCTTATGTTCCTTACGCAGGCTCACTTAAAGACAACGTTGGTATAACTCTTGCCAAGGTACGCTCCACAATGTGCAACTGCGGTGCACTTACAATTCCCGAGCTTCAAAAGAACGCAAAATTAACCCTCGTTAGTGCCACAAGTATTGTTGAGGGTGGCGCACACGACGTTATCCGAAAGGACACATCTGCATCGGTTAAATAAAATTTTAGGGGTTTTATTATGAACGATTTAATTGTTTTATCTTCACTCGCTAAGGTTTATACCGATATGCCGCTTGATTTATCACACATTATAAAAAGCGGCACAATGCTTATAAACGACACCTATCATTTTCAGGTGGCGTTTAAAAGCCAAAAGGGGTATAACCAGCTTGATACGGTTGAAGTATTAAGTGATTTAGGCGATGCTGTTAGTGTCCGTTACGTTGACTACGTACCCTGTGATATTACGGTTGAGGTGCCAAATCACGATACCTGTGAGCATCCCGCTCCAGGGCTTTTCCCCGATATATTAAAACCGCTACCCCAAAAAGTGTGGACATACCCTGATATGTGGCGCGCATTTTGGATTACTATTGACGGCTCCAAAAAAGATTTAAAGCCCGGTAAATACCCTATTACTGTTAACGTTACTTGCGGTGGTGTGGTAGATACTGCCACATTTAATCTTGAGGTTTTACCCGCAAGGCTCGATGAGCAAACCTTACCCGTTACCAACTGGCTACATTGCGACTGCATTTGCCAATACCACGGCGTAGATTTTGCGAGCGAGGAATTTTGGGCGATACTTAAAAATTACCTTACCGCTGCGGTTAAAAACGGAATCAATATGATTTTAACCCCCATCTTTACCCCGCCGCTTGATACGGCTATTGGCGGAGAGCGTTTAACCACACAATTGGTTGATGTTACCGTGGCTGGCGGTACATATTTATTCAACTTTGATAACCTTGTACGATTTATAAACCTTTGCCGTGAATGTGGGGTTAAGTATTACGAGATTTCTCCCCTATTTACACAGTGGGGCTGCAAATATGCACCTAAGGTTATGGCTACGGTTGACGGCGAATACAAAAAGCTTTTTGGTTGGGAGACTGAGGGCTTTGGTAAGGAATATCTTGGTTTTTTAGGCGAGCTTTTACCGCTTTTGGTTGCAAAGCTAAAGGAATTAGATGCTTTTGATGCTTGCTATTTCCATATTTCCGATGAGCCGACACCCGATGTGATTGATAACTACAAAATTTGTGCCGACTTTATAAAGGAGCAAATTCCGTCAGATAAATTTATTGATGCTATGCGCGCTCCCGATTTTTATAAAGAAGGCTATGTTACGGTTCCCGTTGCGGCGCTGCTTAATATGGAAGCCTTCTTGCCCGAAAAAATCGACAACCTTTGGGGTTACTACTGTTGTTGCGAACAGCGTACTGCAAACCGCTTACTTGCACACGCATCCTACCGCAACCGCGTGCTCGGTCTTGTGCTGTTTAAGCATAATATTAAGGGCTTTTTACAATGGGGACTTAATTTCTATAACTCCCGCCATTCACGTGAGCCAATTAACCCCTACGCTACATCAACCGCTTACGGTTGGGTACCGGGTGGAGACGCATACGTGCTCTACCCGAATGATGACGGCACAGTTACCGAGTCGCTTCGTATTTGCGTGTTTGCCGATTCAATTCGCGACTTTACAGCACTTAATATGCTGCTTAAAAAGTACACTCGTGGGGAATTAGTTAGTATGTTGGGCTTTGAAGATTTAACCTTCTTTACCTTCTTGCCACCTTACAAATTGCTCGAAATCAGAGAAAAAATCAACCGCATGCTTTGCGAATAAAATTAAATGCCTTGGCTTTGGCCAAGGCATTTTTTATTTTATAATTTGTATTAACAAAGTAAACATTATCGGTATTGTTATAACGCAAAGTGTGTGGGAAAGTAGTGCATTAATGCACTACTTTGACGTCTCTCTAAAAATTCTAATTGCCTCGCTAATGCCGCCGCCTTTACCGCCTGCTTTTTCGACATAGGTTAAAATACGAATTTCCTTTACCGAATCACTGTAGGACTCTAAATTAACTTTAATTTCTCCGCCGTGAATAGCCGAATCGCAATTATAAACCTTTTTGCCATCGATATAAATTTCTATTAAATCGGTATAAACATTTGGCAAGGACAAAACATATTTACCCTTAGCAACAGTAGGTCTTGCGCGATAAATACGCCATTTTTCGTGGTAATCGGTTTGATATAGCCCCTCGCTAAAGCCAACAGCCATAAATGAGTTCATATTATCATCGTTAAGTTTGATTAAGGGGTCGGGACGCACCCAAGAAATATCGGACATAGTAACGCCACTGACATCATTGTTTTGCGCACCAAAAATGCAGTTAGGGGTAGGAACTGATACTACATCTAAATCAATTTCGGCGCTCTCAAGGCCCTTAGCGGTTGCTATAACCTTTATATTTTTAGCACCGATTTTGGACATAACAAGTGCTTGGCACCAGCCCGCAAATAAATCACGCTCGGGTAATACATCCGACTCGTGCGAATTGGGGTTGCCGTTGCCGACACCTCGAATAATACCATCCCCGATAACCTCAAATTTTAAATGATTATCGGCAGTCGGCACTACTCTACCCCGTTTATCGACAACACAGAAATTAAGTATGGCGGTATCGTGGCCGTCATTTTTAATGCTACTGCTAACAGGACATATCTTTATAGCATAGGGCTTGCCGGTTGTTTTATTTTCAGCCTTTGCCACGCATTTGCCGTTTTTATATGCCTTAGCCGTTATTTTACCGGGAACAAAATCTATCAGCCACTCAGGGTTAGCGCAAACGTCAGCCGCTTTGCGACCAAGCGATTTGCCGTTCAAGAACAGTTCAACCTCATCACAGTTGCTTACTGCCATAACGCGCACCTGTTCCCCCTTTTGCCAATTCCAATGCGGTAGTAAATGCACCATCGGCTTATCTGTAAAGCAAGCCTTATTTTGATAGAAAGAATCCTTTGCAAAGCCACAAGTATCCATTATGCCAAACTGCGAAGATACGCTCGGCCACTTAAACGGCGATGGCTCTCCGCGATAATCAAAGCCGGTCCAAATAAATATGCCTGCGAACCACTCGCGGTTTCTTACAAAATCCCAGGTTTCGTGTATAGTTTGTCCCCACGGCACCTTTTCTTCATCGTAATTACTGAGCACCTGTTTGTCGGTATAGTCCGATTTATAGCAGCCGCGTGTTGTAACAGCACTATTGTTTTCAGAGCCTAACAAACACATTTCGGGGTGGAATTTGCGCATTGTATCAATGGCCGATATGGCATAGTTAATACCCGTGGCATCCATATAAAGCCCCGCGCCCTCGGCATTACCGTTTATGGCGCCCATAATAATACGAGTATCATCTAATTGCTTTACTTTTGCATACATACGCCTAAATATTCTCGCACCCTCATCGGTGTTTTGAAGCGGCTCTTCATTAAAGAGCGAATAGAACATAACTGACGGATGATTACGGTCGCGGCGCACCATTATATCAAGATAGCGAAGCACCTCCTCGCGCGTTTCAAAACGGCGATTTTCATCCATAACTATAAGGCCCAACTCATCACACGCATCAAGTATCTCTTTATTAGGCAAATTATGCGAGCAACGGTAGGCGTTTGTGCCCATTTCTTTAAGTCGCTTTACTCGATAATACTGCACCGAATCGGGCACGGCAACACCAACACCCGCGTGGTCTTGGTGGTTACAGGTGCCCTTTAAAAGCACCCTTTTATCGTTCAGGAAAAAGCCCTTGTCCTTGTCGATATAGAAGGTGCGGAAGCCTATGCGCAGGCTCTCGCTATCGGTAGTTTCTCCGTTTTTAATAACGTTTACCTTTAATGTATAAAGCTTGGGATTATCTACGTCCCAACGAATGACGCGGCCAACCGAAAATTTATTTTTTATAACCGTGTTGGCTGAATATCCGCACGTAAGCGTTTTAGATGTGCCGCTCGCTATCAATTTATCCCCATCAAAAAGCTGGGCCGACACATACGCCTCGGCATCCTCATAAGCACTGTTTTGCAGTGTGGTTTCAAGCTCAATTTCCCAACTGTTTTTTGTGCCTTTTTTTAATACGGGTTTTGCAAAAATACCATTGTGTGCGATATGTAAATCTTCTTTAACGTAGAGCTTTACGTGGCGGTAAATTCCTGCGCCCTCATACCACCAGCCCTCGGTCTCGGTGCCCTTAATATACACCGCCAAGGTGTTAACACGCTCGCCAAAATAGGCGCGGTCGGTAATATCAAATACCGTTTCGGTGTAGGCACTAAAGGAGCGCTCCATAATAGAACCGTTAAAGTAAAATTCGGCATTTACAGCCGTACCCTCAAAGCACAAAAGCAAATGCTTATTCTTTAATGACTTGTCTAACTTAAAGCCCTTGCGGTACCACGCGTTGCAACGCTCACGATAGCCGTGCGAGTGCAAATTTTCGGGTGCAAAAGAACTCTCTGCAAAATAATCGTGCGGCAAATCAACCCGTCGCCAACCGCTATCATCATAGGTTTTTGAGCCAACGCCCACTACGTTACCCGACTTACACGCGGCATAAATATCATCGTGTCCCGTGCCCGCTTTGAAATCAACATCGCCACGGTGGAACTTCCAATCAAAGTCCATATTATAAACAACGCTCATATTACTTGGCTCCTTTTATTTTCTACCAATACAGTATATTTCAAACCTATTGAAAAGTCAACAAAATACGCAGTTTTTGTTGACTTATTGCACCATTTATTTTATTATATTTTCGGAGGGATTTTATGAAATGGTTTATTGCTTCTGATATACACGGCTCCGCCTATTTTTGCGAAAAATTAATTGAGCGATACAAGGCAGAAAAAGCCGATAAAATATTACTGCTCGGCGACATACTTTACCACGGACCAAGAAACGATTTACCGCGCGGCTATAACCCCAAAGCAGTAATTGGTTTATTAAATGAACTTAAAAACGATATACTTTGTGTGCGCGGCAACTGTGATACCGAGGTTGACCAAATGGTGCTCCACTTTCCCATACTTGCCGATTATTGCATTATAACCCACGAAACAAAGGTTATTTATGCTACACACGGGCATATTTTTAACAAGGAGCATTTGCCGCCGCTTAATAAGGGCGATATACTGCTTCACGGACATACACATATTCCCGTTTGTGAGCAATATGATAATTTTACCTATATAAATCCGGGGTCGGTATCAATACCGAAGGAAAACAGCCACCACGGTTATATGATTTTTGAGGATGGCGTATTTTATTGGCGCGACCTTGACGGTAACGTTATAAATGAATATAAAATATAAAAAAATCAACCGACAAACTGTCGGTTGATTTTTTGTTTACTCATAAATCGGGAATTTTTCGCAAAGTGCCATAACCTCACGGGAAATCTCATCCTTTGAGTTTTCAAAATCGGTAACAACGCGTTTTATCCAGCCTGCGATAAGCTTCATTTCATCCTCTTTAAAACCGCGAGAGGTAACTGCTGGTGTACCTATTCTTACGCCGCTTGTAATAAAAGGACTTTGCGGATCGTTAGGAATTGCGTTTTTATTTACGGTAATATGCACCTCATCAAGTCGCTTTTCAAGTTCTTTACCCGTAATGTCAAATTTACGTAAATCAAGCAGCATCAAGTGGTTATCGGTACCATCCGATACCAAATCAAAGCCCTCGGCTTTAAGGGCTGCTGCCAAGGCTGCGGCATTTTTAACGATTTGCTTTTGATACTCTTTAAACTCGGGCTTTAACGCTTCGCCGAAAGCTACTGCTTTTGCCGCAATTATATGCATTAAAGGGCCGCCCTGAACACCTGGGAAAATCGCCTTATCTACTTGCTTTGCAAGTGCCTCACGGCAAAGAATCAAGCCGCCACGCGGACCGCGGAGAGTCTTATGAGTTGTGGTGGTTACTACATCGGCATACGGCACGGGACTCGGATGAAGGCCTGCCGCTACAAGACCTGCAATATGGGCTATATCTACCATTAAGTAAGCGCCTACCTTATCGGCAATTTCGCGCATACGCTTAAAGTCGATTACCCTCGCATACGCACTTGCTCCCGCAACAATAAGTTTGGGCTTACATTCTAATGCTATTCTCTCCATCTCATCATAATCGATAACGTGGGTATCATCGGTAACGCCGTAAGGCACGATATTAAAATATTTACCCGAAATATTTACGGGTGAGCCGTGAGATAAATGTCCGCCGTGGGCTAAATTCATACCCATAACGGTGTCTCCAGGCTGCAAGAGCGCAAAGAAAACCGCAAGGTTTGCGTTAGCACCGCTGTGGGGCTGAACGTTGGCGTGCTCTGCGCCGAAAAGCTTTTTAGCACGCTCTCTCGCAATATCTTCAACTACATCAACATACTCGCATCCGCCATAATAACGGTGTGCGGGATAACCCTCGGCATATTTATTTGTAAGCACGCTGCCTGCCGCCAATAATACCGCTTTTGATACTATATTCTCCGATGCGATAAGCTCGATATTATGGCGTTGTCTTGTAAGTTCATCGTTGCACGCTGCAAATACCTCACTATCGAATTTTTCAAGCTCATTAAAAAACATTTTTACATCCTCCTATATCGTTTCAATCTTGATTAGATTTGTATTTCCTGATTTACCGTTGGTAACACCGCCCGTGATAACTATTTTATCATCCGTTTTAAGCGGTAATGTGCTTTTGGCGAGCTTTAGCGCGGTATAGAAAAGCACATCGGTTGATGGAAGTTCTTCGCACAATAGCGGTATAACACCCCAAGAAAGCGATAACTTATGCCACGTTTTTTCGTTGGTAGTAATACCAAGTATATCTACAGGTGGGCGAAAACGCGATACCATACGCGCCGTCATACCCGTTCTTGAACATACCGCAACTGCCTTAGCATCTATATCTATCGCCATACCGCAGGTTGCGTGGGAAATGGCATCAACTGTATTGCGAATAGAAAATTCGCTGTTTGCAAAGCGTTTTTTGTAGTTTATATGAAGCTCGGTGCTTTCGGCTATTTTTGACATCGTTTCTACCGCCAATACGGGATATTTACCCGCCGCAGTCTCACCCGACAGCATTATAGCGCTTGTGCCATCATATACGGCGTTTGCAACATCGGAGATTTCGGCTCTTGTCGGTCTTTTATTGTATATCATAGATTCGAGCATCTCGGTAGCTGTAATTACACGTTTTCCGAGCATACGGCATTTTGTGATAAGCCGTTTTTGAACGGCGGGCAGTTCTTCAAACGGGATTTCAACACCCATATCTCCCCTGCCTATCATAATACCTGTGCACTCGTTGCATATTTCCTCAATATTATCGATACCCGACTGATTTTCAATCTTTGCGATAAGGTCAACATCGTTAATATCGTTCTCGGCTAAAAACTTTTTAACCGATTTTAAATCTTCAGCGCACGATACAAAGGAGCAGGCAATTAAATCAATACCATTGCTCACCCCAAATAAAATATCTTGCTTGTCCTGTTCGCTTAAAAACTCTTGCTTTAAAACCTTATTGGGAAAGCTCATACTCTTACGATTTGAAAGTTCGCCACCCGTGATTACCTTGCACACAACATCATCTTCGGTAATTTCGGTAACCGAAAATTCAAGCAAACCGTTATTTACCAAAATTCTGTCGCCTACATCCAAATCATTTGTTAATCCCGTATAGCTTACCGAAACTCTATTTTTGTCTCCAACAACGTCCTTTGTTGTAAACCTAAAAACATCGTTTTCCTTTAAAAGGATTTTGCCATCGGTAAATGTTTTGATACGATACTCGGGGCCCTTTGTGTCAAGCATTATGGCAAGTGGTATACCGAGTTTCTCTCTTACCTTTTTTATGGTGTTTATGCGCTCCAGCTGATCCTTGTGTGTGCCGTGAGAAAAGTTTAGGCGGGCTACATTCATACCCGCGAGGCACATTTTTGTTATGGTCTGCTCATCGCTTGAGGCAGGACCTAAAGTACAAACGATTTTTGTTTTACGCATAAAAAGACTTCCTTTGAAAAAATATATAATCTATTATACTATAAAACCAAGGCACTTGCAACAAGCTTTGTTTAAAATAAGATAAAATATTATTAAATAAAATAAATATTGACAAAAGCAGTGGTTTCGTGTGATAATATAAGCAAGTGTAAATATGGGTGATTTAAATGAGAGTTATTACCGGTAGTGCCAGAGGCCGCCGCCTTCAAACGCTTGAGGGCAACGATGTTAGGCCCACGACCGATAAGGTAAAAGAGGCAATATTCAGTTCGATACAGTTTGATATTGAGGGTAGAAGAATACTCGATTTATTTGCGGGCTCAGGCCAGCTTGGTATTGAGGCATTAAGCCGTGGTGCTGAAAGCGCTACCTTTGTTGACCTTAATCCTGAAGCTATAAATGTTATTAAATCAAACATAAAAGCCACGGGCTTTGACAGTGTATCGAAAGTTTTACGGGCTGACTGTTTTTCTTTTATAGCATCCACAAAGGATGAATTTGACATTGTCCTGCTTGACCCACCCTACCGCGAGGGAATACTCGAAAAAACACTCACAGCTGTTACAAATATTATGAGCGACTACGGTATTATTATTTGCGAAAGACCGTCAGACATCGCTTTGCCGCAAACCGTTGGCGGCTTTTTTGAGAAAAAGCAATTAAAATTCGGTAAGATTTTAGTTTCGATTTATCGGAAAGAAAGTGTTTAATATGAACAAGTGTGTTATATGCCCAGGTAGTTATGACCCCATAACTCTCGGCCACATAGATATAATAGAACGTGCCGCTTCCCTTTTTGATAAGGTTATCGTTGTTGTTATGATAAACTATAAAAAGAAATACAGTTTTTCTGTGGAAGAACGCGTAGAAATGATAAAGAAATGCGTATCGCACCTTAGTAATGTTGAGGTTGATTTTTCCGATGGTCTATTATCGGAATATGCAAAAGAGAAAAACGCTTACGCAATTGTTAAGGGTTTACGTGCTATGTCGGATTTTGAATATGAATTCCAAATGGCACTTGCCAATAAAAAAATGAACAAATCTATCGAAACCTTGTTCCTTACAACAAATGCTGAATTTATGTATTTAAGTTCGAGCATGGTTAAGCAAATCGCCAGTATGGGTGGAGATATTTCGGATTTTGTTCCTAAAGCAATCCATAAAGATATTATCGAAAGGTTAAAATAGAAAGGAAGAAAAAAATGAGCATTGAAGAATTACTTGAACAGTTTGATGAGGCACTTGAAACCGGCATTAAAATGCCCGGCAAACGCACCGTTGTAAACGCTGAAAAGCTTAGAGCTGTTATTGACGACATCCGTCTTAACATCCCGAGTGAAATCAAGCAGGCACGCGGCATCGTTGCTGACCGTGCCGACATCATCAACAACGCAAAACGCGAGGCTGACGGAATTATCCGCAACGCTGAGGAACGTGCCAATGCAATGGTTTCTCAAGAAGAAATCACAAAATTAGCACGTGAGAAGGCGGCTGAAATTATTGCTGACGCTCAGGCCAAAACACGCGAAATGCGTAAAGCCGCTCAGGAATTTGTTGATGACATTATGCGCCGCGCCGATGAGGGTCTTACAGCTAACCTTAATGAAGTTCGTAAAACACGTGCTTCTCTTAAGGCTCAAATGCCCCACCAGGCCACTAAAAACGACTAATTTTTAAAAAAATAAAGCGAGGAAAATTCCTCGCTTATTTTTTTTGCATTTTTTTAATAAACCCAAAGGTTTCGGACTCTCCCTTTTCGGAAAGCATTGTAAGTAGTTTTTCTAAAAGGTCGGAAGACTCGGTGTGTATTACCCTTGTAGGCTTGCCCTTTAAAAAATACTCCAACGGGTGCTTATCGGTGTATTTTTTACCCTGATAGATTTTGCTTGCCGCAACCCTATCGCAAAACATTTCTATTACATACTTTGTGGGCATTTTTACTGGGCGTATTTGTTTTGTGGCGGGGTTATAATCGGTCCAATATTCAAAGTGGTGGCGGTTTCTTCCCTTATGGTGCAGCCACGCCGATGAATAGCCAAACAGCTCGCGTTCCTTTTCGTTGGGACTGCGGTTACCTTGATAGTATTTAGCGCCTGCCAAAAACTCGGCGGGGGTGTATTTTGATAAATCGTGGAAAAGACCTTGCCAGCCGATACCCGCTTTGAAACAATGGGCAACCACCTTATGCCTATGTTTAGTTATTGTGCAAAAATGCTTTAATGCTTTCATACAACCGCCCTGTCCTTTAAATATTTTAAAAATGCGGTGCAGCCCGATAGCACATCGCGATAGGTATCATCAAAATTACCTGTATACCACGGGTCAGCAATATCGCCGCCATCAGCATAGTCTTTAAGGCGCGTGATTTTTTGCTCACCGTCTTCCCCTATTATCCTTAAAAGCCCGCGGATGTTAGCGTTCTCCATTACGAGAATATAATCATACTCATTATAGTCTTGTGTT
Organism: Oscillospiraceae bacterium; assembly: GCA_015066405.1. Classification (GTDB taxonomy): domain Bacteria; phylum Bacillota; class Clostridia; order Oscillospirales; family Acutalibacteraceae; genus SIG565. The sequence goes on from SVOM01000003.1 coordinate 42,361, forward strand.
GTAAATTTTCTTGCGGCGCGCCGTGTAAAAGGGATGCCCTGCTCACGAAGTTTTTGCTTTGTGCCATAATGAATATCATTGCCCGCCTCTTCACTGCTGGTAGCCGATGAAGATATTAAAAACATATCGGTGAGTCCGTTTTTACTAACCAAATCTTTGAATACAAATTCCGCCATTGGAGAGCGGCATATATTACCAAGACACACAAACATTACTTTTATCATACTTTTTCCTTATTCAGTAACCCAGATAACTGTGGCATTGTTATCATAAAGTTTTTCTTTTATTGCCTTTTTTACATTTTTATCGAACATTATTTTTTGGGTGGTTTTGCCATTTTCTCCCAAAAGCTGATTTTCGGTTTGTATATAAATATTTGAATCATATTTTGCGCCGTCAGTGTTGCCACTCCAGCTTTGCACTAAGTACGCCTTTGACATAGCAAACAAATTATTTGTTATATTATAATAGCCTCTATGATAATTGGTATTGTGTTCCCACGATTTTATATGCGCATCCTGGCCTTGGCCATAACGCTTAAAGCAATAGCCCTCGCCTGTATACCACATAAGATTATTGGCTATTGTTATATTCTCTATAAAACTGTTATCTCCGGAAGTCAAAAAGTACTCAACCGAATATGTACAGCGCTCTATTACGTTATCTACAAAATTAACGTTTTTGATACTTGTCTCGGGTGCGGGGCTGGTTGAAGTGCTATACTGGAAGGTCATAGCCGCATCATAAATATCATAAAAATAGCTGTTTTTTATGGTAAAATTCTCGGTGGCTCCCCAAATTTCAACACCGTTACCGAAGCGTATTGCCCAACCGTTTCGGTCAGAGTGTACCGCGCCGCCTATGAAACCGATTTCACAGTTTTGAATTGTGAGGCCCGTATGTCCGTCCGAAGAACCCACACCGTGCGAGCCGCCATATTTTATGCAAAGGTTATCAAGCGTTATATCGTTTGCCCTTACCGAAACAATGGTGCCTGCAAGATTTAGTTCAATTCTATCGTATATTTCGCCGGGGTTACCGCTACATTTGAAATATAATTTTCCTGTTTGTTTATCGTGATAAAAATACAGATTTTTTGTTATGTCTTTGTAACCGCTAAACTGTTTGCCCTCAAAAATACCGTTAGAGCCAACCGCAATTTTTGTGGCACTTGTTCTCTCATTTAAAATAATTGCGCCTACATCTTTAAAGAAATGTTCGGTACAAACGTAAACACCTTTTTTGTCAGTTTCTTGCCAATACTTAGGGTCGGCATAGTTATCTATCGACCCATAGAACTCGGGCTTTTTGCCTTCGCCGTAAGCCGAATAGGTAACGCCATCCACCATAGCGGTCCAGGTGCCTCTAAACACGCTTCCGCGCTCAAAATAGACAACATCTCCCGCCGTTAGCTTTACCTTGCCTAAATTATAAACCGAAGCCAAGGGTGTTTCGGGAGTGAGACCATCATTTGCAGAATTTCCCTTGTTTGAAACATAATATGCCGTACCGCCCTTTATTGGCTTTACTGTAGTTTCGGTTGTACGAATGTCGTAAATGCGCCAATCGGTATGAGGGCGATAAAGCTCCTCCATTTTTTCAAATGTTAAGGTTGCATCCACTCTTGCGGGCATATCGGATTTTTCTACCTTTTCCCACTTATCTGATGCACCATACGGCGCTATATCATCATTATCATTACTCTTACAGCCGCAAAGCGCAAGAAAAACAGTTGCAACAAGTACAGTTGCAATTATTTTGTTTTTCACGATTATAATACCTCTTTTTTTGATTTATAAACATCAAACACTTTACTGTTTGGTGCCGATAAGACTATTTTTAATTGCTTTGTGTATGCGTGCTGTTTTATAACACCAAGTATAGCATCAGCCACCCTCGAACATAAAACTGCATTTTCTATGTTTGGTAAAGTAAGCACTAAGGTTTTTAGCTTATTATTCATTGCAACGTCCAAGGCAAATATATACTTATCGGTTATTTCCTTTAAAATTACCGATGTGAGTTTTAAATCAATGCTCGGAAGTTGTGCACTGATAACACCGCTAAACTTTACATTGTTTGCCTTGGTAACCGCTATATCTTTGCCGCTTATTGCGTGAGCCACGGCGGTTTTGAGCCGCGTTCCGCCATAAAGATATATGCTTTTATCGCTACCATCGTTTAAAAACGAGAGCACCGCATCGGCACTAAAAAAAGCCGCTTTGTTTTGAGACACTGTGATAAGAGCATCTAAACCTTCCACCGATACAATTTCTTCTTTTTGCAAGGTATCGGCAAGATATACATCCTCTATTTTCAAAAAACTCTCATTAATATACTGCGGGGGCAATTTGTTAATTGCCCCTTTGTAGTATTCAAAACGTTCTTTTTCATCAGTTGGAACAGGTGTAATAAGCGCACAATTTTTTTGCAAAAACGACAATAGAATTTGAGATTTATCCATTTCAGTCACTCACAATATGTATTACTTTAGCGTTATTATCTCGGAATTCCTGCTTGATAAGCTCCTCCACGCTGTCCGTAAATCTTAACGGGTACTTGTTTGAAGCATTTTGACCTAAATATTTAGTAACGCTCTGGATATAGATATTGGAATCATACTTCGCACCGACTGCCGTTATATCATAGGTTTGAGATAGATAGCGTTGAGCCAAGCAAAATAGGTTGTTTTTGATATTAAAATATCCGCGAATTCTATTTTGATGTAACCACGATTTTATATGTGTATTTTCCGTTTTATCGGGACGTTGTGAGCAAAAGCCCTCGCCTGCATACCACATTAAATTATTTGAAATCGTAAAGTTTTCGATATAACTGTTATCAGTTGAAGTTAAAAAATATTCAATCGAATAGTTGCAGTATTCCATAACGTTATCAGAAAAATCAATATTGCTCATAATAACTTGTGGGCGGTCCTTCTCACCCGATTTATACTGAAAAGTAGCACCCGCATCATAATTTTGATAAAAGTAACAATTTTTAACAGTAAAATCTTTGGCACTGCCCCAAATTTCAACACCGTTACCAAAACGGGTGGGAATACCGTTGTTAACCATTTGTACCGCGCCGCCTATCCAACCGAACTCGCAGTTTTGCACAGTAAGGCCCACTCTTTCTCCCGAGCTTATACCGTGAGAGCCAACATACTTAACACAAAGGTTATCTATTGTAACATTATCGGCTCTTACCGAAAAGCCGTGTCCTTTGACGTTTAACTCAATGCTATCGAAAATCTCACCCGGATTTCCTGCATCACATCTTAAATACAGTTTTCCGGTATTTGAATAATCGTGATAGAACTGTAAATTTTTCTTTAAATCGCGATAATTGGTAAAACTGCTTTTATCACTATAGTTATACGTGTCTCCCGAATCTCTGTAAGCGAGCAACACTTTAATAGCACACTTTTCATCATCGAAAACGATAGTTCCTATATCACTGAAAAATCTATCCGCACAAACATATACATTTGGCACATCGGTTTCTTCCCAAGCATCAACACCGGTATAATTTTGCGGCGAACCGTAAAATTCGGGTTTTTTGCCTTCACCGTACGCCGAATATGTAACGCCTTCTACCAAAATCGTGAAATTTCCGCGGAATACACTACCGCGCTCAAAGTATACAACGTCGCCCGCTTTCAGCGGCAGATTGCCTATTTGTGAAACGTTTTTAAGAGGCGTTTCGGGGGTCTTGCCATCGTTATTAACCTTTCCCCTATTTGACACATAATAAGCCGTACCGCCATTTGTGGGTTTAACCGTTGTTTCGGTTGTACGAATTTCGTAAATACGCCAATCGGTATGTGGACGGAAAAGCTCCTCCATCTCTTTTTGGGTCATACTATCGCCCGAAATGATATTTGGCATGGTGGCTTTTGCCACCTTTTCCCAACTACCCGGATTTAATAGTTCCCCCGCAAAGCTGCCATTACTGTTGCTATTACTACTATTACTGTTGCTATTGCTACTATTACTGTTGCCGCTACCACTTGTATTTGAGGAGTTTTCATTTTTGTCGGTAGAGCTTACAAAACCACCATTTCCCCCAACACTCGGCAATAAGCTGCCGCCAAGCTCTTTATTAATAAGCGGCAAGCACAAAGCAACGGTTGCTGCTATAATAGAAATAGTGAGAACGCCGCTTATTACACAAACTGTTGCAATTTTTCGGTTTTTATTTCCGAATAACGCTTTGCCTATTTTTTTAAAAAAGGTTTTCATAGTTTTTCCTTTATTTCGAAATTTTGATTATTGTTGCGTTTTTATCTCTTAAGTATGTTTTTATATTGCTTTCAACCTTGCTGTCCATTTTGAAATAGTCATCAAGTCCTGTATTAACCGCAACACGTTTACCCTCGGTTTGTACATAAACGTTGCTATCATAATCGGCGCCAACACCTGTGGTATCCAACGTTTCACAAAGCTGACGAACACCTAAAGCAAAGAAGTTATTGGTAATCTTGATGGGGTTGGCCAACGGGTTTTGATGTCCCCAAGATTTAATGTGGTTTGAGCCCGAGCGGTCATCACGCTGAGCGCAAAGTCCATCTCCCGCATACCAGAAAATATTACCGTCAATTTCAAAATCGGTAATCTTTTCATCGCCCGGAATGGTTATAAAATACTCTATCGAATAGTTGCAATATTCAAACACATTGTTGTTGAACTTAACATTATCAACCTTAACATCTTGGACTTGGGAACTGAACTGGAAGGTAGCACCTGCATCATAGTTTTGATAAAAATAGTTGTTTTCTACAGTAAAGTTAACTGCGCCACCCCAAATTTCAACGCCGTTACCGTAACGGGTTGTTTCGGTAATGCCGCCCTGTCGGCCGCCGCCTATCCAACCAAACTCACAGTTGCGAACAGTAAGACCATCACAGGTAGAAGAACTGATACCGTGTGCACCTGTATATTTTACGCAGATGCCATCAAAAGTTACGTTATCGGCGGTAACTCTGAAAACGTGCTTGGACACGTTGAATTCAATGTTTTTGAAGCGGTCTGAGGGATTGCCCTCGGTGCTGCAAAGATACACTTTATAAGTTTTTACATCGTGATAGAGCTGTAAATCTTCTTTTAAGTTTTTGTATGAATTTACAAGCTTTGTAGATTTACTGTCGGTCATATCGGCAGTTGTATATGTAGATTTATAGGTGCACTCTTTATCATCAAAAATAATTGCGCCTACGTCGTCGTTAAATCTATCTTTATATTCATAAACGTTCGCTACATCTGTTTCTTTCCAATAACCATCGCCCGAGCCGTTCTCTGGGGATGCATAAAATTTAGGTGCTTTACCTTCTCCATATGCGGCAATGGTTAAACCATCGGTTGTAATTTCGTTTGTGCCGCGCCATACACCGCCGCGCTCAAAATAAATCACATCTCCGCTTTTAAGCCCCTTCATTTTAGCGCCCGCGTAGTCCTTTAACGGATTTTCGGGGGAAAGTCCATCGTTATTATTGTTACCGCTGTTTGATACATAGTAAGCTGTACCACTGCCTACAGGTTTAACTGTTGTTTCGGCAGTGCGAATTTCGTAAATACGCCAATCGGTATACGGGCGATATTGCTTTTCGAAATCGGCAAGTGCCATTGTGCCGCTTTGGTAAGAGGGCTCTTCTACCTTATCAACCTTTGCCCAAAACTTTCCGTCATCGGCGCCACTTTTCTTACATGCGGCAAAGCTTAACACCATAGCCGCTATAAGAAATATGCTTATTACTCTAACTGCTTTTTTCATAATTTTTTCTCCTTTTAATCAGTTATATAAACTACCTTGGCGTTTTTATCCGCCATGGATTTTTTAATAAATTCTTCGATATTTTCATCAAATCTAACCATTTGGTTTTTATCTAAGACTTGACCGAACATTTTGCCCTTTTTATGTACAAACACGTTGCCGTTCATCTCGGGTAAATCGCCCGAGCCCGAGGACAAGTTTACAAGCTGAATTTTTGAAAGTGCGATTACATTATTTTCTATTTTGAAATACCCCGTCAACCGATTCATAAAGCCGCCCGAGGTTAAATTAATGGTGCCTCTTTGCTCAGGACGTTGTGCACCCATACCGTAGCCTGAGCGGATGAGCAGGTTATCGGCAATTAAAAAGTCTTTTATATCACTGCCTGTAGCTCCGCCCGACCAATACTCAATGCACGAGGTTGCTTTATCAATAATGTTATTTGTAAAATTGACAAAGTGCATATTGCTTATTTCTTCGCCCCTATATTGAAAGGAAACGGCGCTATCATAAACCTGGTAAATATAATTGTTATGCACTGTAAAGTTTTTGGCACTGCCCCATATTTCAATGCCGTTGCCGAAGCGTGTAGTATCCTGCCAACCGCTTTGAAGCGAGCCGCCTATCCAACCTATCTCACAATTTTGAACGGTGAGACCGTCTGTGTCATCGGCACCAATACCGTGCGCACCGCCGTATTTAAGGCATAAATTATCAATAACGATATTATCGGCAGTTACGTAAATTATGTGCCGACCGACATTAAACTCGATTTTTTGAAACCGAGCCCCAGGATTGCCGAGCTTACTGCAAAGATAGATTTTTCCATCCATAAAATTATGGAAAAACTGCAAATCGTTTGTTAAATCTTTATATGTATTAACATATCTGCCGGTAGTGCTATTTCCAATATCGGTTTTTTTATATAGTGATTTAAAAGCCCACTGCTCATCATCAAAAATAATTGTACCGACATCCGCCGATATACGAGTATCAAACACCCATACATTTTCGGCATCGGTTTTTTGCCAAAAATCAGGATTAGCACCATTTTTTACCGACATATAGAACTCGGGCTTTTTGCCCTCTCCGTAGGCCGAAAGTGTAACACCGTCAACCGTAAGATTAATTTGCGAGCGCCATACGCCGCCGCGCTCAAAATAAATCACATCGCCGCTTTTAAGTCCTTTTTTTGCAACACCGACATAATCGGCAAGCGGGGTGGATGGGGTTAACCCATCATTTGCGTTGTCGCCGTCATTTGATACATAATACGCGGTGCCGCTACCTTTGGGCTTAACAGTTGTAGCTGTTGTGCGGATTTCGTAAATTCGCCAATCGGTATAAGGCGAAATTAAATCTAAAAATTCTTTTTCGGTAAGTGCGCCGTTTTGAAATTTTGGCATATCTGCCGCGGCAACCTCAGGCCACTTCTTGTTGGAATTATCATACCCGTAAACATCAGTCTCGACAATTTGTTGTTTTTTACACCCTACAAATATTAACATAAGTGATATAGACAAGAGAACTGCTGTAATTCTTTTAAACATTTTGCTTACAAACACCTCTTAAATCTTAATAAGTGTATACATAATATTTATACCATTTTTTTATCATTTTTTCAACAGTATATTTATGTAGTTTGTCTCTGAAATTTATGTGTTTGGTTGACAATTCGTGCCTTATATACTATACTTTTTATCGGTGATAATATGAATATTACAAACAAATTACTGTATATGCTTGAAAACTGCGATATCTCGCTATCGGGCGAGCAAATAGCACGGGAGCTAAATGTCAGCCGAAATGCAGTTTGGAAGGCCGTGAACTCTTTAAGACAAGAGGGCTTTATCATAGATGCGGTTACAAACAAGGGGTATTCTATTTCGAAAAACAACACGCGTTTTTCGAAATATGGCATAGAAAAGCACCTAAAACACAACTGTGATATAAATATTTTTGAAACACTGCCCTCTACCAACATTACAGCAAAAGAGTTGGCAACCAATGGCGCCAACGAGGGCACTATAATTATAGCGCGCGAACAAACAAACGGCAAAGGTCGACTCGGCCGACATTTTTCATCGCAATATGGCGGACTTTATATGAGCATTATACTGCGCCCCGATACTACTGCCTCTGCCACTACACTTATTACCGCCGCCGCGGCAGTGGCCGTATGCCGTGCGGTAGACAAGGTTTGCGATGTAAATACGGGTATTAAATGGGTTAACGATATATTTTTAAACGGCAAAAAAATATGCGGCATTTTAACGCAGGGCTCCGTATCGCTTGAAAATAATTGTGTGGACTATGCCGTGCTTGGCATTGGCCTTAATATCAACCGCCCGAAAGGCGATTTCCCCGAAGAATTACGAGATATTGCCGCGAGTATTTTTGATATTCCTTGCAATTCCGACACACAAAACCGCCTTATTGCCGAGATTTTGAACGAGTTTTTCAACATTTATAAATCATTACCAAGCACTGCATTTATGGAGGAGTATCGCACGCGGTCTATTATAATAGGGACCGAAGTTTTATGTGTTGATGCACAAAACGAATACCCCGTAACAGTTGATAACATTGATGATAACGCGCATTTGCTTGTAACCACAAAAGACAACAAAAAATTAACGCTAAACTCGGGAGAGGTTAGAATAAAAATATAAAAACCGATCAATTCAAAAGGATCGATAACACTGCGTTATCGATCCTTTCTTATTTAACACTGTGGTAATAAAATCATATACTGAATAACGGAGTGAAGTATATGATTTTAAGTGATACCTTACCTTATAAACACTATATTGTAAATAAAGTTACGCATAAAGACAATGAGCTTAGGCGCATTTTAGATATGGGCATAATTTCGGGAACTAAAATTGTAAAGCTTTTTAGCAGTCCCTTTGGCGACCCCACTGCTTATGAAATAAAAAACTCTGTTATAGCGCTCAGAAAGACTGACAGCGATAAAATCTTTGTTGAAGATGCGGGTGATAATATTGGGCCTCAACCGTAGTTCTATGGGAATTAACTCTATAACTGAAAAAACATTAAACAAGGAGCGCCCATCGGATATTGTTGTAGCACTTTCGGGCAACCCTAATGTTGGTAAAAGCACGCTGTTTAATGCTTTAACGGGTTTAAATCAACACACGGGCAACTGGACGGGCAAAACGGTTGAAACGGCGCGCGGCTCTTTTTTACATAACGGTCGGCGGATTATTTTGGTAGATTTGCCGGGCAGTTATTCCCTGCTTTCTCACTCGGATGAGGAGCGTGTTGCCGAATCGTTTATACTGTTTGGAGGCGCGGATGTTAACCTTGTTGTGTGCGATGCCGTAGCACTCGAGCGCAACCTAAATTTGCTTTTGCAAATAACCGAAATATCGCCAAAAACTGTACTGTGCGTTAATTTAATTGATGAAGCCGCTAAAAAAGGCATAAAAATTGATACCGAAAAATTATCGCGCCGCCTTAACATCCCCGTAATACCTACCACTGCCCGAAGCGGAGAGGGGCTAAAGGATGTTTGTGATGCTATCATTGAAGCTGCCGACAGTAATAATAGTACCGCCAAGGTGCCACAATATGATAGCCACACTGAAAAACACATAGCGGAAATTACCAACATATTGCCAAAAGACCTACAGGTAAGCCCACGCTTTGCCGCTATCAAAATACTCAGCAAAGATACTGTGTTTTTTACGAATTACCAAAAAAAATACGGCGCAGACCTATCGGTTTTGGCTAATAGCTGCGACACAATCGGCGCTGAAAAAATAGTTGGTGGTATTATAAAAACCGCCGAAAAGTCAGCCGAGGGCTGTATATCATACACGCCAAAAAAACGCCGTTTTGATGACCACAGTGCCGACCGCATAATAACAAGTAAAATTTTCGGCATCCCCCTAATGATACTGCTTTTCGGCATTATTTTTTGGATAACGATAAGCGGCGCTAACTATCCATCAAATATGCTAAGCTCTTTTTTTGGCAGTATTGAAATGCCTTTTTACGAATTCCTTAAATCTATTGGCGCACCAAGCTTTATATGTGAGCTTTTGGTTTTCGGCGTATATCGTGTTGTAACCTGGATAGTATCGGTAATGCTGCCGCCTATGGCAATATTCTTCCCGCTTTTTACATTGCTTGAAGATTTAGGATACCTACCGCGACTCGCCTTTAACCTTGATAAAGGCTTTCAAAAATGCCGCACCTGCGGAAAGCAAGCACTTACCATGTGTATGGGCTTTGGGTGTAACGCGGCAGGTGTTGTTGGGTGCCGAATTATAGACTCTCCGCGTGAAAAGTTAATTGCAATTCTTACCAACAGTTTTGTGCCATGCAACGGACGTTTCCCCACAATTATTACCTTAATAACGATATTTTTTGTCGGTATTGGCTCGGTATTTTCAAACTTTGGAGCAGCACTTATACTGTGTTTTTTCATAATTTTGAGTGTGCTGCTTACCTTTCTTGCTTCTAAAATTTTATCGGCAACACTGCTGAGCGGCGTCCCCTCATCCTTTACCTTAGAACTGCCTCCATACCGCCGACCACAAATTTTAAAGGTTATCGTGCGCTCGGTGCTTGATAGAACATTGTTTGTTTTGGGGCGGGCTATTATAGCCGCAATCCCCGCCGGATTTATTATATGGTTTGCGGCCAACATAAACTTGGGCGATGTTTCTCTGCTTCAATATGCGGCAAATTTGCTTGACCCCTTTGCCAAAGTGCTCGGCCTTGATGGTGTTATACTTATCGCTTTCATTTTAGGACTGCCCGCAAATGAAATTGTGCTACCTATAATAATTATGGCGTATTCCAGTGGTTCGGCTTTGAGTGATACGGGCAGCTTAACGGTCATTAAAGATTTGCTGGTTTTAAACGGTTGGAATATACTCACCGCCACAAATGTAATAGTTTTCTCCCTTTTCCATTGGCCGTGCGCCACCACACTTTTAACAATTAAAAAGGAAACCGGTAGTGTTAAATGGATGATACTTTCAGCGCTGCTCCCCACCGCTTTTGGTATGATAATTTGTGCTGTTAATAATTTAATTTTCTCTCTTTTTATATAACAAAAACCGCGGAATTTAGGGAACTGCGATTAGGGACGAAATCGGTTTTGGAACCAAATTTTGCCCCACCGCCTTGCCTTTCCCCCTTGTAAGACACAAAGTATTACTGCGTGGAAAACGCTTCGCGGTGAAACAAAATTTTCGGTTACAAAACTGCTCGCACCTGAAAAAGATAAATTTTTAGTGGAATAACAGACAAAAAGCCGTGGTAACGCTGACGCGTACCACGGCTTTTTAACACATTAGGCCACAAAAATTTGCTTTTTTAGGCGGTTTATCCCTAACCGCAACTCCCTGGCCGCGGTTTTTCTTACTTATGATGCATAGAGCGGTATTTATATGGCGATACACCGCAGTATTTTGAAAAAACATAATTCATATACGACTGGGTTTCAAAGCCACATAAATCGGCTATTTGATTTATCGGAAAATCGGTGTTTTCAAGGTATGCCTCGGCCTTTCTAATCCTTATTTCCAACAAATACTCGTGCGGGCTTCTGCCTACGAGTTCTTTAAAAACAATTCTAAAAAAATTGGGGCTTAGATTTACCTCGGCGGCAACTGTCGGCAAAGTTATTTTTGTGCCGTAGTTTGTTTCGAGATAAGTTTTTGCCTTTACAATTTCGCTTAAATAACGCGAATGTTTTGAGGTTTTATTTTCTCCAAACGGATAAATCATATCGTTAAGCACCGCAACAAGCTGTAAAAACGTGCGTATGAGCTACTGTGTTGCAGGCTGGGGTGGCGGACATTATACAGGGAATAAATTCCTTAGGTATGGTGGCGGTGCGGGTGCTTGGCACTCTTGCGATAAAATGATATTTGACCACTGCTATTTCTATCAGCAGTTCGACTCGGGTGTATCACCCCAGTATCATTGGCGTGATACCGACGCATCGGTTTTCAAAGATTTTATAACCTACAACTGTTTATTTGAAACCACCGAATATACGCTTGAATATTTTTCAACTCAAAACACATCTGATGACAACCGCTATGAAAATATGTATTTCGGCTATAATTTGTGCCGACTCGGCGGCTACGGATACGGCGATAAGACCGAACAATCACGCTATGTTAAATCTTGGGGGCACGAAAATCCGTGTTATGACTGTAAATTTGAGTATAACATATTTGATAGAGCCGCCGATGTAAGCTTGGAAATTATCGGTCATGCACCCACTCTTCGCGGCAAGCATGTAAGTTATGACCATATACCGAAAATGAATAACAACATTTACATTGAGCCGAAAGACAAGGTTTTCGCGAATATTAATCACATCATGTACAAGTTTAACGAAGCATCGCACATAACGCTCGAAAAACTCGGTGTTGAGAAAGGTGCTGTATACGTTTTCTGCGATAAAAAAGATGATGAGGTAATACTTGCTGAAGCTAATTAACCATGTCGTGAAAATCTATATTTTAATACTATTATTTTGACAAGCGCAAAAATAATGTTATAATAAACTTACAAAAAGGAGAATGAACTATGAAAAAACTATTGCCTTGTAGTGTTGCTCTTGCTCGTATCCTGCTGCCTTATCGCAGCATTTCCGACAAGTGCAACCGACATTAATTTCGACGATTTCGATATAATTGATGGTGTAATTATCGAGTATTTGGGTGAAGGCGGAGACGTTGTTGTTCCGTCTATTGATGCTGACGGAAACCCCGTAACACACATTGACTCGCGCGCATTCCGCCAGAATACCGATGTTACAAGTGTTATTATTTGTGAAGGTATTGAAACAATGGGTAGCGAAGTATTTGAGCACTGCGAGAATTTAAGCGAAGTATCTCTACCCTATTCTCTTACCGAAACGGGTTATTCGGTGTTCCGTAATTGCAATCTTTATTCACTTGTAATTCCCGGCAATTTGAAAGTTATTAACAGTGACTTCAACGTAGGCGGTCCGATTACCGATATCGTTATCTCCCCCGGTGTTGAAGAGCTTAACACAAACTGCCTATATGGTCGATTCACTGAACTCATTTTGCCCGAATAAGTTTACATGGCCGCCGGTGTTTTCCGCGGCGGTATGAGCGTTCAAGTAAAAGAATGGAGTCTTTACATACTTAACCCCGACTGTGAACTTGGTTCAATAGGTTCAAAAAGCAGTTTATATGAAACCTACGGCAGTGTCGGACCGCTTACCTACGGTTATCCAGGCTGCAAGTGCAAAATTAAGGTTTACGGCCTTAAAGATTCTCCGATTAAAGAGTATGTAAACGAATATATGGTTGACAAAATGGGTACCGTAACCGCCCGTTTTATCGGTATTGAACAGGATAAGATTGATGAGTTACAGGCGCAGTGTGAAGAACGCGGCATTACGAAACCCACTGCAAATACTATGGGTGATGATGGTTCTGTAAACACCGGAAACGGCGGAAATAATACAAACAACACTACCAGTGGAAACTCTTCAAACGGCGATAACAACGGCGCCGCAACTAATAATGGTGGCGATAGCGGACTTTTGCAAACCATTATAATTGCCGCAACAGTTTTGATAGTTATTCTTATAATTGCAGTTGTTGTAATAGTTGTTACAAGCAAAAGCAAAAAAAAGAAAAAGAAGAAAAAGAAAGCCAAAAATGTTGAAGAAACAGTAGACGAAGTAGTTGAAGAAACAACCGAAGAAAAAGGCGAAGAAGAATGATTTAAAATCCCCTATTTCAAGGAGAAAACAATGAAAAGAATTTTATGTATTTTGTTAGTAGTGGTGCTTTGCATCGGCTTCACAGGTTGCAAAAAGAATGGGGATGACTATGTTGTCCCCGATAAAATAATGACAACCGAGGAATACCATGCAGCACTTGACAGTTTGCTTAAAACACAAAATTTTTCTAATGCCGATGAAGCATTTTACAAAAAACTTGATGATTTGACATTAGAACTTAAAAATATTATCGTTTACAACTCCAATGACCTTACAACCGATAAGGGTACCACCTACTATGTATCAAATAGCGGCGATGACAAAAACGATGGTAAAACTCCCGAAACTGCATGGGCAACTCTTAAAAAGGTTAATGAATATATATTCGAAAACGGCGACCTTGTAGTTTTCGAGCGCGGCAGTATGTGGCGCGGATATTTATCGGTTAAAAGCAATGTGTCATACTCGGCTTACGGCGAAGGTCCGAAGCCAAAAATATGGACCTCATACGATGGTTTAACCCACGGCGAATGGAAGGCAACCGACACACCGAACGTATGGGTGCTTGATAAAAAAATCACTCAAACCGATTTAGGCCTTATAGTATTTAACGGCGGCGAAAATTACGGCGAAATTAAGCGTAAAAAAGCACAGTTAAAGCAAAACTTTGATTATTATTTTGGTAATTCAATAGTTGAAGATGACGGCAGGCAAGATTTTAAGGTTTATCTTTATTACGATGGCGGAAACCCTGCCGAAAAATTCGATGCCATTGACCTTTGTATGGATACAAAAATCATAACCAACACCGCAAAAGGTCTTACCAACGTGCATATAAACAACCTTGAACTGCGCTACGGCAGAGGTCCCTTCTGGGCGGGTTGGTCTAAAGACCTTAAAATGAGTTATTGTGTATGCGAGTGGTCGGGCGGATTTGCCAGTAGCGTACAGCCCAGAATGGGCGGCGGTAGCGGTTGCTATGGCTCCTGTGATGGCTTTGAGTATGATTTTTGTTACTTTAACCAACAGTTCGACTCGGGTGTTTCTCCCCAGTATGATTACGAGGATAAAGATCCCGTTATACACAAAGATTTTATCACTACAAACTGCTTATTTGAAAATGTGGAATACACTCTTGAATACTTTAACTCGCAGGAAAACACCCTCGAAAACCGCTATGAAAATATGCAGTTTAAGTATAATATCTGCCGCCTTGGCGGTTACGGTTTTGGCACAAAGGCATCGGTTTCGGCATATATTAAGTCTTGGGGACACGAAAACACCTGTTATAATTCTGAAATTTCTCATAATATTTTTGACCGCGCTGCCTCTCTCACCTTACAAATTAACGGTTACGAGCAAGCGGCTACTGGCAACAACTTGAGTTATGACCGCATACCCGAGCTTAAAAACAACATTTACATCCAAAAGAAAGACAAGAAGTTTGCCGAAATTAATAAAACGACCTATAAATACAACGAACAAACATACAACACACTTGAAAGCTTAGGTGTTGACGAAGGCTCCGTTTACGTATATGGAGACTATGAAGAATAACAAAAATGCCGTGAAGTTTAACTTCACGGCATTTTTTATTTTATTTCCTTAATATCATAAGGGGTTGTTTGGTATACAAAGTAGTTAAGCCAGTTGGAATAAAGTAGGTTTGCGTGTGAGCGCCAGGTAACAAGCGGTGCGTTTTTAGGGTTATTATCGGGGAAATAGTTTTCGGGGATTTCTATCTCCTTGCCCTCCCCTAAATCGCGCAAATATTCTTTATTTAAAGTATCGGCATCGTACTCCGAATGTCCCGTTATAAAAATTTGTTTGCCTTGGTCGGTGGCGATGGCATAAACGCCCGCTTTCTCCGATACCGAAAGAAGTTTTAGTTCAGGAACGGCTAAAACATCTTTGAGTTTTATGGTTGTATGGCGTGAATGCGGCACCATAAACACATCATCAGAACCGCGGAAAAGCATTGAGCTTTTGTGAGCGACAGTATGTGGGAACACGCCGAAAAGCTTTTTATCGAGCGAATATTTTTTAATTCCGTAGTGATAATAAAGTCCCGCTTGAGCGCCCCAACAAATATGGAAGGTGCTGTGCACGTGAGTCTTACTCCACTCCATTATTTCACACAGTTCTTGCCAATATTCAACCTCTTCAAACTCCATTTTTTCAACCGGTGCGCCTGTGATTATCATACCATCAAAGGTATCGTTTTTAACATCATCAAAGGTTTTATAAAAAGCAAATAAATGCTCCGCTGGCACATTTTTTGAAACGTGGCTTTTGGTGTGCATAAGCACAAGCTCCACCTGAAGCGGCGAGTTACCGAGAAGCCGAGATAATTGTGTCTCGGTTTCTATCTTTTTGGGCATCAAATTAAGAACCAGTATTTTTAGCGGGCGTATATCCTGCGTTATGGCTCTGGTTTCGGTCATTACAAATATATTTTCATCCGTAAGGGTTTTTACTGCCGGTAAATCGTTTGGTATTTTAATTGGCATATTTTATTCCTTTTCCTTTAAAAAATCAAGAGTGGCAAGTAAATTAACTTGCCACTCTATTATATACTTTTGACTTAAATATTGTCAAGTGCCTGCTTGATATCAGCGATTAAATCTTCGGCATCCTCAATACCACAAGAGAAGCGAATAAGGTCGGGGGATATACCTGCCGCTGCCAACTCATCATCATTCATTTGTCTATGAGTTGCATTTGCGGGGTGCAAGCAACAGGTTCTCGCATCGGCAACGTGTGTTTCGATAGCGGCAATTTTTAAGTTTTTCATAAAACTTTCAGCCGCTTTTCTACCGCCCTTAACACCAAAGCTTACAACACCGCAGGTGCCGTTTGGCATATACTTGCTCGCCAAATCGTAGTATTTATCGCCCTCAAGCCCCGGGTAAGTAACCCAAGCGATCCTATCATCATTTTTCAAGAACTTAGCAACTGCAAGACCGTTCTCACAATGCTTTTTCATACGAAGATGCAGGCTTTCAAGACCTAAGTTTACATAGTAAGCGTTTTGGGCGACTGAATGCTACCAAAATCGCGCATAAGTTGTGCGGTTGCCTTTGTGATATACGCACCTGCAAGACCGAAACGCTCGGTATAGGTAACACCGTGATAGCTCTCATCTGGTGTGCAAAGGCCCGGGAATTTATCGGGATAACGGGTCCAGTCAAAATTACCCGAATCAACAATACAGCCACCTACCCCACTGCCGTGGCCATCCATATATTTGGTTGTTGAATGGGTTACGATATCAGCACCCCACTCAAACGGGCGGCAGTTAACGGGAGTTGCAAAGGTATTATCTATAATAAGCGGAACGCCGTGGGCGTGAGCAGCATTGGCAAATCTCTCAATATCAAGAACAGCGAGAGCGGGGTTTGCAATAGTCTCGCCAAAAACGGCTTTGGTATTCTTGCGGAATGCCGCATCGAGCTCCTCATCGGTGCAGTCGGGAGATACAAATGTAAACTCAATGCCCATGCGCTTCATAGTAACGGCAAAAAGGTTATATGTGCCGCCATAAATCGCCGATGAACAAACGATATGGTCGCCACAGGATGCAATGTTGAAAATTGAGAAGAAAGATGCCGCTTGACCTGATGATGTCAGCATAGCGGCGGTACCGCCCTCAAGCTCGCAAATTTTTGCGGCAACAGTATCACAAGTGGGGTTTTGAAGGCGTGAATAAAAATATCCGCTCGCTTCCAAATCGAACAGCTTGCCCATATCTTCACTTGTGGCATACTTAAATGTTGTACTCTGAATTATCGGTACCTGACGCGGCTCTCCGTTACCGGGAGTATAACCGCCCTGTACACATTTTGTTCCTATACGCTTACTCATTTTAATCACCTATATTAAATAATTTTTTGGCATTCAAACTGAAGATTTTTTGATAATCCTCATCCGTTAAATTCAGCTTAAATAAGCTTTCAATTTCACTTTTGGGGTCCCACATAGGATAATCGGTGCCGAAAAGCACGCGGTCCGCACCATAACGGGCAATTATCTCACATGTCTTATCACTACTAATATACGGCATACTGGACGAACAGTCAACATAAAAATTTTGGATGCCTGCAAGTTTTTCTGCCGCCTCATCCCATATAGACCATCCGCCGAAATGCGCACCGATAACGGTAAGACCCGTATAAATTTTGAGCACAGGCAATAACCTATTGGGGTTTGAATAATCATATCGATTATCTCCCGTATGCATAAGCACTGGGAGATTTTCTTTTTCGCACTGCTCATAAATTTTTAGACAGCGGTAATCATCTATCTTAAATGCCTGAATATCGGGGTGTAGCTTTACACCTTTAAGACCTAATTCCTTTAAATGCTCAATATCGCCCGATAAATCGGCTGTATCGGGGTGTAATGTGCCAAGACCGATAAATTTACCACCTGAAGCTTTAACGCTTTCAGCGATAAAATTATTGATGCTCATAACCTGATGCGGAGTTGTTGCAACCGACTGCACGATAAATTTATCAATGCCTGCCGCACCGCCCACTTCCATAAGGTCGGCCACAGTACCCTTTGCGGCAAAAGGTTGGTTGTAGAAATTGCTTGTTCCTGCAACCGCCCTTTCGGCGATTTTATCGGGGTAAATATGACAGTGTGCATCTATTACATAATAATTGTTTACCATTTTAATTCTTCTTTAAACCTAATTTTTCTGCGGCTTCTTCGCGCATTTTATATTTAAGAATTTTACCCGCAGCATTCATTGGGAATTCTTTTACGAATTCGATATAACGGGGCACCTTATGTCTTGCCATATGCGCCGCAATATACGCCTTCATTTCATCCGCCGTCATACTGCCCTGCTCTTTAAGAATTATGCAAGCCATAATCTCCTCACCGTACTGCTCATCGGGTACACCGATAACCTGAACATCACGCACCTTATCACAGGTGTAGATAAACTCTTCTATCTCTTTGGGATAGATATTTTCTCCGCCACGGATAATCATATCCTTAAGTCTACCTGTAATACGGTAGTTGCCATCACTGTCTCGGCACGCAAGGTCGCCCGTATGGAGCCAGCCATCCTTATCAATGGCTTCGGCTGTTGCTTCAGGCATTTTGTAATAGCCCTTCATAATATTATAGCCACGGGCTACAAATTCGCCGTTAACACCGTCAGGGCAGTCAAGACCTGTTTCGGGGTCAACAATTTTGCATTCTACATTAGCAAAAGCACTGCCTACCGTTTCGGTACGAACTGTGAGTGAATCATAGTAGCTACTCATAGTGCAACCGGGGCTTGCCTCAGTTTGACCGTAAACCGACACGATTTCCTTCATATTCATAACCTCGGTGGCCTTTTTCATAAGGTCGGCAGGACAGTTTGCGCCCGCCATAATGCCAACGCGCATATATGAAAAATCGGTTTTTGGGAAATCGGGGTGCTGCATCATTGCAATAAACATGGTGGGCACGCCGTTGAAAGCCGTAATATGCTCGTTATGAACGCAAGAAAGCGCAGGCTTTGGAGAAAAATACGGCAGTGGGTACATAGTGGTGCCGTGGGTCATGGATGCCGTCATAGAAAGCACCATACCAAAACAGTGGAACATAGGCACCTGTATCATCATACGGTCGGCTGTGGATAACTCCATGTGGTCGCCGATATATTTACCATTATTAACTACGTTGTAGTGGGTAAGCATAACGCCTTTGGGGAAGCCCGTTGTACCCGATGTATACTGCATATTACAAACATCATCCTTGTGCACCTCGGCCGCCATACGATAAACTGTTTCCACCGGCACCTGATTTGCACGCTCGAGCGACTGCTCCCAGTTAAGACAACCCTTCATATTAAATCCGACAGTAATTACATTGCGAAGGAACGGCAGGCGTTTGCTATGAAGCGGCGAGCCCGGAACTGTGTTTGAAAGCTCGGGACAAAGCTCTGCTATAATTTCGCCGTAATTACAGTCCTTTGCGCCCTCAACCATAACAAGCGTTTGTGAGTCGGACTGTCTTAAAAGATATTCAATTTCGTGAATTTTGTATGCGGTATTAACGGTTACAAGCACCGCGCCGATTTTAACAGTTGCCCAAAATGCGATGTACCACTGTGGCACGTTAGAAGCCCAAACGGCAACGTGTGTGCCCGCCTTAACACCTAAAGATATAAGAGTGCGCGCAAATGTATCAACATCATCGCGGAACTCACTATACGTTCTTGTATAATCGAGTGTTGTGTATTTAAAGCAATACTGGTCGGGGAAAAGCTCAACCATTTTATCAAGTACTTCGGAGAAAGTTAAATCAATAAGGCGGTCCTTTTCCCACACATATTTGCCCGTATGTGCGCGGTTGAAATACAGTGCAGGCTCATTTTTGGATGTATCGCCAAACTGCTTCATAAAGTTTACAAACTGTGAGAAAATAATCTCCATATCATCAAGCTCTTCACACCAAGAGGGGTGCCACTCTAGTGATATAAAGCCATCAAAGTTTACTGAGCGCAATGCCGCCATCATATCGCCAACAGGTAAATCGCCTTCGCCAAGCAAGCAATACTCATAACCATTTTGGTTTTTAACGGCATCCTTTATATGCACGTGTTTGATATATGCTCCAAGATTTTTGATGGTATCCTCGGGTTGCTCTTGAGCACTTAAAAACGGAGAAGCCATATCCCAAAGTGCCGCTAAATTATCGTGTGCAAAGAGATTAAGCACATCGCGGAGTTTATCGGTGGCGGCAAATATACCCGTTGTTTCAAGCAAGAGTGTAACGCCTGCTTTTTCGGCCTCGGGCAACACCTTTTCGATAACCTTTATTACATTTTCGGTGCTGTTTTCCCCATTATCTGCCGCGTGAATACGGATATAGGGAATGCCGAGCGCCATACTGATATCAATACATTTTGATATTTCTTCCACACTCTTTGTATATGCCGCTTCATTTGCGGGGTCGCAAATTGTATCGATACAGGGGATGGAAAGCCCCATCTCGAAAAGCTTTCTTTTGGTGGCGGCGGCAGTGTAATCGTGGAATGCGCCATCCTTATCGGTAAAAAGGCGGTTATATATATTGTGTAATTCAATTCCGTCAAACTTGAGTTCTTTTGCTATATCGCAAAACTCGTGAAAAGAATTATCATGCCAACCTTTTGTTGAAAATGATAACTTCATATTTTACGCCTCCTCGTAAACTATCTTATTTACAGCGTTAATATAAGCGCGAATACTTGCTCCCAAAATATCGGTGGAAATACCGTTGCCCGAGTATACACGGCCATCGGCACGCAGTTTTACAACGGCGCTACCCATTGCCTCCTTGCCCTCGGTAACCGACTGAATTTGGAAATCATCAAGCTCAAAATGTCTGCCAATAACCTGCTCTATCGCCAAGAAAGCGGAATCAATAGGGCCATTACCCATACTAATACCCTGTATGTCCTTGCCATCCTTAGAAACGGTAATTTGCGCTGATGCGTTTATAATATTACCTGTATTAATAACATAGCTTATGAGCTTATATGTGGGTTCAACCTGCAAAGCAACGCTTGCAATGATAGCATCCAGCTCTTTAACGCCTACTGTCTTTTTATCGGCAACACGCAAAAACTCCTCGTATACCTTGGCGCTATCATCCTCCGATAAATCGTAGCCCAAATTTGCGGCGGCTACCATTACATCGTTTTTGGTGTCGTTTTTATCAAGGCGGATGTTTCCGTCATCCGAAGTGCCTACGGCTAATGCCTTTTTATCATCCTTGACATTATCAATAATTCTGGTAATTTGCTTGATTATGCGGAAAAGCTCGGTGTATTTAATACCCGATGAATACCCATTACTCTCGCCACAGTTTTTAATAACATCGGCCAAAGCCTCAAGCGGAATTTCCTCGCCGCCAACGCTTGTTTTAACGCCGTCAGCCGCGCCGCCAATAGCCAATACCGCACTGCCAAGGGACAGTGAATATTTATTATTAACGGCTATGCTAAGGGTTACACCCTGCTCTTTAAAGTTGGCAAAAGCATTTATAAACTGTGCAAATTTATCGGGCATAAGTATAGCCGCGGTATCACATATTGTTATGGTTTTGGCACCGTTTTCTACTGCGGCATCAATAATAGCCTTTAAAAAGTCCTCTTCGGCGCGCGAAGCATCAACAGCGCAAAACTCAACATCCGAGGTTTTTTCCTTGGCATAAGCGACCAATTCTTTAACAAGAGCAAGCATCTTATCAGGCTTTTTATGGCAAGAATATTCCATACCAAAGGTTGATACGGGCGCTTCAATACGAAGGCGGGGCTTTGCAGCTCCCGCAAGGGCTGCCGCGGCGTTATCAACGCCCTCTTTAGACATACCAACCCCAACTGACAAAACCGTATTCTTAACAAAGGATGATATTGTGCGAATAAGCAAGGTATCACTCTTAACATTTTGAATGGCCGACAGCTCAATAACATCAACATTTAGTTTTTCAAGCTGACGCGCAATTTCAATTTTCTCTTTAAAAGAGAATGTGCTGTTTTTTGAGTTAAGTGTCGCATCGGTAATAAAGATTTTTTTCATAGTTTTCACCTTTCTTTTGCTCAGGTCTTGTCAATAAAAAAGCCCTGAGGTCATATGACCTCAGGGACGAAAAATTTTCGCGGTACCACCCTGATTGCCTATTATTAGGCCACTCATTAAGCTCTGACAAGCCGTTTGTTATGATAACGGAACAACCCGAAGCCACTTACTGTTAGTTCACTGGCTCTGCTTAGGAGTGAGACTTTTTTGTCCTCTTCCGTATCGGTTTACACCAAGCACCGACTCTCTGAGACTTTGTAGGGCAAAAAATAATTCCTTCATTGCATTTAATAAAGCAATTATACTACCCGCGTTAAACTTTGTCAAGTGTTTTTTGCTTATTTTATGGGCATTGTCCAACCAAATGTATCGGCAATTTTGCCCCACTGAATACCTGTTAAGGTATCGTAAAGAGATTGGGTAACTTCACCTATTTTACCGCCGTTAATAGTGAATTTTTCACCCTTATAGCAAAGCTCTCCAATAGGAGATACAACTGCCGCGGTGCCGCAACCCCAAGCTTCCTCAAGCTTGCCGCTTTTTAGTGCTTCTTCAAGCTCATCAATGCTCAAAAGTCTTTCCTCAACAGTAAAGCCTTTGCCCTTTAAAACCTCAATACAAGATTTACGGGTAATACCAGGTAAAATTGAGCCCGAAAGCATAGGTGTTACGATTTTACCGTCAATTTTGAACATAACGTTCATAGCGCCTACTTCTTCGATATACTTTCTTTCAACGCCATCAAGCCATAAAACCTGGCTATAGCCCTGCTTTTCAGCACGCTCGCCTGCTCTGTTACTTGCGGCATAGTTACCGCCGCATTTAGCGTAACCTGTACCACCACGAACAGCACGAACATCCTGGTCCTCTATCATAATTTTAACGGGGTTAATACCCTCTTTATAATAAGAGCCAACAGGAGATGCAATAATTACAAACGTTGCATTATGTACTGCATGAACACCGAGTGTTTCATCATTTCCGTACATAAAGGGGCGAAGATAGAGAGATGTGCCCTCTGCTGCGGGTGTCCAATCCTTTTCGGTCGCTACAAAGGTTGTAAGAGCCGTCAAAGCATCCTCTTCGGGAATTTGAGGCAGACACAAGCGGTCAGCCGAGGTGTTCATTCTGCGAATATTTTCAATAGGACGGAAAAGCTGTACCTCGCCATCTTTTCTTCTATATGCTTTAAGTCCCTCAAAAATTTCGGAGCCATAGTGAAGCACTGTTGAAGCGGGATGGAGAGAAATGTTTTCAAATGGTACTATTCTCGCATTGTACCAACCCTTATCTCTTGAATAGTCCATCATAAACATATGGTCAGTAAAATATTTACCGAAGCCGAGTACACTGCTATCGGGTTTTTCTTTTGGAGTAGTGGTTTTTGTGATTTTGATATCCATTTTTCTTCTCCTTTAATACTCTGCGCCCAAACGCATTACGTTTAGGTTAACATCAAGCATATCTGCACGCTTTGCTGAAATAACCTTTTTAAGCGCCGCAGTTACTTTTTCTTCATCAAACTCGCCAAGGGCTGCGAGTACCTTGCCTACAATAATCATATTTGCAAGTGTAGGTGTTTTATTATCGGAGGCTAACTTTGTTGCGGGAATATAGTGAACTGTTACATCTGTTCTCTTTACCTTACGCTCAACAAGTGTTGAATCAACAAAAATCATACCGCCCGGTACTACGCTGTCCTCATATTTATCGAGGGACGGCAAATTCATTGCTATTAAAACATCGGGTTTTGAAACTATCGGAGATCCAACGGGTGTATCGCTAACGATAACCGAGCAGCTGGCAGTGCCTCCGCGCATTTCAGGTCCGTAGGACGGAAGCCAACTTACCTGTTTATCCTCGGTAAGACCCTTATATGCCAAGAACTTGCC
Organism: Oscillospiraceae bacterium; assembly: GCA_015066405.1. Lineage (GTDB taxonomy): Bacteria > Bacillota > Clostridia > Oscillospirales > Acutalibacteraceae > SIG565. Next base: position 66,345 of record SVOM01000003.1, read on the forward strand.
CGAGAAAAGTATACCCTGACCGCCAAAGCCGGCGAAAAGATAATTAGTGGTTTTCATTACTTTTCCTCCTTTGCACTGCGGTCTTTATAAACGCCGAGCGGATAGTACGGAATCATTTTTTCATCTATCCATTCGAGTGCTGCCTTAGGTGTCATACCCCAGTTTGTAGGACAGCTCGAAATTACCTCAACAAGCGAGAAGCCCTTGCCGTCAATTTGATTTTGGAACGCTTTTTTGATAGCCTTTTTAGCGTTTTTAACGTTTTTAACGTTATTTACGGCAACACGCTCGATATACTCGGGGCCGTCAAGCGTTGATAACATTTCGCTAACCTTAACGGGATAGCCACAATGGTTAACATCACGGCCATAGGGAGAGGTTTGTGTAACCTGACCCGGCAATGATGTCGGAGCCATTTGTCCACCTGTCATACCGTAAATTGCGTTGTTTATAAAGATAACTGTAATATTTTCATTTCGTGCAGCCGAATGTACAGTTTCAGCCATACCGATGGATGCCAAGTCGCCATCACCCTGATATGTAAATACTATATGATTTTCGGGGTCGGCACGTTTTACACCGGTAGCCACTGCCGGAGCACGTCCGTGAGCGGCCTCAATCATATCACAATTAAAGTAGTTATATGCCATAACGGAGCAACCAACGGGGGCAATACCAATGGTTTTGCCCTCAATTCCGAGTTCATCAATAACCTCGGCTACCAAGCGGTGTACGATACCATGGGTACAACCGGGACAGTAATGGAATGGTGCATCGGTTAATGCATGGGGTTTATCAAATACTACCATTATTTAGCACCTACCTTTTTTGCAGTTTCAATAATACTTTCAAGCACCTGTTCGGGAGAAGGAATCATACCGCCTGCCCTATTGCAAAGTGTTACGGGCGCTTTACACTCGGTTGCGAGCTTAACGTCCTCTATCATTTGACCCATAGAAAGCTCAACCGAAATAAATGCCTTGCACTTATCTGCAGCCGCCTTAAATGGCTTGTTGGGGAACGGCCACAGGGTAATCGGGCGGATAAGACCAACCTTAATACCTTGCTTGCGAGCTTCTACTATAGCGTTTTTGGAAACACGCGCCGCAATGCCAAATGCCGCAATACAAATCTCGGCATCCTCCATCATATACTCTTCCCACATTGTTTCGTTCTCTTCAACCTGACGATAGCGCTCAAAACGGGCAAAGTTGAGTTCTTCAAGCTCATCGGGAACGAGGGACAAGGAGTTTACTATATTGTGAGGTCTTGCCATTTTAGTACCCGTTGTTGCCCACGGTTTTGCTATGGCGGGTTTAATATCATATTCGAGCGATACGGGCTCCATCATTTGTCCCATAGTACCGTCAGCCAAAATCATACTTGTCATACGATATTTATCGGCAAGCTCAAAGCCTTTAACTGTCAAATCAGCCATTTCTTGAACCGAGGATGGTGCCAAAACTATCATACGGAAGTCGCCATGGCCACCACTTTTGGTTGCCTGGAAATAGTCAGACTGTGAGGGCTGAATACCGCCAAGGCCCGGGCCACCACGCTGTACGTTAACGATAAGCGACGGTAAATCGGAGCCTGCAAGGTATGATAAGCCTTCGCCCTTCAAAGATACACCTGGGCTTGAAGATGATGTCATAACTCTCAATCCTGTGGAGGCTACGCCGTAAACCATATTGATAGCGGCGATTTCACTCTCCGCTTGTAAAAAGCATCCGCCAATTTTGGGCATACGTTTTGCCATATATGCCGCAATTTCTGTTTGAGGGGTTATAGGATAGCCGAAATAATGGCGGCATCCCGCAATTATAGCCGCTTCGGCAATTGCTTCGTTACCCTTCATTAAAACTTTATCTGCCACTATACTCACTACCTTTCAACCTTTATAATACAGTCGGGACACATTGTTGCACAAAAAGCACATCCAATGCAGTCCTCTTCATTTACTGCTTCTACGGGGTGGTGTCCCTTAGCATTGATTTTGTCTTCTGCAAGTTTAAGCACATGCTTCGGGCATACATCAACACAAAGACCGCAACCCTTACATTTGTCGGTTTTAAATGTTAATTTTGCCATTTACTTACCTCTCCCTCATTTGATTTTTTCTTGAAGCTTAAGCGGAAAAACATTTTCGATTTTGTCTTTTACTGCATCGTAAAGCCGCTCATCCACCGTAGTTAAAACTACAGGTAGCCCCGTGGCCTTGGATATATCTAACGCATATCCAACCGATGATAAAACATCATCCGCAGTTGTTTCCTCGCCTAAGTTTGAATTGTTTATAATGCCGGTAAAGCGTATTTTTGCCGCTTGCTCTATCTCCCCTATTACCTCTAAAACCGAGGCAGTATCGCGAGTCAATGGCCTAAAACGGTTTACCGTTAAAAGCATTTCATAATTGTTTTCTTCTTTTATTTTAGGGGCTATACGGCCAAGTGCCAACGCACCGCGGTCATCGCCACCGATATCAAGAATATACTTTGTATCCAATTTATCGGTTATGGCGTACATATCCTGCGGCAATGCCGGAATATCAACATTACTGCCTGCATATTCACTGCAAATAAGCCCGATATCTGCTGCCGCTAATTCGTCAGCGCTATCCTTTGTGCGAAAATACGGATTTACTATATCTAAATCGGCTATCGCAACTTTTGTTTGACTTTTTCTAAAATGAAACGCAAGATTTACCGCAACATTGGTTTTGCCTGAGCCATAATGCCCACAAATAATATATAATCTCTTATCCATAATAATCATTATAACTTATTTCGCTGTATTTTTCCACTAACTGTTTTTGGAAGTGAATCGCGGAACACAACAATTCTCGGGTATTTATAAGGCGCGGTTTTTGCCTTAACATACTCTTGAATTTCTTTTTTGAGTTCCTCGGTAGGTTCGGTGCCATTTACAAGTACGATACTCGCTTTAACCACCTGACCTCTTACTTCATCGGGGGCGGCAGATACACCGCACTCAAGTACATAAGGCAACTCCATAATAACGCTCTCGATTTCGAACGGTCCTATGCGGTAGCCCGAGGATTTAATAACGTCATCCACACGGCCAACATACCAATAGAAGCCATCCTCATCACGCCAAGCGGTATCGCCTGTGTGATAGTAACCATCGTATCTAACCTCTTTGGTCTTTTGCTCATCGCCATAGTATTCGGTAAAGAGACCACACGGGTTACCACCGCTTATATCTACAACGATTTCGCCCGTTTCGCCAACGGCGGCTGAACGGCCATCAGCTGTTAAGATATCAACCTTATAAATCGGTGCCGGTTTACCCATTGAGCCAACCTTGTGAGAAGCACCGAGCATATTGCCAATAATCATTGTGCTTTCACTCTGACCGAAGCCCTCAAGTATTTGAAGTCCCGTTGCTTTTTCAAATTGCTTGTAAACCTCGGGGTTGAGTGCTTCGCCCGCCGTTGTCATATGCTTAACCGATGAAAAATCGTATTTTGATATGTCTTGTTTAATCATCATACGAAGCATCGTAGGCGGTGCACAGAAGGTTGTTATTTTGTATTTTGCAAACATAGGCAAAATATCGGCGGCATCAAAGCGGTCAAAGTCATAAACAAAGGTTGCCGCTTCGCAAAGCCACTGGCCGTAGAGTTTGCCCCACATTGACTTTGCCCAGCCCGTATCAGATATGGTAAAGTGCAGTCCGTCAGGGTCAACTGTGTGCCAATATTTTGCAGTATGGAAATGTCCCAAAGGATATTTATGGTTGTGTGCCGCAATTTTCGGATAACCCGAGGTGCCCGATGTAAAGAACATAAGCATTGGGTCATTGCCGCAAGCGGTGTCCTCGGTGCGCTCAAAAATGGTGCTGTACATACTGTACTCTTCATCGAAATTGCGCCATCCCTCTTTTTCGCCGCCTACCATAATTTTTGTGGTAAGTGTGGGACTGTTTTTAGCCGCCAAATCAACCTGATTTGCAGTATCGCCATCAGCCGTGCAAATAATTGCGCTAACGCCCGCACTATTAAAGCGATACTCAAAATCGTGTTCAACAAGCTGGTTGGTTGCGGGAATTGCAATGGCACCGAGCTTATTTAGGCCTATTATTGCAAACCAGAACTGGTAATGACGTTTGAGCACAAGCATTACCCTATCGCCTTTTTTGATACCAATAGATTTAAAGTAGTTTGCACATCTGTTAGATGCCTTTTTGATATCTTTAAAGGTGAAACGGCGCTCGGTCTTATCTTTGCTTATATGAAGCATTGCCAATTTTGTCGGGTCCTTTTCGGCAACGGCATCAACAAGGTCAAAACCAAAATTGAACTTATCAATATTTTTAAATGTGATATTTGTAGGAGTTCCGTTTTCGTTTTCGGTAATATCTATGTATTTTTTATAGATTCTATCCTCATCATCTTTTGCGATGACACGGTTTGTTGTCTTTTTGGCGTTTGTAAGCTCGGGAATAGGCTCGCCTGTGGGGTTAAGCACAATAGCATAGAATAAGCAATCACTACCGTTTACGGCTATCATACCGTGAGGGGTTGAAGAATTGTAATAAATGCTGTCGCCTGGCCCTAAAATCTCGGTATGCTCGCCAACCTGCACCTTTAGGTGTCCTTTTATGATAATATCACACTCTTGACCTGCGTGGCTCGTAAGCTCGATATCCTTATGTTGTGCATCCTCATCATAGGTGCTGCAAACATAAAGCGGCTCGGCGATACGATTTTTGAAAGCGGCGGCTAAGTTATAATAGGTCATACCGTGCGCCTTTTCAATTCTCTGACCGTTGCCACGGCGAGTTACTGTGTAAGAACGCAGTGTAGGCGACTGACCCTCGATAATATCGGTAACGTTAACGCGGAAAATTTGGGCGCAACGATAAAT
>SVOM01000004.1 GCA_015066405.1 Oscillospiraceae bacterium
AAGCCGCAATATAGGATTCCAAATATGCGGGGAATGCCTCTTCGCCCGGGATTTCTTCAAGTCTACCCGACATTTCACGAAGCGCTTGTGCCCAACGGGACGTTGAGTCGGCCAAAAGCAAAACATTTAGTCCCATTTGGCGATAATATTCGGCAAGTGTTACCGAGGTGTAAACCGATGCTTCACGGGACGCTACCGGCATTGAAGAGGTGTTACAAATAATAATTGTTCGCTCCATCAAAGAACGGCCCGTTTTGGGGTCTATAAGTTCGGGGAACTCGGTTAGGGTTTCAACAACCTCACCCGCACGCTCGCCACAAGCCGCAATAATTACAATATCAACATCGGCATATTTAGATGTGGTATGCTGCAATACTGTTTTGCCCGCGCCGAACGGACCGGGAATACAATAGGTGCCGCCCTTGGCCACGGGGAAAAGCGAGTCAATAATTCTTACCTTGGTTTCCATTGTCTCGACAGGGGCTAATCTCTCACTATAGCATTTTACGGCGCGCTTAACAGGCCATTTAAATGACATAGATATCGAGATTTCACGGCCGCGTTCATCTGTTATAACCGCAACGGTATCTTTTATTGTGTATTCGCCTTTTTCGACAATTGATTTTATCGTATAATTTCCAAGCAAATAAAACGGAATAAATATTTTATGGGTGAACGGTCCTTCAGGCACGGTTCCAAAATGCTCGCCCGCGCGCAGTGTATCGCCTACCTTAGCGGTAGGTGTAAATTCCCATTTCTTTTGGCTATCAAGTCCATCAGCGTAAACCCCACGCTCTAAAAACCATCCTGCCTTCTCAGCCAAAATAGGAAGCGGGTTTTGAAGTCCGTCATAAATTTGACCGAGCAAACCGGGTCCGAGCTCTGCTGAAAGCATATCACCCGTAAACTCCACTTCATCTCCGCATTTAATGCCCTCGGTCATCTCATAAACCTGTATTTGTGCTATATTGCCACGAATACGGATAACCTCACTTTTAAGTGTAGTGCCGCCCACTAAAACATAGCATATCTCATTCATTGAAACATTGCCGTCAAACTCAACCGACACTAAGTTACCGTTTATGCTTACAACCTTTCCAGTATTATTGGTCATTATATTGCCTCCAACCTATCTCCATTTAAAATGGAGTCGTAAATATTTCTATATGCCTTTTCTCCGACCACTTTATCAAACCGTCTTATGCGAAGAATAAGCTTTAATTTAAGTCCATAATAGAAAATATAATCCTCTGAAAAGCTATCCATTGGTCTTAATGCTTCCAATATTTCTAAGCGGAAACTATTTAAGTACTTTTCCGCCTCCATTGGATTTTCTATCTCTATTGCCGTGCTTGCCGCTTTGATATACTCCACAGGTAAAATTTTGTTTTCGGTATCAAACGGCTTTTTCATTTTTTCTGCCCTAACTTTACCGAGCGCAAATCTTAAATTCCGCTCGCCTTCACTAAAGGCGTCAATCAAAGCCGAACCCGAGCTTTCAAAATTCTTCGGTGGGGACAGCGTAAGTTTTTTAAGGCCCTCCTGCGCTTTTTTACCTAAAAAACGATTGCACAGCTCTGTGAAGCGTTCCTCGGTAATCGGAAGCGGAGTGTTTTCACTTATTCCATCCAAGGACGGCAACTGTGAAATCAAATAATATTCAGCCATAATTTACGCCTCTTTCAAAAGCTCAGTAACCTTGGGACTGAGATAGTTTGAAAGCATATCCACAACCGCTTCTGTGGAATAATCATAATAAGCACTGCCATTATTTACAGCAATGCGGAAGCCACCGTCAAAATTATCATTTGCCTTTAATGTTACACCCTTTAGCATTTTTTCTTTAAGGGCTGCAAGCAAATTTTCTTCGAGCTTTTGCAAGGAAACACTATTTAAAATTACCGATATATCTTCTGCATCCGGCTTGTTTGCCCAACCCTCAACGATATCGATAATAAGCTTCTCAAAAGCATCGGATGAATATACAGCGGTTACATTTTCCGCCGTGATTGCTTTAAGTTCTCTTGTTACGCTCTCTCTAAAAGAAATAAGCAAATTGCGTCCCGCTTGGCGAATGGCATCCTCGCTTGATTTTGTCATTCTTTCATTTTCGGCTTTAGCGTCTGACAAAATTTTGCCCGCTTGTGCCTTTGCATCGGCAATAATTTTTTCGGCTTCTTTCTTTGCAGCATCAACTATGGCGTTAGCTTCCGTTTGGGCTGCCACAACGCCATCTTTTTTAATCTGCTCAATCAGTTGACCGAGTTGTACTTCCATAATCGATTCTCCTTTTTTATTCTGCAAATAAATATACGGGGTCATCTTCAATGCCTAATTTTTGAAGAGTTATAAATGACGCCTCGTTGTATTTATATGTAATACAATTAATATTAGCAAAGTCTTTATCCTTTGGCTCGATATAAATATTTTTGCGCATTTTGGGTAAATAATCATAACTTACTTCATCAAAACTTTTACCCGGTGCGTGAGATATAACTTCAATTGATAGCGACTCTGCTCTATCAAAAATATTATTTTCGAAGAGTGAGTTATAACAAACATTCTCATGTCGCCAGCTTTTTATATAGCGCGAGCCCGATTTTTTATCGCCAAAGCCCTTGCCACCCAAGCGGCAGAAGTTATAACCAAAATAAAGTCCGTCAAAGCAATTATCATCGTGGTTTGACTGTGAATTGAAATACTCAAATGAATACTCGGTGTATTCAATTAAACAGTCCTGCACCCTATAATCTTTAAAAATTGCAGGTTTTTCCTCGTGCCAATTATATTGCGGTGTTACGGCCGTATCAAAATGCTGGGTAAAATAGCAATGGTCCATTATCATACCATCACACGAATGCCAGCATCCCCCGCCGCCGCCAAAGCGCACACGTTCACCAGTGCTTCGCTTTAACGCGGTGCCGCCTGCCCAAGCAAAAGTGCAGTACTCTATTCTGATATTTTTCGTGCTACCCGCAAAGAAATAATCTTGTCCAAAAAATGTTTCGATATTCTTAACCAAAATATCGTGCGAAAGCCCCGGCAATTGAATTGTGCTGCCGTGCCTGCTTATATCCACTTGCTCAAATACATCGGCGGGGTTGCCTTTAGAGCAGTAAACATAAACCTTATTGTCCCAAACGTTTTCTTCCTCAAAGCAAAACTCATTACAAAACATATAGGAAAAATCTTCGGTTAGCGTAGCAAAGGTGTATTTGCGCTCGGCATAAAATTCGCCATTATTGAAAAGCACAAGACCGATATCCTTATCATCCAACACTTTATCGAACACCCAAATGTTCTCCATATCGGTTTTAAGCCATTTTGCATCGTTCTTGCCGTCATACGCTAATCTTATTTGCGGCTTTGGACCTACACCGTAAGCCGAAAACGTAACTCCGCTTTTTAAAATAAGATTTTCGCGCCACATATCTCCCCTACGAAGCAATACCGCATCGCCGCCAGCAAGATTTACCGAATTGACCTTTTCAAGTGTTCGCCAAGCTGTGTTTGGAGATTTGCCATCTGCATTATCATCCCCAACATTTGATATGTAATACACATTGCCCTCAGGCGAAACTTCATCAGTATTATAAGTTATCATATCGTAAAGGTCATTACGCAAATTCTCTAATTTATCGTAAAACTCATTACCCACCGATGTCTTACTCGGCATATTTGCAAGCTCATCCATACGGGTGCGATATTCCGCCGCAGTCATAAGTGTTTTTGGCGGATTATATTCAGATATCCCGTATTTGCTCTCACGTTTGTTCATATGTAACTCCCTTATTTTTCGGATTTGGGTGCCACCATATAAACAGAGCCCTTATCTATACCTAAAGCTTGAATATCGGCAATGTCGGACTCGTTATATCTATACTCTTTTTCAGCAAGATTTGCAAAGCGTTTGCCTTGCTGCTGAATGTATATATTGTTACGGAGTGTCGGCATAAGCTCGTAGCTTATTGTTTTGGTGCCATCCGCATTTTGCTTGTAGCTCATAATCTCGAGTGTCCAAGATACTGCGCGGTCGAATATATTGTACTCAATTACACTGTCATAGCAAGTGTTCTCATGTGCCCAAGATTTAACATAGGCGGAAGCCGACGGCTTTGTGCCAAAGCCATAACCGCCCGTACGGCATAGGTTATAACCAAAATACATACCTTTAAATGCGTTTTGTGTATTATCGGGTTGGGTGTTAAAATATTCAAATGTATAATCGCAATAATCAAACAAACAGTTTTTAGTTACAAAATTTTCAAACATTGCAGGGCCTTCGGGTGTATTCCAAGCCACCTGCGGTGTTACGCCCGAATCGAACTGCTGATAAAAATAACAGTTTTCGATAGTTACGTTATTGCCTGCGGGCATTACGTAACCGCCGCCGCCCGCTCTCACGCCGCCTTTACTTTGAAAAGCGCCGCCTTGCCAACCGCTTATACAATAAGATACGTGCATATTATCGCACCAAGAAAAATCAAACGGTTTGTAGCCAAAGGTTAAATCAAGGTTGTGTATAGTAACATCCTTAACACCCTTAAGCGTTGTCATATTAACCTCTTTTAGAGAAATTTCAATGGATGAAAATACATCCGCAGGATTACCTTTAGAGCAATAAAGGTATAAACAGTTATCCACCCTACCGCTATACACATACTGTCCTTGGAAAACAAAGTCATAGTCTTTTTTTACATCGGCTAATTTTTCTTTTTTCTCGCCAAACAGAGCATCTTTACCAACGCCATTGAATACTACTACGTTTACGTCTTCTATGAATATCTTTTCATCTAATTTCCATACATTTTCGGTTTCGGTTTTAACCCATTTGCCGTGCGCGATTCCATCCACAGATGCCCAGATTTTCGGTTTATAGCCTTCGCCATACGCCGAATATGTAACACCGTTTTTAGCAAGCACGTGTCCGCGCCAAAGTCCACCGCGCTGGAATAATATCATATCGCCCGATTTAAGCGGCACTGAATTTACTTTTTCAAGTGTGGCCCACGCGGTCTCGGGTGTTTTGCCGTCATTTTTATCATCGCCCGTGTTTGAAACATAATACTTTGTGCCGCTGCAAGGTAGCTCATCGGTATTATATTTAATCATATTTTCAAGGTCGGTACCGAGAGTTTCAAGCGTTTTGAAATACTCATCATCCGCTACTGTAAAGTTATCATATTCTAACAGTTTTTCAACGCGGGTATGGTATTCATCAACTGTTATTATATCTTTTGGCATAACAAATTTTTCCCCGCCGTTATCGGCATTTTTGCCGCAGGCAGAAAAAAGCATACCTACACATAATATAAGAGCAATTAACGAAAAAGTACTTTTTGGCATATATCTTTTCTCCTTTAAACATACTTAACAATATGATACTATAAAACAACACATATTTCAATATTTTTCCTCATGGTTTTTACAAAATATCAATTACAGTAAGAACCTTACCCTTTACGGTAAATTTTATCTCCCTATCGCAAAACAGGAAACCGTAAACCCTTGTTTCATCCTCTATATAAGAAGGGCGCGGGTCGGCACTTAACACACCCATAAGTTCTGTTGTTTTTTCAGTATCAAACGCTTTTTGAAGGTTTGGGGGCAAAACAACCTCTAATTTGCGCTCACTTAAATTATCGGTAAAGCCACCTGTAGCATCCGCTATACTATCGGCATACGGCAAATATGGTTTTATATCATAAATCGGGGTACCATCCATTAAATCACAGCCCGAAACATACAATACGGGACCCAAATTATCGGTATACTCGATTTTTTCAAGCTTTACGGCTGATAGGCCCACGGGGTTTGGTCTAAAAGGCGACCTTGTTGCAAAAACACCCATTTTTTTGTTGCCCCCAAGAAGCGGTGGGCGCACTGTTGGCGCCCATGCTTCCCTTTCGGCTTTAGAAAACTTCCAAATAAGCCATATATGCGAAAAATCCTCAAGACCGCGAAACGCATCGACATTGCGGTACGGCTTTTCGAACACAATTTTACCTTTTATTTGCTCTATTAAACCACTTTGCCGCGGCAAACCGAATTTTGTGGGAAAATCGGTTTTTATGCGTGCTATTATCTTCATATTTCACCTCAATAAAAAACACAGTGCTACGCCTATTATAGCACTGTGTTTTTTAATTGTAAAATATATTATTTTGCTATTGTGATAATGGTTGCGTTTTTATCTCCAAGATATGTTTCAATGCTTTTCTTTACATTGGCATCCATCTTGAAATAATCTTCCATAACGCCATTCATTGCAACGCGTTTGCCCTCAGTTTGAACATAAATGTTGTTGTCATACGCTGCACCAAGACCTGTATCATCACAGGTTTCGCAAAGCTGACGGAAGCCGAGCGCAAACAGGTTGTTGGTAACCTTAATCTGATTTGCTAAATGGTTGTTATGCTTCCAGGATTTAATATGGTTAGGACCGTTACGGTCAGGACGCTGTGAGCACATACCCTCGCCTGCATTCCAGCAAAGGTTACCGTCAATTACAAAGTCCTTCATCTTCTTGTCTCCGGGAATGGTCATAAAGTACTCGATAGAATAGTTACAGTAATCAAAAACATTGTTTTTAAACTGAACATTTTCTACATCGGCTTCATTATCCTCTGAAGAGTACTGGAAGGTTACACCGGCATCATAAATTTGATAAAAATAGTTGTTTTCAACTATAAAGTCAACTGCGCCGCCCCAAATTTCGATACCGTTACCAAGGCGGTTTTCAGCAGTGCCGTATCCGCCGATCCAACCGAACTCACAATTTCTGACAGTTAAGCCCTTCAGTGTATATGACGGAGCACTTGTTCCACCGTGTATACCAAAGCCGGAATTCTTAATGCAAAGGCCATCTATGGTAACATTATTGGCAGTAACTTTAATTACGTTACCCTGGGGTACAAATTCAACGCTATCGTACACTTCACCCGGGTTACCCTTTTCACAATATACGTAAACATCATACCTTAACGGGTCGTGATAAAGCTGTAAATCTTCCTTTAAATCTTTATAAGAGTTTACATATTTTTTTGATTTACTGTTTGACATATCATCCTTGGTGTAGAATGATTTGTAGGTGTAATATGTGTCATCAAATACTACAACACCCACATCGCTTGAAACCTTTTCATAGAATTTGTAAACGTTCGGCGTGTCGGTTTCTTCCCATTTACCCTTACCTGCAGCGTTTTCCTTATACAAACGGAATACGGGGGCTTTACCCTCGCCGTAGGCCGCTAAGGTTACACCCTCTTTGCTTACAGTGATATTGCCTCTGAACTCACTGCCACGCTCGAAATAAACAACGTCGCCCTTCTTTAGTTTGCCCATAACGGAAATATATGTAGGTACGGGTGTTTCGGGTGTTAAGCCGTCATTTTCAACCTTACCGTTGTTTGATACATAATAAGCGGTGCCGCCCTCAGCGGGTTTTACATCACTTACCGTTGTGCGAATTTCATAAATACGCCAATCGGTATAGGGACGGTACTGTTTTTCAAAGTCGGCGAGTGTCATATTGCCGCTTTGATAATTGGGCACATCTACTTTTTCTACTTTAGCCCAAAATTTTTCTTTTTCCGTGCCTTTTGTGCCGTTCGTGCCGCAAGCGCCAAAAACCATAACTATGCACAAAGCAACGGCAATAAAAGAAATTAATTTTTTAAGCATCTTTATTCCTCCTAAAACAATTATTAATATAATACCTTATATTGCCTGTTTTTTCAATACTTTATTTTGACTTTTAAAACACAGAACCGCACCAACCGGTGCGGTTCTGTGTTTTATTATTTTGCAATGGTAATTATTGTAGCATTTTTATCGCCGAGTTCCTTCTCGATATTGGCTTTTATATTTTTATCCATTTTAAAATAGTCCTCCATAGAACCATTCATAGCCACACGCTTGCCCTCGGTTTGTGCATATACGTTGTTATCGTATGCCGCACCAATGCCTGTATCGTCGCGCGTTTCACAAAGCTGGCGGAAGCCGAGCGCGAACAGGTTATTGGTAACCTTAATCTGATTTACCAATTTGTTGTTATGGCTCCACGATTTAATGTGGTTAGGTCCGTTACGGTCGGGACGCTGTTCGCACATACCATCGCCCGCATACCAACAAAGGTTATTATCAATAACAAAATCTTTTATGGTGCTGTTGCCTGCGGCGGTTATAAAGTATTCAATTGAATAGTTGTTATAATCAAACACATTGTTTATAAACTGTATATTTTCAGATACAACCTCTAAGCTATCGGAAATGAACTGGAAGGTAGCACCTGCATCGTATATTTGATAGAAGTAGTTATTATCAACTATAAAGTCAACTGCTCCACCCCAAATTTGTATTGCGTTGCCAAGGCGTTCATCCTCTGCTGAAAGTGAGTAGCCGCCAATCCAACCAAACTCACAGTTCCTAACAACTAAGCCCTTAACTACGCCCTTGCCATCGCCCGCAACCGAATCTACACCGAAGCCGGCATACTTAATGCAAAGTCCATCAATAGTTACATCGTTAACCGTTGTTTTGATTGCACTGTTAGCAACTACAAATTCGCCCTCGCTATATATTTCGCCGGGGTTGCCCTTTTCGCAGTATACATAAACATCAAATTTTAAGCGGTCGTGATAAAGCTGTAAATCTTCCTTCAAATCTTTATAAGAATTTACAAATTTCTTTGATTTGCTGTTTGATACATCTTTATCGGTTTTGAAAGATTTATATGTATAATCTTTTTCATCAAACACAACAACGCCTACATCGCTTAAAACTTTTTCATGGAATTTGTAAACGTTGGGTGTGTCGGTTTCTTCCCATTTACCTTTGCCTACACAGCTTTCCTTATACGGTATAAACACGGGCGCTTTACCCTCACCGTAAGCGGCTAACGTAATGCCCTCTTTACTAACGGTTATGGTATCGCGAAACTCACTGCCACGCTCAAAATATACAACGTCGCCCTTCTTTAGTTTACCCATAATATTAATATATTTTTCGACCGGTGTTTCAGGGGTCAAGCCATCATTGGTAGCAGAACCTTTATTTGAAACATAGTATGCTGTGCCGCCTTCAGCGGGTTTTACATCACTTACAGTTGTGCGGATTTCGTAAATTCGCCAATCAGTATACGGGCGATATGCTTTTTCAAACTCAGCAAGTGTCATATTGCCGCTTTGATAATTCGGCTCATCCACCTTTTCTACCTTTGTCCAGTTGCCATCCTTATCAGTATCTTTCTTGCCGTTGGTTTCTGTTTTAGTGCATGCACCAAAAACAGCAACAATGCAGCAAATTGTTAAGATAATTGCCAATACTCTTTTAAACATTGCATTTCCTCCAAATATTTATTCAAGTACATAATACTATACCAGCATTAAAAAAGCAATGTGTTTTTTTAAAATCTTAGTTGTAAAAAATTCTTAAAACGTTTATAACAAAATCCCCAAAACTGTAAATAATATTTCACATTTTATGTGGTAGACTTTTACTGTAAAATGATATATAATTAACATACACTTGAAAATTAAGGATGGAAAAAAATATGAAATTAAATGTTAAACGCACAATACTTGTTGGCTTTGCATTTTTGTCTATTAGTGCATTTTGGCAGATGTACGATAATAAAATTCCCCTTATTTTGCAAAACACTTTTGGTCTTAATGAAACCATTACGGGTACCATTATGGCGGCGGATAATATACTCGCCCTATTTTTGTTGCCTTTTTTTGGCGGACTATCGGACCGTTGCCAAAGTCGTATCGGCAAACGTAAGCCCTTTATTTTAACAGGTACCCTATTGGCCGTTGCCCTTATGATATTTTTGCCGATTATCGACAACAAATATGCCACGGCTCCTACCGCATTTCTCCCAATACTCTTTATCGTCATTCTTGCTTTAACGCTTATTGCAATGGGCACCTACCGCTCGCCTGCCGTAGCGCTTATGCCTGATGTTACACCCAAGCCGCTTCGCAGTAAGGGTAACGCAATTATCAACCTTATGGGCGCCATAGGCGGAGTGTTATTCCTTATTGTTAACACCGTTATTTATTCAGGAAGCAAAATTTCTGACGGACACATTAACTATTTGCCGATTTTCTTGGTAGTTGCGGGTATAATGCTTGTATCTCTATTTATCGTTATGTTCTTTGTTAACGAGCCCAAGCTTGCCGCCGAGCAGGCCGAGTACGAATCGGCTCACCCCGAAGAGCAGCTGACCGAAATGGATGACAGCGGCAAAAAAGAAATTATGCCGCGCCCCGTTCGCAAGAGCTTAATTTTCTTGCTTTTATCGGTAGCTTTTTGGTATATCGGCTATAATGCCGTAACCACCTGGTTCTCGGTATATGCCACTAATCAGTGGGATATGTCGGACGGCAACGCAACTCTTTGCCTTACAATAGCCACTGTCGGTGCTATAGCTACGTATATTCCGTCAGGTGTTATTGCCGGTAAAATAGGCCGTGCAAAAACAATTAAAATCGGTGCGGCTCTGCTTTCTTCTGCCTTTGCGGTTGCATTTATATACACACTCTTTGCAACAAGCTTCCACTGGTCGCTTTATATAGTGTTCGTAGCGGTTGGTATCGCGTGGGCGCTTATAAACGTAAACAGCTTGCCAATGGTTGTTGAGATGTGCAGTGGCGGAGATATCGGTAAATTCACGGGTTATTATTACGCCTTCAGTATGTCGGCGCAGGTTATAACACCGATACTCTCGGGTACGCTCTACCGAGTTAACCCCAAAACCTTGTTTATATATGCAGCAGTTGCCGTATTAATTTCCTTTACAACAATGCTGTTTGTTAAACACGGCGACAGCAAGTTCCAAGCAAAAACGGGGCTTGAAGCATTTGATATGGAAGACTAAAAAATAAAATCCCATCTGAAAAGATGGGATTTTATTTTATAAAAATTTGTAAATATCTTCTACCGTTTTGGCTATATAAGTAGCACCGGCATTGTTAAGCTCTTCTAAATCTCCAAAGCCGTATAAAACACCGATACTGTCCATACCGAAATGGGCAGCACCCATGCAGTCATACTTGCGATCGCCCACCATAACAGCGGTTTTTATGTCGGTAACGCCCGCCATTTTTATGGCGTATGCCAAAACATCGGGCTTTTCGCTGCGTGAATTATCAAATGTTGCCCCCGCGATAACATCAAAAAGTTCGGCAATACCGAGATGCTTTAAAATGCGCACCGCAAATTCTTCGGGCTTGGAGGTTGCAATAACGGTTTTCCTGCCCGACTGCTTTATATTTTCCAAAAGCGGTACTATGCCCTCATATAATTCTATTTCAAAAATCCCTTTTTGCGAGTAATACTCGCGGTAATATTTAACTAAAATTTGTGCTTCGCTTTTTGATATATTTAAAAGTTTTGCAAATGAATCTTCAAGCGGTGGGCCTAAAAAGAAATTAAGTTTCTCTCGCGGCGGTATCTCAGCACCGTATTTTTTCAGCGCATATTCTACCGAATTTAAAACGCCAAGCTCGGAATTAATAACCGTGCCGTCCAAATCAAAAAACACTGTATTGTACATTTTATCACCAAATTCATTTTAACTCAAAATGAATATAAAAGCAATAGCGGGGATTTTTGTTGAATAAAGTAGAAAAATGTGTTAAATTATATATATACTAAATTCAAGGAGATGTTAACTATGCCTTTTAGTGTTAATAGTCCGATACTGTTTATAATGGTAGGACTGCTAATTTGCGTTGTTTTGGCGCAATCGATTTATTTTTTAGTGAGGGCTGTGCGCCGCGCTAAAGAAATAGGTATTGATAAAAGTACCGTTAAAAAGACCATCTCTTCCGCCGCGGTATTCACTATCGCACCCGCCGTTGCGATACTGGTTGGTGTTGTGGCACTTTCAAAGAGCTTGGGTGTGGCCTTGCCTTGGCTTCGCCTTTCAATTATCGGCTCGATTACATACGAAACCGTTGCCGCAAATAATGCTTTGCAGGCGTTAGGCCTTGCCGCAGGCGAAAAAATAACCGATGCTTCGGTTTTTGTAACTGTAATTTGGGTTATGACGCTTGGTATTGCCGTTGGTCTTATCTTGGTGCCCTTTGTTACCAAAAAAATACAGGGTGGTATGAGCAAAATCGGTATGAAGGACAAAAAATGGGGCGAGATTTTTAATAACGCCATGTTCCTTGGTATGATTTCGGCATTTTTGGGTTATGTTTTTTGCGATGTTGGACTTGTATTTAAGGGCGACACGTCGGGCCTTATCCCCGTTTGCGTAATGGCAACATCGGCGGTGGTTATGGCCATTTGCGGACTGCTCTCCAAAAAGTGCAAAATCCGTTGGATTGAAGATTATGCTTTGCCATTAAGTTTAGTTGTCGGTATGGCTTCTGCCATACCCTACACAAATTGGTTGGGTTAAGGAGGACACTGAAATGAGTGAGAAAAAGAATATGACATATCTTGAAAGTGTTCACCGCGACGGTAAAGTTTGGGGTATCGCGCTTTTGATACTTATAGTTGCCTTCCCCATTGCTTGTTGCCTAATTTTCGGTGCTGTTCCACAGTGGAAGGCGTTGGCGCAAGGTCTTTTTGCCACACTGCCTATGTATTGGGCGGTTGGTATTGTTGAAATATTCACATACGTGCCTATGCTTGGCGCGGGCGGTACATATTTATCCTTTGTAACGGGTAATATTTCTAACCTTAAACTGCCCTGTGCAGTTGATGCTATGGAGCGTGCAAATGTAAAACCGAGCAGTGAAGAGGGCGAGATAATCTCTACCATATCTATCGCGGTTTCAAGCATAGTTACAACAATTATAATTATTATCGGCGTTGTACTTATTATTCCCCTAACACCGATACTTGAAAGCCCTGCACTCAAGCCCGCATTTGATATGATTTTACCCGCACTCTTTGGCGGTCTTGCGGTTGTATTTATTGCCAAAAATGCTAAATTATCTATAGCACCCATAATTTTAATGCTTGTATTATTTATTTTTGTACCCGCGCTTAACGCAGGTACGGTTGGCATTATGGTGCCCGTTGGCGTACTCTTTACCATTTTGGTGGCGAGAATTATGTATAAGAAAGGAATGCTTTAATATGTGGATTATTTTGAGTTTACTTATTATTCTTATACTTGTTATCATCACCCGCACCTTGTTGTTTACGCCCGATAAAAAGCCAACAACCGTTCCCGAAAAAATAGAGTTTGACCGCGATGGCGCAGTGGAAAACCTAAGAGAGCTCGTAAAATGCAAAACTATTTCTTACTACGATAAGGCACTCGAAGATGATGCAGAGTTTGAAAAATTAATTGCACTCCTGCCAAAGCTCTATCCCAACGTTGCTAAGACTTGTGAATTTAAGCAACTGCCCGACCGTGCAATACTGTATCGTTGGAAAGGCAAAAAAAGCGATAAGGCCGCAGTTATGATGGCGCACTATGACGTTGTACCCGTAAATGAAGAATTATGGGAAAAGCCGCCATTTGAAGCCATACTTGAAGACGGTGTTATTTGGGGACGCGGCACACTTGATACAAAGGTAACTATGAATGCCGCATTAACGGCCGCCGACCATTTAATCGCAAGTGGTTTTGTGCCGAGTGAAGATATATATTTTGCGTTCTCAGGCGGCGAAGAGGTTAATGGTAAGGGTGCTCCCAATATTGTAGATTATTTTGAAGAAAATAATATAAAAATTTCCTTTGTAGTAGATGAAGGCGGAGGAGTTGTAGAAAACGTTTTCCCCGGTGTTAAGGGTGCATGCGGACTTATCGGTATTGCCGAAAAGGGACTTATGAACGTAAAATACACCGCAAAATCGGGTGGCGGACACGCCTCAGCCCCGAAACCCAATACACCGATTGAACGGCTTGCAAATGCCGTATCAAGCATATCTCATTATCCTACAAAATCGCACCTAACCGTGCCCGTTGCCGAGATGTTTGATACACTGGGCCGCCACTCAAATTTCCTATACCGTATGATATTTGCAAATTTGTGGCTGTTCTACCCCGTGCTCGATTTGATTTGCACAAAATCAGGCGGAGAACTGAACGCGCTTATGCGCACAACCGTTGCATTTACACAAATGGACGGCAGTACCGCACCCAACGTTATACCGCCTGCGGCATCGGTGGTTTCTAACATCCGCATTAATCCGTATGATACTACCGACAGTGTTTTAGAGTATCTAAAGAAAACAGTTGATGATAAAAATATCGAAATCACTATGCTCGAAGGCACTAACCCAAGCCGTATTTCAAAAACCGAGTGCGAGGAGTGGGAAAAGGTTGCCACAGCCGTTGCCAATACCTGGCAGGGTGCAATTGTTTCCCCCTACCTTATGGTACAGTGTTCGGACAGCCGCCATTACGGCAGAATAAGCGATAAGGTTTACCGTTTCTCCGCAATGGATTTAACAAGTGAAGAACGTGCCACCATTCACGGCAACAATGAGCGCATCCGCATAGAAGCGCTTTGCCGCGCAACAGAATTTTATATTCGACTGCTTAAGAGCTGTTAATAAGCAATTAGAAAAAGGACCGCAAACGCGGTCCTTTTTCTGTATAGTTATAACTTGGAGGTTGTTTAATTTACATTAAACCCTACAAATTAACCATTAAGTATGCCTGAAGTCCATTTATCAAGCCATCCTGTTTCGTTATCACTATCACTCTCGGTAAAGGTGGTTGTAATAACATCCTCAACGAATAATTCTTCTATCATAATTTCGGGAGATTCATATTTTTTCATTTTTTATTCTCCTTTCATTATTTATTCATATACACTGTAAATGCTTCGCCATAGGCATCCGCAAACAGTTTTGTGTAGCTATGGCTCGAGAACTGGTAGCCTGCAAATGTTGTTTCAGTTTTTGACATATTATACATTGCAAGCAAGCCGTAAAGCGGACAGGTTTGGTCGCTGAGGGCGGCTTCAATATCAAGTCTAAAGCCTGCACGGTTACCGATTGAAACAACGGCATTTGGCGACATAATGTACTTATATGCATCACTGTAGGTAGGCATCCAACCGTCATACAAACCATCGTTTTCAACTTTGGCAATTGTGAGCCAAGTGATAGCGGTGTTACAAATGTTAACATCGGTATCGGCAGCGGCAACACCTAAAGCCTGCCAACCGCCTTGTGAACCGCCCTTTGTGGTAATATCCGCATTTTCATTAAACTGCGGCATATATTTTGCAAACTGGAGCGACATATAATCACGAACCAAAACACCATAACCGTAAAGGTCGTATGGGCTTTCCTCACTATGAATCATGGTGCCGTTCTTTGTGCCTCCTACGGTATAATCGATTTCAGAAGCTTTTATATAATATGCATCATTTTGGAGGTTAAGCACGCCGTGAGCTGTTGTTTGTACAAAGATTGTATTGGCTTGATGCTGGAAATGACAGCTGTATGTGCCGTATCCATAGTAGCCCGATACGATTTCGCAAGAATCAGCAGCTGCTGATGACGGAACCGAAATCAAGAAGGTTGAAGGACGGCTCAAATAATCGTTATATGGGAATTTACCCGTGCCTACATCGGCAGACGTCAGCGGACTGCCGTCAAATCCGTCAATCGAAGCTACGGTTGCCAAAACAATGCTATATTGCTGATAATTACCTGTTGCGGTGGGACCTACGTAGGTTACCTCAAATACATCGGATACTCCGTCGTTATAGGTTTTAACCTCGCCCTTAGTTTTTGTGCCCATAAACCAATTTGTAAATTCATCTGATTCAAGACCTGCCTTCATACGTGCAACCTGTGAAGCATAGTTAGTGCTAATGGTTGAATAGAACGCATCCATCTCATTTTCAGTTGCTACCATATATGTGGGAAGTGCGATTTGGTTGACACCGGCTGCGGCAGTAACCGATAAGTTCTTATCACCCTTGAAGTTTAAATACTCGCCGTTAGCATCCTTAACCTTAATAGCCAAACGTGCAGTACCAGGATTATCAAGACGGGTGGTTAAGGTAAATATGGGGCCATCGGTTGCAGGATTATAAGTGCCTTTCTTAACGCAGGTTTCAACACCCGCAACTGCTGCCTCTCCATACTCGGCGATGGCGCCGTTATTATCCTTGTAAAGTTCATATTCAAAACCATAGTTGCCTGCAGTTACTACTTTATAGGTAATTTCCTCGCCCAATTCATAGGTAATAGCGTTGGAATTGGGGTCGTTATCCAACTCGTGATTAGTGCCGATAACTGCAAATACATCCTTGATATTTGCATCTGCATAGTTAGTAGCTGCGCTTATCGGGAACTCTGCTGCATAAATCTCTCCATAAGATTTAGATACATTATTCATCTGCGCATCATCCACAAACGTTATATTTTTATTTTCGTCTATGATATACGGTATTGCTACTATCTTAACGTTTTGCATATCAGCGGGAATACCTACAACCGCTGCCGTAGCATCGGAATATACTGCGGTAGATGACATAAGATTTCTTACAAGAACGTTCTGAGCATTATAACGGCCTAGTGAAATTTCAGTAATACCGTCTTCATCACCTGCGGGTATTAACAACTCATCCGCTGTAGGAATGGTAACACCGTCCCAAAGAATTTCGGGAATTACTATTATACCTGCCTGAGTGTAACCGTCTGCCATAGTAGCGGTAGCTCCATCGCCCGTAATTTGCGGGAAACGGTTTATAAAACGAAGTCCCGCAGTATATTCATTGGTTTCGGGGCGAATCTGTGCACCCAAGAAATAAATTGATGCATCTCTTTCTGCCTTGGTTATATACTCCGCTGTGATAGACATTTTTTCGGGGAAAGCTGTTGTAAAGGTAAAGGTAACGCCTGTATTATCCACCGCTTTTATTATGGGTTGAGCGTTATTAGTCAACGTGCCGTATTTAAGTGCCTTTTCATTGGTTTCAGTAACGGTAACGGTGTACGTGCCAGCACCCACGCGCTCAACTGTCAACCCATCTTGTGTAAAGCGCACCATGCCCTCTTTTACCTCGGCATCAGCAGTTACTTTAAATGTAACACCTGTGGCTTTACCGTCTTTGGAAGCAGTTACCAAGGTTTCGCCCTCACTAAAGGCAATAAATGTGCCGTTTACAATCTCGGCTTCGGGGAGCTTGCAACTGTCCCAAGTAACTTCGGCGCCATTTACGGGATTTGTATCGCCCTCGAAAAGTACACCAATTTTTGATAAATCTAATTTATGGTTTACTGGAACATTAATTATATTATCTTCAGAAGCGGCCGCCTCATAATGATAGGTAATCTTCGCCCAATCACTGTCAGCGGGTGTAACGGTGGTAGCAGCAGCGGCAGTTAAGGTAAAACAGTTGTTGCTGTCAAGTGCTACCCTTTCGCCGTTAACCTGAATATAGTTATAGCCCTTATCAAATTCTACCTTGAATTTGCCCGCAGTTTCGGTGGGCATTACCTTACCGCCCACAGCACTGTCAATATAGTAGAAGCCGCCTGTTGTAGGCACAGTGGCGTTAACCTTGGAATCGTTGTCGCAGTTTAAAAGCAAGTATTTAGCCGCAATTTTTGCCTTTGTTCCGTTATTGAAAATATAGTTAACAGCGCCGCCAACGTTTTGGAGATTAAGAGTGTTGATACGCAAAGCTTTATCATCGGTATAACCGTTAATAACAACGTTTGCATTGCCGTTTATGGTGCCTGAAAGCGCAATACCGCCCTCATATCTCTCTAAATAACCGCCGTTTACAACAATCGTAGCATCACCTGCAATGGTACGCGCAGTGTTATATGTAGTTCTTATGAAATATGCTTTACTGATTCCCGATTCGATATAAAGTGAGGGAACATCTACATCAACACCATCTATATGCAGCTGTGCGGTGCCTGTGTATTCTACGTCTGTACCTATTTTAAAATTCTTAGCTGCTTGGCGAAGATAAAACGCAGGGTTTGCAGATACATTTACGATAGTACAATCATCTACGTAAACACCCTTATCAAAGATACCCACTGTCGCTCCGGACAAACCAAGGGCAAACTGCTGTAAAGTAACTGCTGTTTCGTTTTGAACGCCTGTTGTGGGGTCGAGACCTGTAAGCAAGAGACGTCCGTTAGCGCATCTTGTATTATACCAATTAGAAATAGAACCTAATGTTACTGTACCGTTTAATACGGCTATACAGTTTTTAGCAGTTGTTGAGAATGGGTTGGTGGGACATAGAGTTGCATCATATTTAAAAGAAGCATAAGGGTTTGCTTTGCTACCCTTTGCGGCGGTAGTATCGGTTGCTGTTCCGCCGACATATATAACCTCACCGAAAATAGCGTAATATGTTTTACCCTTTTCGGGTGTAAAGGTAAGTTTGCCAACATAATCATCTTTATCGGTTGACCAACCTATAAACTGTTGACCTGTGGGAGCTGTTACGGTTACATTGTTTGTAAATGTTTCATCCGCATTAAGCTGTACTACTTTTGTGTTTTCTCCGTCAACCGTACCGCCGTTTGTTGCGGCATCAAGTGTAAAGGATACAGCACCTTCGGGTGCGGGTTCTTCGGGTTCTTCATAACCGTAGGCAACCTTTACCCAATCGTTATCGGTGGGGGTAATATTAGTGGATGAAGCAGCAATTTCAAAACAGTTATCGCTATCAAGTTCCGTTTTTGTACCGTTTACTGTGATATAGTTATTGCCTTCATCAAATTCTACCTTGAATTTACCCGCAGTCTCGGTCGGCATTACTTTACCGCCCTCGGCACTGTCAATATAGTAGAAGCCGCCTGTTGTAGGTACTGCTGTATCTACAGTATTATAGTTTGTGCAGTTAAGCAATAATTTGACTGCCTCTATTTTTGCTTTGGTGTTGTTATTAAATATATAGTTTACCGCACCACCGACACTTTGAATGTTTGCGGTATTAACACGTAAAGATGCGCTATCATATCCGTTTATAATAACGTTTACGTTTCTTGTTATTTTACCGCCAAGCTTAATTCCGTTATTGATATCGATGAGCTTACCGCCGTTCATAACAACCGTTAAATCATTCTGTACCGTAACAGATGACTGATTTACCGGAACAATACTTTTTATATTGCCAGCTCCGGATTCAATATAAACAGAT
This sequence comes from Oscillospiraceae bacterium, assembly GCA_015066405.1. Taxonomy (GTDB): domain Bacteria; phylum Bacillota; class Clostridia; order Oscillospirales; family Acutalibacteraceae; genus SIG565. The sequence goes on from SVOM01000004.1 coordinate 19,107, forward strand.
GTAAGGTTGTTATCGGCACCTGTTACATACATATATCCGCCGCCATCAACGTTATTTCCAAGATGCAAATTTGATGCATTACCTCTTACATAGAAGTTACCGCCGGCGGTAACTGTTATATTGTCTATATACAATCCAAGCTTGAATATAGCGTTAGACTGTCCCGATACACCGGTTGCAAAGGTGGACACATTAACGCTTGTTGTGTTCTGAACACCCGTTGTGGGGTCAAGTCCTGTAATATAAAGTAACTTATCTACGCTTCTGCTCCAACCCGAAATCGAACTTAACGTAACGCTACCGTTTAAAACAACAACGCAGTTAACCGCAGTGCTTGTAAACGGGTTGGACGAAATAGTACCTGAACCAAATGCAGTATACGGATTATCAATACTACCAAGTATCGCAGAAGTATCTGTAGCCGTCCCTCCTACATATATAACTTCACCGAAAATGGCATAATATGTAGTGTTGTTTTCGGGTGTAAATGTAAGTTCTCCTACATAATCACCGCTATCGGTTGACCAACCGATAAACTGCTGGCCTGTGGGGGCAGTTACCGTTAAATCACAGGTGTATTCAGTCCCTGCGGTAAGTTCCACTGCCTTTGTATCGCCGCCATCTACCGTACCGCCGTTTGTTACGGCATCTAAAGTAAATGACACCGTTTCGGTGTTCTCGGCAGCTACAGTAAAGCCAACGGTTAAAGAACACAACATAATGGCAAGCGCCAAAATAATTGACAGCCCTTGTTTTGTGAAACTATTGATGAATTTTTTCATTATTTCTACCTCCTGAGAGAATATAAATATCCAATGTCAGTATACCTAAAAATATTTTTTGTAACAAGGCGAAAAAGCTAAGTGGAAACTATTTTCCATATTTAAGTTACGATAGTCCTTATTTAATGTTTTTCATCAAAAAAAGAGCCCTAACGGTTGGCCGTTAGGGCTCTTTTTTGAACACTTTTTTGCTAATCTTTTTATATATTATTGTAAACGCTATTATTTGTACAATTATACACGCTGTCCAGGAGATTAAATAGGAAAAATACAAACTATCAAGCGTATGGAACTGCGGAATTCGAAATACAGTGAATATCCAACCGAGTCGTACACCGCACACACCTACAACTGAAATAATCAAGCTTGTAAGCGATGCACCCATTCCACGCAACGAGCCCACAAGCGCCTCCATAATTCCGCACAAAAAATAGAACTGGCATATAATTGACATACGAGTTATTCCATACATTATGGATTCTTGACTATCTTTTATGTAGAAGGATAAAAGTTGCGGAGATAATAAGCGGAAAACGGTACCTAAAATAAGCCCTACCGTTGCCGCACACATCAAGCACATAACAAGCGACTTTTTAACCCGTTGCGGTTTTGCCGCACCGATATTTTGTCCCGTAAAGTTAAGGGATGTTTGATAAAAGGCGTTCATCGCAACGTATACAAATCCCTCTAAATTAGCCGCCGCCGCATTACCGGCAACCGCCGCCGCGCCAAAGGAATTAACCGAGGACTGAATAATTACATTTGAAAAAGCAAATATCGATGACTGAAGGCCTGCTGGCAAGCCAATAGTAATTATCTTCTTAAACGGCTCCAAATGTATTTTCAACTGTTTTATATCAAGCTTTACTTCATCATCACGCACCGCTAACGCCCTTAATACAAGTATAAAAGACATTAATTGAGAAAGCACTGTAGCTAACGCAACACCCGCAACATCCATTTTAAATGCTGTTACAAATACTATATTAAGCACAACATTAACTACGCCCGCAAGACTTAAATATTTCATCGGGGTTTTTGTGTCCCCTGCGGCACGCAGTATTGCGGCGCAAAAATTAAATCCAAAATTCGGTATCATACCGCAAAAATAGATTTTTGTATAAATACTTGAGAGATGCAAAAGCTCACTCGGTGTATCCATAAGTGTAAGTAAAGGCGTTGATAAAATTAGGCCTGCAACCGTTAAAAAAGCACCCACAATAATTCCCAAAAATACGGCGGTATGAACTATTCGGCTTGTGCCGTCTTTATTCCTTGCGCCTATTGAATTTGCGGCAATAACACTCACGCCCGATGACATACCGATGAAAAAATTAACTATAAGACTAACCAGCGAACCTGTAGCACCCACGGCGCCTACACTGTTACTGCCGCAAAACCAACCTACAACAATAAGGTCGGCAGCGTTAAAAAGCAGTTGCAGTAGTCCTGTTAGAATAATAGGAATTGTGTATTTAACCACACTTGGAAAAATCGGGCCGTTACACATATCAACTCGTTTGACACTCGCAGACATACCAACATCTCCCCGCCAAAATTCAACTAAAGTATACCACTTTAAACCGAATATTCAAGAGGTTTTTAAAAAATATTTGACTAATTTTTCAGTTTATATTACTATATTATTTAAGAAACAAAAAAAGGGTAATTTTATGAGTGAAAATTCTTACAAAAAGATGCTTTCTTTTTTGGAAAATCATATTTTTCTAAAAAATATAGTTGTACTGTTAGGTAAGGTAATAACCGTTGCCGTTTACATTTTCTTTCCCGCTTTTTTAATCTATTTATACCTTATTTCATATAGCGGGCTATTAAAAATAATACTTATCCCCTTTATTTCTTTTATTATTTTAAGTATCGTAAGGCGGATAATAAACCTTCCTCGCCCGTATGAAAAGTATGATATAACACCGCTATATAAAAAGGACACAAAGGGTCTTTCCTGTCCCTCGCGCCACACATTTTCGGCCTTTGTAATCGGCTTTTGTGTGATGTATGTATCGGTGCCGCTTGGTGTTGTTTTAACACTACTCGCCGTTATTTTGGCCGTAACGCGAGTGCTTTGCGGCGTGCATTTTATAAGGGATGTGGTGTGGGGCGCCATAGCGGCGGCATTAGCGGCAATAATAGGTATTTTATTTTAAAGCAAAAAGCACGGATTTAATCCGTGCTTTTTAGTTTTATTCTTTCTACCTAAAACTACTTAAGTAATTTGCATTTCTTGTTTCTCACATCAATAAGTGAAATCAGTTCCGCGGCAGTAGAAGCCGCAAGTTCATAGTCTTCTGCATTTACCGCATTTTCGAAATCAACAAAACCATTTTTAATTTTATCTTCCACCTCAACGAGTGCTGCATTGGACATAGGGTCAGAATAGCGAACCGCTTCATACACCTTTTTGGTAAGAGCTTTTAGTTCTGCGGTCTTGGAAGCGTTCATAAGGTGTTGTGCATCGACAGTGAGCGTTTTAATAAAGAAGGTATGAACCTTGATTTTTTCATCAATGCCTGCGACAACAGAAACAGCCATTTTCGCCTTAATTATTGAAATAACAGCAAGAGCATAAGCCAAAATGGCAGCGATATAAACGATAAAATCGGGCACGGCTGCTACGAATAGATAGACGCCGCCTAAAATCGCCGAAAGAATAGTAACTATGTATGCTGTTTTGAATTGGGAAATGTTCAAGAACATTTTCTCTTTTGTATCAACCTTTAATGCAAGCACAAATGCAACCGCAATAATAGTACCAACAAAAGCAATCAGCATACCGATAAGGAAAGTAAGATCATAACGGTTACTGTACAAATTACCTTTTATGCTGGTAACACTTTTCGGGATTACTATTGTTTCCACACCGTTAGCTAATGCATCGAAAGAAATTGCAGTAACAATCTTTCCGTCAACACTTTCCGGAATAAAAACAACTTCATTATATCCATAATAACGATTTATATCGATACTCTTATCCGAAATATTATCATAAGAGAATGGAATATTTGCAGTATAAAAATCAACATAGTATGAATCGGGAATAGTTTTTATTTCAAATTTCACCGCTTCATCCTTTGAAAGATTTTTATACAAATCGGTATCTTCATACATATAAACCGCAACATTTTCAAGGGGTTTCGCTTCAAATGTTGTAACCGATTTAGGAACATATATACTCTTTAGATTCTTAGCATTTTCAAATGCCTTTTCCGAAACCTTGGTGATTTTAACACCCTTAATCTCGGTAGGGATGGCGATTTTTTCACTATTACCCTTATAGGCAACTATAGTGCCATCATTGTTATAATCAAAATTCTCAAGATTTAATATGCCGATATAAGCATCCGAATCGGAAATGATTTCGAGGTCGATATTATGTTCTTTGGCATATTCCTCGGCGTAAGAACCTTCATAGCATATAATATCTACACTGTCAGATTTATCATATACGATAGCTGAAATAGCACCGAACAAGACAAATATTACAAGGATAATACTTATAGATAATTTTTTTGCATTCATTTTAATCACTCCTTATAAAATTTCCGAAAGCAATTTTGCCTTCAAATTGTTGAATTCCTCTTCGGAAAGCATTCCTGCTTCTTTCATCATGGTTAATTTCTCAATTTTTGCTTTAAATGCCGCCATATTGTCTACCGGCGCTGCGGATGTGGTTGCAGAGTTCATAGCATCGTTCATCATACTGCCGACCATACCGCCTACAGCGCCACCGACTCCTGCCATAGTTCCAAAACCAACACCCATATTTGTGAACTCGCCAACTGCTTCGTTCTCGGCAACCTTTGTAGCAACATCAAAACCACGCTCTTGGCTGTATGTATATCCTTCTTGTGCCCGCTTAGTCGCCATTGCCTTCGATGCGATAACAACCTTTTTGGCTTCGGTTTCGGCATCGATAATATCGGTTTGCTGTTTTAATCTTGCTTCAGCAATATCAGCGTATTGGCGGAAATGCAATTCCTTAAATTTCTCATACTGCTTGTCGCCATCCGGCTTCAAAATGGTGGTTACAAAGAATTGTTCAAGTGCTACACCATATTCTGCAAAATCTTTTATAAGCAAGTTTTTGATTGAATCAGAAAACAAGGTGAGGTTTTCATCAATCTCGAAAATGTTAATGCTATTGGTCTTCATAACCTGTGCAATGTATGTCTTCACACGGGTCATAAGGAATGAACGGAAGTAGTTGGTCAACTGCTGCTGACCAAGATAATTCTCGGTGCCAACCAATTTCAAAAGCAATTTTCTGCTGTCTTCAGCACGGAGAGACATTTCACCCGATGCGCCGATAGAAAGTGGGAAACCATAAGTGGGCTCTATGTACTGAACACGGGAGTCGGTTCCCCATTTAATATTCATTTGCTCGGTCTTATTGATGAAATAGACTTCGCAGTGGAAGGGGGTCTTATCGTCGGTTGCTTTGTTAAGCGCCTTCCCAATAAGCGGGATGTTTTGGGTTTCAAGGGTGTAACGACCAGCACCAAACATATCAAGTGCCTGTCCGTTCATAAAGAAGATTGCTTCTTGGCTCTCGTGAACAATCAACTGGGTTAAACTATTAAAGTCTTCACATGGATGTTTCCAAATAAATGTGCTGTTATCACCTTCATATTTAATTATATCTGCTATTTTCGCCATTTTAATTTCCTCCTTATTCTATTCCGCTTATATCCACCCACATAGCAGGTCTATAATTAGCAAATCTAATCTCGCGATTACGATTGATTTGATCTCTATGTTTATTGAAATACTCAGTAATTTTTGAATTTGACAGCTTACCATCAGGCCATCCAGGTACGGAAGCGTATCTAACCTTTGATATATTACCATTGCCCTGCAAAATCGTATAACCCATCACATCAACATCTCTAAGAATTTGCGTTTGTGGAGATAAAATATTATATTTTATAAACTCACCGGAACTCAAAATGAAAATATTATCGTTGACAGTTTCTTTTACTATATAATCGTGCAAAAAACTCGGTACTTCCTTACGATAAAACTCATCATTCAAGTAAGTCCTTAATGAACTTTTTTCCCAACCACCAATAAGGTTTATATCACCATTGGAAGCGTTATAATCATCAGTATCGCCCGTACATTGAAGTAATTGATTGCATAGTAATAATACTTTACTGTCATCTTTGTATGCAACGCTCCAATCATAATAAAAACCACCTAATGATATCGTGTCGCCAATATTTGATTTTTTAATTTTTTGAAGGTTATAATCAAAATATATCTCATTTGATAATTTAACGCTATCCTTATAATCTTCAAGGGTGCCAAGAGTTTCATATGCTGTGATATAATCTTTTTCATTAATCGCTTCAAGCGCTAATTTGTATGTTCTATTAGGAATAATAATTTTTGTTACCAGTAAACCGATAGATATTGCCAACAATACAACAATACTTGTTATTAACAAAATTTTACTAACTTTTTTATAAAAATTATTCAACCATAATTTCCGCTTGTTATTGCGTATTTCATCTTTCTTTTTGATGGAATTTATATATTCCTTTAATTCTAATTTCAGTTCATTATTTCCGAAAGTAATTGCTTTTTTATAATTTTTGTTATTTTCAAATGATAAAAAGCAACTCGACAAATCCTCACGCTTTTTTATTCGGTAATCTATCATTAACTTGTAAAGATATACCAATGCATTTTCGGGGTCATAGTCTAAAATTTTTTCACATGTAGAATTTGCTTTTTTAAATTCACCATCTCCTAACAAAATATATGCTTTTTTTAACAAAACCGATATAATTTCCCTGGAAGATTCTTGTGAATTTGTTGTTATATAAGTATTATGATTTTTAGTGTTATTCTCAATCAACTTGTTAATAACATGCGTTAAATCCTGCAAAAAACCTAGTTTCGACATATCCTGTGCTTGTAAGTGCGAAAACTCTTCTGGCAAGTCATAGGGGTCCATATCCTTGTATGCGGGAATAAGAATTTTTCTCGCACCGTTTTTAATAAGTGCGAGATAACGACTCCATTCGTTTTTAACCCATACTGCATTAAAGTATTCAGGTTTAGTGCCAAGCACTACCATTACCTTTGCAGAATTCAGTGCTGCAAATATGTACGGCTCATATTCCTGACCTAATTTATCTTCGAGTGTGATGCGTGAGAAGAACACCTTAAAACCTTCACGAACAAGCTCGTGATACAGTTCGGTTGCTAAGACACTGTCAGGCGTCCTGCGACCATTATTATCGCTTTCTTTATAGCAGATAAATACATCAAAGGGCTCTTCCCGCCCCGAAATAGCAAGAATACCTTTTTGAATTTCGTTAATTGCCGCCGCTTCCTGCTCATAAATTGCTTTCTGATAACCGTCTGCATATTGCAACGCGGATTTATAGTCTTCATCATCAAAAACAGATGTAAACTGAGCGCGGTTTACTGTAGGAATTCTCTTGTGAGAAGTAGGGTCTTCCACATACTCAATACCATAGCGGCAAAGCACCAAAGACCAGTAACTTTCAGCATCGGTATTGTCATCATTGAGTATTTGTTCATAAATACCCATTGCTTTATCAAATTCGTTATTACGGCGAAAATGATTTGCGCGGTCATATAGATTTGCCTTGCGGTCATCATCCAGTTTGGGCAACGTTTGTTTCGTACCACAATACTGGCATACTGCAACGGTTTCATTATTCACTTCAAGCGTGCCACCGCACATTTTACATTTAAAAATTGCCATTATTTATTCCCCTTAAAATAACTCTATACTGTGCTTATATCTATCCACATTTGGTGTTACATTTTATCTTTGTCCTAAATCGATTTATTTTTTAATTCAACTCTATATATTGCATTGGATCAATACTAGTTTTGTTCTCGATAACTTCAAAATGCAAATGATATCCTGTTGCCAAACCTGTAGAACCTACCTTTGCTATAATTTCGCCAGCTTGAACTTCGTCTCCATTTTCCTTAAGAAGTTCGCTACAATGCGCATAAACGGTTGTGAATCCACTCCCGTGATCAACAATTATCTTAAACCCATCGCTATTATCCCATCCTGAAAAAACAACCGTGCCCGACTCTGCTGCATAAATAGAAGTACCGAGGGGTGCTGCCAAATCTATTCCATTATGACCTCTACCATAAGTTCCGGTAAGATAGAAACTATCTTTGGGCAAAGGGCACATTAGTTTGAAGGGTTTAGATGTTTCCGAATCATTATTCGTTGGTTGTGAATTTGAGACATTTGATGCATTATTTTGATGCGCTGTTTCGTTTGTTGTATCATCATGATTATTACTAATAGGTTTGTTTATTTCACTCTGTGTTGGAATAGACCCCAAACTAGAATTATCTGTTCCACCTATTTGTGATTCAGTATAACTTGAATTGTCTTGAGAAAAGGAACTATTTTCTTCAATAAAGCTGCTATTATCAGTCGAACTCAATATTTTTTGGGGTAACACAGCCATAGCGATAATTAAAAAAATCAGCACGGGGATAGCCACAGGCGCAATCCTTTTCATTGGCGAAAAGTTTTTTGGCATTGTTTTTTGCCGTTCCTTTGATTGTTGCTCTTTATTAAATACTTTTTTAAGTCCCCTGATAACGTCGGTTATGAATCCGATTTTACCCATATCCTGTGCCTGTAAATGCGCAAATTCATCGGGCAATTCATAAACATCCATATCTTTATAGCAAGGAATTAGCAATTTTGAACGGTCGGTTTTTGTGAGTTTAATAAACCTTGACCATTCATTGCGAACCCAAGCAGAGTCAAAATATTCGGGTTTTGTGCCGACAACGAGCATTACCTTTGCCGAATTAAGCGCAGCAAAGATATACGGCTCGTACTCGTAACCGAGTTTATCTTCCAACGTTATAGGGGCATAGAAAACTTTAAAGCCCTCTCCTGTAAGCTGATAATAAAGATCGTTTGCGATAACGCTATCAACCGTTCTCTTGCCGTTTTCATCGGTTTCCTTATAACAAATAAAAACATCGAACGGTTCTTCGTTATTCACGATAGTTAGTATGTTTTTTTGCAGTTTATCAATTATTTTCGCTTCTTCTATGTAAAGTTCTTTTTGCTCAGCATCAGCATTTTCGATTGCGGCAAGATAATCAACATCTGTAAGAACCGCTTCATAGAGCGTTCTATGGCAGGTGGGAATTCTTAAATATGTTTTTGGATCTTCAACATACTCAATACCATATTTACAAAGCACAATACCCCAGTGTGCTTCAGAATCGGTATTGTCAATATCTAATATTTTTTCATAAACCTGCTCTGCTTTGTCAAACTCGCATTTGAGCCGTAAATTATTGGCACGATTAAAAAGATTGGTAACAACATCATCCTTTAATTTAGGAATTGTTTGTTTTGTGCCGCAATATTCGCAAGTAGCAATAGATACGCCTTCTGCTATATCTAAACTTCCGCCGCACATTTTACATTTAAAAACTGCCATTATTTGTTCCCCTAATTAATATTCTTTAATTTGCAAATTATCGACCGCAAACCCAAGACACTTTTGAATAACTTCATTGCGGGTTCTGCCCGTTCCTTCGGCAATTGTGTCTAGTTTCTTAACCAATTCATCGGGTAGGCGAATAGAAATCACCGTGGAATCTCCCCTGTATTTTTTTGAAGAAATAATCAATTTTTCATTCGACATAATACTTCTCCCTTTGACATTAATTCATACTTTAATATTATATTACAAATGTAATATATTTGTCAACTTAAAAACCACAAGCAAATGCTTGTGGTTTTTAAGTTAATGAAAACATATTAAGTATTTTATCTCTAAGTAACGCGTTTTCGGGGTTGCGCAAATTGGAATCGGCAGTAAGCGTCTGACGTGCCGCGTGTGAAGTATAGCTTAAAATTTCATAATCGCTGTTAAGGTCGGCGATTTTCATTTGCGGCAAGCCGTGTTGCCTCTTGCCCATAAAGTCGCCCGGTCCTCGAAGCTTTAAATCCTCCTCGGCAATTTTAAAGCCATCGTTACTTTTGCAAATTGCTTTAAGGCGGCTATTGGTGGCGGCATCCCCCGTGCCTGATATTAATATACAGGTCGATTTGTGTTCTCCCCTACCTACTCGACCGCGCAACTGATGCAGTTGCGACAGTCCAAAGCACTCGGCATCCTCAATTACCATTATTGCGGCATTTGGCACATCAACACCAACTTCTATTACCGTTGTTGATATAAGTAGGTCGATTTCTCCCATAGAAAAGCTTCGCATAACCTTTTCTTTAGCCGCGGATGACATTTTGCCGTGCAAGAGCCCTAATTTATAGTTTTTAAACTCATTTTGTGATAATTGCTTATAGTATTCTTCGGCCGAAATGCGCGCGGTTTCGCCCTCTTCTACCAACGGACACACTATATAACCCTGGCGGCCCTCATCTATATGCTTCTTTATATAGTTATATACACGCTCGTGCAGTTCTTTGCCAACGGCATAACACTCTATCGCTTTTCTGCCCTTTGGGTACTCGGTAATTACGCTTACATCAAGCTCCCCGTATATAACCATTGCAAGAGTTCTGGGGATGGGTGTAGCCGACATAACAAGCGTGTGCGGGCTGTTGCCTTTTTTGGTAAGCGCATCCCTTTGCGCTACACCGAAGCGGTGTTGCTCATCGGTTACTACAAGCCCTAAATTATCAAACTGTATTTGCTCATTCAACACCGAGTGGGTGCCGATAACAACATCTATTTCGCCATTTTTAATGCTCTCGGCAAGTTTTTTTCGCTTTGCCGCAGTGAGCGAGCTTGTAACCAACGCGCAATTAATACCTGTGTTTTTGAAAAATTTTAAAAAGCTCTCATAATGCTGCTCCGCCAAAATAACGGTAGGTGCCATAAGCGCCGCCTGATAGCCGTTTTTAACAGAGTTGTACATAAGCGCCGCGGCAACCAAGGTTTTACCGCTACCAACATCTCCCTGCAAAAGTCGGCTCATTGGGGCACTACGACCCATATCAGCAAGTGCCTCGCCTATACATTTAAGCTGAGAAGCGGTTGGCGTAAAGGGTAAATTTTTTAAAAGCTCATTAGTGTAATCGTTTTTAATCACTACTGCGGTTTTTCCGCGCTGCTTATTTTTAAGGTACATCATACCGCTTTGCAGTAGAAACAGTTCCTCAAAAACAAGTCGCCGTTTTGCCTTTTCGAGCGCTTCGGGGCTTTTGGGAAAATGTATATTTTCGAGCGCAAAATCTATATCACAAAGGTTATACTCCGCCCTTATCTTTTCGGGTATAATATCTACCGCTTTGCAAGACATAAGCGCAGTTTTTATAATGCCCGAAAGATATTTTGAAGATATACCCTGTGTTAAAGGGTACACCGCCATAATGGAATTATTGCCACTCTCATATATTTCCGGTGCCGACATTTCTCTTTTGAAAATTCCACCCGACATTTTGCCGTAAAAGAGATACTCACTACCCTCGTGCAGTTTTTTAGCGGTGTATTTGGTGTTAAAAAGAGTAACACTCATAGCGCCGCTTTCATCCGCCACGGCAAACTTATAAATAGTCATATTTTTGCGTATGTAATGCTCGGTAACGGGGGTAACTATTTTGGCTTTTACGCAAACCGTTTCATCAAGATATGTATCATAAATGAGTTTTATTTTGCTTAAATCTTTATAATCGCGCGGATAAAAAGACAAAAGAGCGCCGACGGTATTCACACCCAGCTTTGATAAAAGCTGGGCGCGTTTTTCGCCAACACCCTTTAAATATCTGATATTTGTAATATCTGATAACATTCTTTTAAATCCTATTCAACAGAAATGATAAAGTAGTAAACCGGTTGACCACCGTTTACCAAGGTAATCTCCAACTTATCGGAGAATTTTTTGTTTAATGCCGCTTCAATTTCGGCCGCCTTTTCATCGGTAACATCTTCGCCGTAAATAACGGTTAAGAAGCTGCTGTCTTTCTTAACAAGCTGCTTAACAAGCTTTAGCATGCACTTTTCAAGGTCATTCTCCGTAAAGGAAACCTTGCCGTTATCAAGTGCCAAAAGCTGACCCTCTTTGATATCCTTGCCATCAAAATTAGAGTTTCTTGCAGCATAGGTAATTTGTCCGGTTGAAATGCTTTCAAATGCTTTTGCCATTGCGATAGCATTTGTATCATCATCAGCCTCGGGGTCGAAATTAAGCATTGCAGTAATACCCTGCGGAATTGTACGGGTATGCAAAACGATTACCTTGCGGGTACTGAGCGGTATAGTCTGCTCAGCCGCCATAATAATGTTCTTATTATTGGGCAAAACAAATACTGTTTTTGCGGGAGTTGCTTCAACCGCACGCAAGATATCATCGGTGCTCGGGTTCATTGTCTGACCACCCGAAACAACGGTATCAACGCCCAAATCTTTAAATAATTCTTCAAGACCTGCACCTGCACTTACCGATACAAAGCCAACCTCTTTTGTAGGCTCTACGGGAGTAAAGGTTTCCTCGCGAGATTCACTCTTTGGTGCCTTTTTAGCCTTCTTGATTGAATCGTGCTTAGCGCGCTCGTGCTGGTCGCGCATATTCTCAATTTTGAGCTTTACAAGCTGACCAAATGTAATACCCTCTTCAAGTGCCTTACCGGGATGGTCGGTATGAACGTGAACCTTTATGATTTCTTCATCATCAACCACAACAACGCAGTCGCCTATGGTTTCAAGAAAACTTTTTAGTTCACTCGGCTCTTTTGTGATGGTTTCATCGCGGTTTACTATAAACTCAGTGCAGTAGGTAAAGGTAATTTCGGTCTCGAACTCACCTGCGGCATTTCTGCTCTCCCACTCGTCCTCACTGCTTTCTTCTGCGGTAGAGGCGGCACCTGCCGATTCTATCATTTCGCCGTTTTTGAATACCGAGTACATACCTTCAAGTATAACAACAAAACCACGGCCGCCCGCATCAACAACACCCGCTTGTTTAAGCACGGGCAAAAGCTCGGGGGTTTCGGCAAGGGCTTTATTTGCGCCCTCCATTGCGGCTTCAAACACTGACAACGCATCGGCACCGTTTGCAAATGCCTGCTCGGCATATTCGGCGGCAACACGCGCAACTGTAAGTATTGTACCCTCTGTGGGCTTCATAACGGCTTTGTATGCCGCTTCAACACCTAAACGGAATGCTTCCTTTAAGTTTTCTGCCGTTACAGTTTCAGCGCCCTTTAAACCGTTTGCAATACCGCGGAATAAAAGGGATGTAATAACGCCCGAGTTACCACGCGCACCGCGAAGCAGTGCTGATGCTGCAACCTTTGCAACGTTACCTGCAGTTTCGCCTTCAAGATTTTCAAGCTCTCTTGCGGCGTTACCGATACTGAGCGACATATTTGTACCCGTATCTCCATCAGGCACGGGGAAAACGTTTAGGTCATCAACCTGTTTGCGATTATTAGCTATATTGTTTGCTGCCGAAATAATGGCATCGCGCAACATATCTCCGTTAAACAAAATAAAACAACTCCTTTTAAAAGGTCAAAATTATTCTTCTATACCATCAACCTTAACGGTAACTTTTTCAACCTTAATGCCGATTGCTTCATCCACTGTAAATCTAACTTTATTTACAATACTTTTAGCAATAGCGTTAATATTCATACCGTAAGAAACAATGATGTGAAGGTCAACAGAGATGCTGTCCTCATTGCCTCTTACGACAATTCCCTTATTTGCATATTCCTTTTTGGATAACAAACCTAAAATGCGCTGTCTCTTGCCACCCGGTGCCATACCAACAACACCATAGCAGGATGAAACGGCATTACCGATAAGTTTTGTGAGATATTCGTTGGTAATGCTGATAGTTCCCAGTCTTGTTTCATAAGCGATCATATAAATTTCCTCCTACTCTAAAACAAGCGTATTTAAAACGCCGTAAATATCCATAGTTGATGTTACTGTTGGGTTTTTAACTTCACTGCTGCAAAACAAAATTCCCGTTCTGTAACACAAAGGGATAATATGCATCTCGGACACTGCCATAGATGCTACATCCGAAACGGTGTTTGTGCCTTTATAAACACCCTTTACAACCTGCTCAAGCCCTATCGCCTGTGGTTCATTTTCTTCTTTTTTATCGGTATCTTTTTTATCTTCGGTTTTCTCAATAACCTTTTCTATGCCGTAAGCCGCCTTGCCGCCTGAGCACAAAAGCTCGGTTAAATCCATATTTTCGTTTATGGCTACTTCTGCCAAATACAAATCAAACTGACCCGATTTTAACCTTGCGGTGTACTGATTATACGGTACACTTTCGATTTTTATCTTGATACCCGCTGTCGCCAACTGCGATGCGATAAGCTCGGCCGCGTTATTTCTGAAGGTATTTTCCTTATTTACCAATAGGCTCAGTTCTATAACATCATCATTGGCATTGACAAAAAATCCCTCATTATTTTTCTTATTATAACCTATTTTTTTAAAATTCTCAATAGAAATATCAAATTTACTTGTAGTTTGTATACTTTGTATACCTTTTACCGCCTGCCAAGCGGGGTTATATACACCCGTTGCGGCAACGGCATTTGTATAATATGCATCCTCACAAATTTTCTCTCGGTTGAGCGCTGCAGACAGTCCGTGGCGCATATATGCATTCTTTAAAATTGATTTATTAAGATTAACACCTATATAAACCAAATTATTAAGTGGCACATTCACGCGGTTACCACTCATTCTGAGAATATTACAGTCAGACAAGTCGGTATAATACATATCAACCGCGCCGATTTCGATAGCGTGCGACAATGCCTCTTCATCCGGTGTGTTTATAAGCTTAACGCTTTTTACTGTAGGCACTGCCGAGTGATGATTTGCGTTTGCCGTAAGGCCTTTTAAATCATCATTTAGCTTATATCGGCCGCTGCCAATTGGCGGCAATTCAACCTTATCTTCATTTGTCAGCAAATCGCTGCCCTTTTTAATTATTGGGAATGTCAACAAATTTGCCATATAAATATCTTTTTTACTTGATGTAAAAGTAACTGTTTTTGTATCGGCTGCGGCAGTTACGGTTATGCCCGCAAGCATTGCGGAATATCTGGCTGATGCCTTTGCAAGATTAAAGGAATAAAGTATATCTTCACTTGTTACCGCCGTGCCATCACTAAACAGTGCTGTTTTTATAGTAACTGTGCAAACGCCGTTTTCGGTAACAACCTTTTCGGCCAAAACATTAATGGGGCTATATGAATTATCAACCATAAACAACGTATCGTAAAGCAGCTGTCCGATAAGGCGGTTGAGCTTTGTTTTGGATTTGTATGGGTTAAAAGAGTCGGCAGTATTGCACGCAAGACTAATACCATCGCCAACATATACCGACTGTTGTATATTCGGCTCATCAGATGGTTTTTGCGCCTTTGTGCAAGAACACAGTGTAAATATCAAACACACGCATAAAAGTATTGCTATACACCTTTTCATACTGCCACCTCCCTTTTTATATTATTTAAATTTTATTCGTAATATATAGGTGTTACACCTATTGTTTTGCCTGTTTTTTCATCAATTTCAAATATGCAGCCATTTATCATACACGGCCCGTCAGCCAATTCAAAACGGCTCATATCATTACTTTTTAATCGATTTATAATAATCTCACTTTTAACACCAAGCACCGAGTTTTTAGGGCCTGTCATACCAAGGTCTGTTATGTAGCCCGTGCCCTCGGGCAAAATTTGCAAATCGGCAGTTCTAACATGTGTATGTGTGCCAAACACCGCCGACACCTTACCATCAAGATAAAAGCCCATTGCTCTCTTCTCGCTTGTGGCCTCGGCGTGAAAATCGACCAAAATTATATTTGCGCCATCTTGCCGTGCTTTGTTCAACAGTTCATCTGCCACAATAAAAGGGTTGTCGGCATCATGGCGGTCAAGATAAATTTTACCGCTAAGATTTATAACCGCAATCTTTGTGCAACCTAAATCGGCAAGATAATAACCGCTGCCGTAATCAGCAACCTTTAAATTATGGGGGCGCAAAACACAAGGATTATTTTCATAGTACGGAAAAATTTCCTCACGGCGAAAAGAATGGTTACCACCCGTGATTACATCGGCACCAATATTTAGCAGCCAATCGGCACTTTGCGGCATAATGCCGTTACCATCCGCCGAGTTTTCGCCATTTACAACTATAAAATCAATGCCGTGTTCCCTTTTTATGCGGCTCATATGCTTTTCGAGCATTTTACAGCCAATGCTACCGCAAACATCCCCTATACATAAAATTTTCATACGGCAACACCACCCCATTTTGAATATACAATATTATTATACTTATTTTTGAAAATTTTTCAACATAAACAAAATAAGTTGACAAATATTACTTTATGAAATATAATAAATACTTGCAAACAATATCAATAACGAGGTGTCGCCCAGTTGGTAGGGCGCTAGTTTTGGGAACTAGATGCCGCAGGTTCGAGCCCTGTCACCTCGACCAGTCAAGTGCCTTGACACGCAAACGCGTAGTTAAGGCACTTCTTTTTTATAACCCGTATCTCGCGGCCCAGGTTGGTTATGAACACTCGGACCAAAAATCCTCATTCGTAAGAATGGGGATTTTTACTTTTTCACTCTTCGCTTTTCACTCTTCACTATTCACTGCGATTTTTGATAGAGGATTTTTGGAAGTAATAAGTAATAGTGAATAGTTAAGAGGTTCGGTGTCTGCTTCGCAGACTAATTTATATAATTTTGCAAAATTTGGGTGCAATATACAGTAAAACCGCCAAGGGTATGCCTTGGCGGTTAATTTTGCTTTTTTACCATATAAAAGGTATTAATCGGTATTTGACTTTTTGTTTGTACTGAACGTAGCCGTCAAGCTCTTTTTCAAGGAATTTTTCCTCGTCCTTAATCCTTTTTGCTATGATAAAAGGATATGCAAGGAAAATTAGAAACGAATATATGGAGCCTAATACCAACGGCATTGATAAAAACAAAAGCAAGGTTACACTATACATTGGATGTCTGACAATTCCATAAAGTCCCGTATCTATTACCTTTTGGTTTTCCTGTACTTCGATAGTACGGCTTAAATATGTATTCTCTCTAAGCACCTCGGCATAGAGAATGTATGCCACCAAGAACACCACCGCCGCACCGATGGAAACACCTTTTGGCAAGGTGTATAAATTAAAGCGGAAGCCAAGCCCTGCAACAATAAACCCAGCCACAAACATAAGACCGCTCAGTTTCACAACAAGACTTTGCTCTTTCCTTTTTTCTTTTGCGTTCAGTCTGCTTTTTAATAGGTCAGGGTTTTTGAGCATCATTACAATTCCCGCAAAGAACATTGGAATAAACAAAATTCCCATGAGTAACCAACCATTAAAGAAAGACAAACTGCCTGCAGGCAAGAATATGAGAAGACCTACTAAGCATATGCCTAATAAAAATTTTGTTATTGCTGAGATAAACAGTTTTAAGGTCATTGTAATTCTCCTTAAAAATAGATTTTATTTACTGCAATAAACTTTTATTGCCTTTGAAACAAACTCTGCCGTACCGACAGCGTGTTTATCAATATTGTTTTTAAAACGTTTATCGGCGACATACATAAGCCCCAGTCCTGCTAAGATTTCGTTAGTACAGGTGTAATAGTTTTCGGAGATGTGGTTTTGCAGTTCTTTTACAAGTGTCTGAGCCTCGGGCGAGTCAGCGGCATGTCCGCTATTCATACACTCGGCAAATTTGCCGAGAGCCCGCATTAGTCCATCGTTTGCCTCTTGCCATTTATCGCTTGTGTAGTTTGCAGTCTTTTTCGCATACTCTTTATAGGCATCGGTGTCGCCAAAGCGTTCCCGCGCCTCTGTTTTATAATTAATCATAGCATTCTTCCTTATTTTACAACCTCATACGGCCAGTCGATAATACCACCAAATTCTTTTACATTGGTATAACCTAAATTTATAAGTTCTTCAGATGCAATTTTGCTTCGTCTTCCGCTACGGCAGTAGACAAGTATCAATTGCTCTTTGTCGGGCAATTCTTTTTCTGCTCGGTCTTTAATTTCGTATTCGGGAATCAAGATTGCATTTTCAATATGCCCCTCGGCAAATTCTTCTTCGGTTCTGGCATCGATAATAATATAATCCGTTTCAGTATCCATAATCTCTTTGGCTTGCTGTGGTGTAATTTGTTCGTAAGTGGCATTTTTACTGCCGTTTTGACAAGCGGTTAAGCTAAACAATGAAAGTGAAATTATAAGCATTATAATCAATCCTTTAACTTTTTTCATAGTATTTGCGCCTCTTTAAATAGTATAACATTTTCACCCGCATTTCTCAATCCCTTAATTCTCCTTTACTGCGTATCAAATTTTGAGAGATAGTTGCAGTTATTAAAGAAATATGGTATAATTAATCGCATAAAGATAAAAGAGGTAATTAAATGAAAAAAGGTGTAGAAAAAGCTTTTGCCATTGCTTTGTTTATAATTTCAATTATAAGTACTATATTCCCGACAAATCACATTGAAAGTATTACATACGCCGTGATCGTACCATCATTCATCCTGTCACTAACCTCTTTCATTTCAGAAATTTCAAAAAAATGTCAAGATGATGCTGAAAAAATTGCGGAAGCAGCACATAAACTCTCAAACCTTGAGCATGAAAGCGCAGACAGGGATTATACACTCTATAATGAAGGAAAATATAGCACGCAGTATATTGATGGCCAAGTACCAAAGGAAATTTTTGATAAAATGTCAGATAGCCTTGAACATATGAGAGACGCCGTAATCTATAAACGAATGGAAATATTCTTTTTTAAGTTTAAAAACATCTGCGACAAATTAGTCGTATTAGGATATATTTTATTATTTATTAGCCTTTGTTTATCACCGTATATTTCCCATTGGTTATCAGTAATAAATTTAAACTGTATAACACTATGGTCTCTAACGCTTTTATATGTTACTCTTGAACTTAAGTCTGATATCACTTCTAAACTCTATATGTTAATATATAAAACCTTCAGAAAAAAAGCCGAAAATGAGATTGATGCAAAAACTCAGCACGAATAATAATTATCACTTGACAAATTTGTCTTCTCAAGTTAAAATGCGACAAACAAGAAACTCCCCGAAGTGATGCGTAGCATCGCTTTCGGGGAGGATTTTTTTGACCACAGTTTGTCCCACAGTTAAGTTTGGAGTAGGTGGAAACAGTGGAGTTAAGAGTGCTAAAGAGCATCGTTTTCCGAGCGGAAAGTGCTAAAAAGTGCTATATGTAGCCGATATTAAGAAAATATAGCCGTTTGGGAACGCACATACAAACCCTATGCTTACCGTATCAAAAGTACTGTATTTATAGGGCTTTACAAGTTTTAATTTTATTCGAACCTGTTAAGTTTTTGTGGTTTGACCACAGTTTTTGCTGTATTTTTGTCTCTTTTTCTCCTTTGCAACACAACATTACAGCAAAGGTTTTCGCAAGTTCAGTGATAATAATTATAAAAAATCACAGCGATGCAAAAGATGTTAACAAACTTTGCGACGGCTTGAATTTTGCGGTTAAATGTTATATAATATGCATTACAAATTTTGATTTTACGGAGCGAAATTATGAGCGATAACAAAGAAATGCTTGGCACGGCACCGATTGGTAAACTGCTATTCAGATTAGCAGTTCCAACAGTGGTGGCCCAGCTTATCAATATGCTATATAATATTGTTGACCGCATTTACATTGGTCATATGCCGGAGGACGGAAGCCTTGCTCTTACGGGTGTCGGCGTATGTATGCCGATTATTATGATCATTTCGGCATTTGCGGCACTAATCGCATCGGGCGGTGCACCGAAGGCATCTATCTCGATGGGCAAAGGCGACAACGATTCTGCCGAAAAAATAATGGGCGGATGCTTTTCTCTGCAGCTTATTATTTCTGCCGTTCTGACCGCCGTTCTGCTGATTTGGAATAAAAACCTACTTTTGATGTTCGGTGCAAGTGAGAACACCATCGGCTATGCCACCGATTATATGAACATCTACGCAATCGGTACTGTATTTGTTCAGTTAACACTCGGCATGGGTGCGTTTATCACCGCGCAGGGATACACCAAAATCAGTATGATTACAGTGCTGATTGGTGCTGTCAGCAATATCATTCTCGACCCGATATTTATTTTCGGATTTAAGATGGGTGTTAAAGGTGCGGCACTTGCTACTATCCTTTCACAAGCTATTTCTTGCATTTGGGTGCTTCTATTCCTTTGCGGAAAGAAGACTTATCTGAAACTTAAAAGGCAGAATCTCCGCATAGACGGAAAACTCGTTTTCCCTTGTATTGCGCTCGGAACCGCAACCTTTATTATGCAAAGCAGTGAAAGCGTGATTTCGGTCTGCTTTAATTCTTCACTGCTTAAATATGGCGGTGATATTGCCGTTGGCGCCATGACCATACTTACGAGCGTGATGCAGTTTGCAA
Organism: Oscillospiraceae bacterium; assembly: GCA_015066405.1. Classification (GTDB taxonomy): domain Bacteria; phylum Bacillota; class Clostridia; order Oscillospirales; family Acutalibacteraceae; genus SIG565. The sequence goes on from SVOM01000004.1 coordinate 39,385, forward strand.
TGCTCCCGATGCAAGGTATTGCACAGGGCGCACAGCCGATTTTAAGCTACAATTTTGGTGCTAAAAACGCCGAGCGTGTTAAGAAAACCTTTCGACTTTTGCTGATATCCTGCCTTACTTACTCCTTTATCATTTGGGGAGCTATTATGCTGTTGCCGCAAATATTTGCGGGGATATTCACTCCTGATACATCACTCATCCAATTCACCGCAAAGGCACTTCGCATTTATTGCGGTGTGATGTGCATCTTCGGTATTCAGATTGCTTGCCAGATGACCTTTGTTTCCATCGGCAACGCACCATGCTCTATCATCGTTGCCATCGTTCGCAAGTTCGTTTTACTGTTGCCGCTTATCTACCTTATGCCGCAACTGATTGCAGACAAGACAATAGGTGTTTATGCAGCAGAGCCTGTTGCTGACCTGGCCGCCGTAACCTTCACTACTATCCTTTTCACCATACAATTCAAAAAAGCATTAAAATCATTATCCTTTAAAAATTAAAAAGCATCCACTCTATTCTTTGTTTGCTGCGTATCAATTTTTGATGTGCTAAACGCTTGAAAAAATCATTTTTATAAGTTAATATTCAACCAATATGAAACGCCCTGATAGATGGCTATTCACCATTTATCAGGGGATTTATTTTGGCCACAGTTTTTTCCACAGTTGCGCTTGGAGTATATATGGAAACAATGGATTCAAAACGATTAGAAAGTATGCGTTTTCGCAATCATTTGTAAATTCGTAGTACAAGTGCAAGTTGCTTTAAGTATCGATAATAAAAAACTCCCGTTTTACAAACGGGAGTTTTATTTCAATAAATTATAGGACCAACGAGGGTGCGCTGTATACTCTGGCGGCCAATTCTTGATTCAACAAATAAAGACTTCTCGCATCCGAGCCGAACAATTCCATTTTTGAAATAAGGTCGTTAGCATTTGTTTCCTCTTCGCCTTGCTCTTTTACAAACCAATCGAGAAACTGCATTGTGCGAAAATCCTTCACATCATAAGCGGCGCCGTAGATATCATTAATAAGCTGTGTTACATACTGCTCGTGCTCAAGGCCTGCCTTTAATACATCCATATGGCAAGTAAAAACCTTATCGGGCTTGGCAATGGCATCTAAAGAAACAACTTGATTTTCATTTTGAAGATAGGTATAAAAAAGCATTGCGTGGTCTCTTTCTTCCTGCGCTTGAATCATATACCAATTTGCGAAGCCATCAAGTCCCTGTGCTTTGAAATAGTTTGAAAAATCGAGATAAAGATATGCTGAATAAAGCTCTTTGTTGATTTGCTGATTCAACAGCTCGTGTACTTTTGTATTCATTATTTTTCCTCCATTCATTTTTCTAATTTAATTTTACTATATTTTTAGGGCTAAATCAACCTTTCGGCACGCTTTTTTTCTTTAATATATCTTAAATTTTACAAATTAATCATATCTTAAAGTCCCTCGATTTATCCACCACCATTGCATACCGAAAAAAACTGTGATATAATACTTATTGTAGCTTATCATTGGAGTTGTTTTATATGTTTGATGCTTTAAAGGTTAAAAATGACTGTGTAAATTGGATACGTGATTTTTTTAAAAACAACGGGCCCGACTGCAACGCGGTTGTTGGTATTTCGGGCGGTAAAGATAGTTCTATCGCCGCCGCGCTTTGCGTGGAAGCGTTAGGACGCGACCGCGTTATCGGTGTTTTAATGCCGCAGGGCGAACAGCACGATATTGATATGGCTTACCTGCTTGTAAACACCTTAGATATTCGCCACTTTGTTGTAAATATCGGCGATACCGTAAAGGCACTCAAAGACAGTATGCCCATTGAATTATCTAACCAGTCGGTTGTTAACCTGCCGCCAAGAATCAGAATGGCAACGCTTTACGCCATATCTCAAAGCAACAACGGCCGTGTGGTTAACACATGCAATTTATCGGAGGACTGGGTTGGTTATTCCACCCGTTACGGCGATGCCGCAGGCGATTTTTCGCCGATGTCGCAGCTTACCGTAACCGAAGTAAAACAAATCGGTCGCCTTTTGGGACTTCCCGATGTTTTGGTTGATAAAACACCGATAGATGGGCTTTGCGGTAAAACCGATGAGGAAAATCTCGGATTTACCTATGAAGAGCTTGATATCTACATCCGCACAGGCAAAATTGCGGATGCCGCCAAAAAAGAACTGATAGACAAAAAACACAAGGCAAATTTATTCAAGCTTGAAATGATGCCGTCATTCAAACCTGAAATTTAATAATATTATAACTGCCACCGGGTAGGAAATGCAAAAGCATTCGTTTGCACATCGTTAGGTCTTTGAAGATGTGCGTACGGATGCTTTTTTTAGGAGGAAATTATGCGAAAATACACAAATTATTTTACAATAACCGAAATTGTACTTTGGGCTTCATCTGCTTTGCTCATTATAATTTCTTTCATTATTTTTGACAAAACAAATTATTTAACCTTGGCGGCATCACTTATAGGCGTTACATCCCTTATTTTTAGCGCAAAGGGAAATCCGTTTGGACAGTTTTTGATGGTAATTTTCAGTTTGCTTTTGTCGTTTGTTTTACGGCATTTTTAGTTAATGATATTTACGGTTTTATAAATTGGCAAAGCATGAAAAAACGCCAAAGCGAAAAGGTAAATTAAAACCCCGCCATAGAGGCGCACTTCGTAAGGAAGTTGTCTTCCATCGTTTTTTATAAAAGAAAAAGCACTTTCAACTGATGAAAGTGTCATAGTGGGTTACATACTTTAAAATGATACCTATCTCAAAGATAAATGTATTAAGTGATATTGTGAGACAGGTCTCACAGTTATATTTTGCCTAACGGCAAAGTTATATTGAAACCTTGCGGTTTCAGTTATATTATATTCGCCCTAAAACTCGCGAAGCGAATATCACTTGGGCGAAGCCCAAATATAACTGCGAAGCAATATAACTCGCCTCAAGGCGAATATAACTGAGGCACCTTCCTTACGGAGGGTGCCTCATATGGCGGGGTTTTTGTTATTTTTTATTCTTTTCCTTAGCGCGTTTATCGTTAATTATCCGCATATGCTCTTCGGTTATAAGCTCTACACCGTTCTCTCGTGCCCAGTCAACACAGCCTTTAAGCACAAGCGGTAAAAACACACGAGGCACTGCAAGCACCGTTTTTAAAGCTTCATCCGTAAACTTAATTTTATCATCAGCGCGGTCGGCCGCATATCTTACCGATTCAAGCGATGCTTCACGCATTTGCAAAAGCTCGGCGCGCATACGCGTTTTGCGGTGGAACCAGAAATTCTTTGAATCACGGTAGCCGTAATCAACAGGCAAAGCCGGAAAATCTTTGGCTTTTACGCCGTTTATAATAGCATCGCGATATTTCTTTTTCATTATAATTTTATCTATTTTTAAGATAAAATGCGCACCGAATTTGCTTGTAATTCCGTTAAAATCGTGATATGGCGGCTCATAGCCGTTAAGCTCGCCAGCTATATCTTTATCGGCTCCGTCGAGTTCTCGCACCCAAGTGCACTCAATCGCTTCAATAGCGTCGGTTAAAACCATTGGGCGTTTTTCACCCGTTTCTTCTTCTAACAAGCTTATTTCAAGTTTGAACTTGCACTTAGGCATTTTTTCGCTTGGTTTATCGCCCGGCCAAGAAAGCTTTACTGCCTCTTTAAATGTCTTCGGGTTATCATCGATAAAATTGAGTGTGCACTTGCCGTTTCTGAGAATGTTCTGCGCGGTATTGGAAGAATTACGGCAACAAAGAAGCATTGCGTAATAATCCTTACCCGCAACGTAATACGGTTGAACGAGTGAATATGGACCGAGATTGGTGGTTCCGTCTTCGCAAAGCGTACTTATAATAACTGTAGGCATTGGAAAGAACAAAGATGTTTGATAGAAATTATCTACAATTCTTAAATTTTCAAAACTGCTCATAACAGTCTCTCCTTTTCTTTTATATAAGTAAATTATACCACTTTTGAAAAAAAGAGCAAGCCGTAAAAACAAAAAGACAACACTGTATTCCTAAAAGCATTTGCTACCATAAAACCACCCTATAAGTTAATCGGGTGGTTTAAAATTATTTTCGTTTCACTATAATGCCACAGGCGATTTTTTCGCCTGCATTGCCCGATGGCTGAGTAGTAAAATCATCGGGTGAGCCGTGCACTATAACGGTTCTGCCCAAAACCTCATCAACCGTAAATCTATCGGTTAAAAAGGTTGAAATTGCTCGCCCACCCACCGCAAACAGCGGCGGCATATCGCCCGCGTGATACGGATGCATACAATTCTCGGGGTTATAATGCCCCTCTGCTTTTGAAAATGCATCGGTATTATTGCCCGAGCACTCTGTACCTTTATGAATATGAAAGCCAAAAATGGCTTTCCCGCACGCTTCATTTTTTTGGGGCAGTCCCATTAACTCAGCACGAACCACCACCGCATCGGGTAGACCATAAAAACACACTCTGCCGTAAATATCGGGATAATTATCGCTACCCTTTAATAATGCTACTGCATCGGGGTGGCTTGCGAACACATTGCACAAATTATAAAATTTATCCATATTCTCACACTCCGTTTTGACAGTATATGTGGCGGTTGCGTTAAATGTTAAAAAAAGAGTTCAGTTTAAAAAACTGAACTCTTTTTTCTTACTCTTCTGAAAACTGGTCTTTACCAACGCCACAAAGCGGGCATACCCAATCTTCCGGCACATCATCCCATTTTGTGCCTGCGGCAACGCCGTTATCGGGGTCGCCCAATTCCTCATCGTAAACATATCCGCAAATGTCGCAAACGTATTTCATAAAAACTACTCCTTTCTATATATTAAACTGCAATAGGGTAACAAGAATAATCTGAGCCCGATTTTGGAAAAGCGGATTTTTTACCCTATTCACACAGTTCTTTGGCTAATAATTTAATTTCTTCTATATTTTTATCACTTACTGCTGAATTTATTTTAACCGCATTTTCGCAAAATACAATGTCTTTGCTGTTTTCAAACATCTTTTTGATAATTTTGGCGGCTGCAGGCGCCCAACTGCCGTTTTCGATTACACCGATAGTGCGTTTTTGATACCCACGCTCCAACAGACCGTGAATAAAGGTGCTCATAAACGGGAAAATATCGTTATTATAGGTTGTTGTGGCGAGCACAATTTTGCCGTATCGGAAGGCATCCTCTATCGCCTCAGCCATATCGCACCGCGCAAGGTCATTAACTGCAACCTTTTTGCAACCTGCGTTTTTAAGCTCCTTCGCAAGCAATTCAACCGCGCGTTTTGTGTTGCCGTAAACCGATGTATAGGCAATAACTATTCCCTCACTCTCTACATCGTAGGATGACCAGGTGTTATAAAGCCCTAAATAATATTGGAGGTTTTCTTTAAGCACAGGTCCGTGCAAGGGACAAATGGTATTAAGCTCAGCCCCTGCCAATTTTTTAAGCAATGCCCCAACCTGTGCGCCATATTTACCGACAATACCAAAATAGTATCTACGGGCTTCGCACGCCCAGTCCTCATCCGCATCAAGTGCTCCGAATTTACCAAAGCCATCGGCTGAGAAAAGCACCTTATCGGTGGTATCATAGGTTACAATAACCTCGGGCCAGTGCACCATGGGGGCTGTGAAGAATTTTAGCAAATGACTGCCAAGCAATAGCGTATCGCCATCCTTTACAATAATGCGGCGGGTGTTATAATCGGTGCCGAAAAAGTTTTTCATCATATTAAATGCTTGAGCCGATGCCACTATAACCGCATTAGGATATTCAGCACAAAATGCGCCGATATTGGCTGAATGGTCGGGCTCCATATGCTGAACTATCAAATAATCGGGTTCCCTTTCTCCCAACACATTTTTGATGTTGCCAAGCCATTCTTCACGAAAAGCGGCATCAACCGAGTCCATAACGGCGATTTTTTCATCAATTATCACATAGGAATTATACGCCATTCCGTTTGGTACAACATACTGCCCTTCAAATAAATCGATTTTTCGGTCGTTTACGCCGACATATTTAATATCTCTTGAAATTTCCATTTGTATACTCCTATTTTAATATCTTTTTCATCCATATATGCGGATGTCCCTCTTCGTTTTCAATTTCGCCGTATTCACAGTAGCCCGCTTTTTTATAAAATTCACTTGCACGGCACTGAGAATGGAGCATTAGCTCCGCACCACCTATATCTTTTACATATTTTTCGGCAAAACTCAATAGATTAGTGCCCAAATTTTGTCTGCGGTATTCTGAAATGACCGCCATTCTGCCCAAGATGTACTTATTTTCTTCCAACTTTTTGAAAACACGACAGGTTGCAATAGGTTTATTGCCGTCATACATAACAAAATGCGTGGCTATATCGTCTATTTTGTCGAACTCATCGTGAAAGCCCTGCTCATTTACAAAGACTGTTGTTCTGATTTTCAAAGCATCCGCCGACAAGCAATTAAATGTTTTTATTTCCATAAATCAAGCTCTCTTAAATATTTGATTCAAGTATACCATAAAAATAGTGTGATATCAATTTCAAATTATTTCTAAATAAAAGCCTTCGAGATTTCTCCCGAAGGCCTTTATTTTAGTTTTCTAGTCTTCGGCGTTTATCGTAAAATAACGCTCCTGCAAATGCGCCGCCGCTTATAAACATAAGTGCTATTAGTAACGCGAAGTTTGCATTATCACCAGTAACGGGGATGGGCGGTGTGGGAGGAGTGTATACATTGCTAAATACAATGCTCTCTACCTCGTTATCGGTATCGAGATTTATTACAACCTTTTCTACCGTAAACTCGCCAACGCCGTTATCGGTTGCCGTAATCTTAACGCCGTAAACAGTGTTATCGTAGGTTATATGCTCAGCCGCCGTGTTCTTTTCGCTCACAACAAAGTACTGAGTTCCCTTTTCCACTATGTCGATAACATAACCGAAATTGAAGCTGCCGTCTGCCGCGTTTTTAGCGGTGTCAATGGCGTCGCCCTGCTTTTCGAACTTATCGTTTGCAAGATAAAGCTCAAACTCAAATTCATTTGCGGTTAAATCACGGCCGCTAAGAGTTTTCTTGCCGCCGATGGTAGTTTCTGTAGGTGCTGCAGCATAGGTGTTTGTGAAGCCGATAGCATTAAGCTGTATATTGCTTTCTCCACCAAGGAGATTTACTACAGCATAAGATAACATCTCGCCAAGGCCGTTATCGATAACCACTACTTCTACCCTATACTCGTTGGTATCATAATGAACACCAAGGCGGTTTTCGGGTATATATTCCTTAATTACATAGTAGTAATGCCCCTCTTCGCCCTGCTCAAACTCTAAGGTAAAGCCAAAATCGCCATTACTATCGTTTTTATCGGTTACGGGAGCACCGTAAACAGAGGTATCAACGACAAAATCTTTGCCTGTTTTATGCAGTTCAAACGTGAAAGCATTTTCGGTTAAGGTTTGATTTTTAAGTGTCTTTTTACCGCTGAATATAACGCTTGTGGGGGTAGCGGTGTAGGTGTTTGTAAACTCTATATCGCCATCCACATAGGTAACGGTGGGGGTATTTAATCCGCCACTATTATCATCAGTAACAACAACCTTAATGCGATAGGAAGCAGTGCTATACGCAACGCCGTGTTTATTTTGAGGTATTTCCTCAGTAACTACAAAGTAGTGTGTACCGGGGGCGGTAAACTCAATGGCATCAAAGCTGAATTCTGCTTTGTGCTTATTATTGGCTCCTGCCGCCAAGTTTGCAGCATTTCGAGTGATGCCTCCTGCCTTAACAGTTGTGTAATCGGCCTCGGTTTCAACAAGCGCAAACTTAAATTCGCCGGGGTTCATATCTCTACCAACCAAATTCTTAATACCGCCGATATTAACTGTCTCTTTATCGTTAATTACATAGGTATTGTTAAAGTTGATTTCATCCTCTGCGAGTGTCTCGGTAAAGCCAACCCTGTAAATGATAACCGAATCGGTTTTAAGCACGGTTTTGCCGTTTTCATCCGCTTTATTTACAGTTATAATAACGTGATACTTTGTATTATCGTACGCTATACCGCCAAGGTTGCCCGCCTCTTCCTCGAGGATGAGATAATAGGTGCCAACCGCATCAAAGGTTAAATCAGGGAATGTGATTTTGCCGGTTGCACTATTATAATTTGCGGCGAAAAGTCGATTTTTTGCTGTAAATGTAGCGTTTGATGTGTAAGCCACAAACGAGAATTCCCTACCACCGAGTTCTCTATTAGTGCCGTCAGCATTTTTAAGCGTTTTAGTACCGCTAAGACTTACATCAGGTGTGCTGATTACGGAATCATCATAGGTGTTGGTGATGCTCATTCCCGTTGTTCCGGTAGTAGAGGTAATATCAGTTCCTGCCGCATTTCGGTAGGTTATGGTCGGCTCAGCAGCTGTGGCATTTGACCAATCAATAGTTACCGTTTTATAGTCCGAAGTGTTATATGTCATACCTACTACGCGGTCTTCAAGTGCGGGTTCTATTTCGCGTACATAATAGGTTTTAGCGGTAGCATAATCACTTTGTGTTATATTGAGTGTGAATTTCGCATCACCTATACTGTTTGTAATTGCCGACATAATAGGTGTGGTGGCGTTTTGTGATTCGAACAAGCCGAAAATAATACCGCCTAAATGCGTGTTACCACCTGTGCCCTCAATACGCTTCCCAACAACGAAGGTTTCTTCAAACGACTGATAAATATTTGTAAAGTTCTTAGTAACGGTCCAACCGTTTGTGCTATCGCCTGTAACAGTAGCCAAGTTTTGAACGGCCGAAACATCGCTTATATACAACTGTCCCGATGCATTATCGGCAACTGTTACGTGGAAAAGACCAATACTGGTATCATAGCTTATATCGGTAACAGGGTTATACTTATACTCAAAGATCTCATAAGTGTAAACACCGGGGGCTGTATAGGTAATACCCGCACGGGCAAAATCTATAGAATACTTTTTGTTTGTAACAAGACTAATTATATGGTCGTGCAAGGCTACCGAGTTGCCCGTAGTTAAATCAATTTGAGAAAGCCGTGCATAATAAATATCATCTGCATCCCATACATAGCTCGCGGGCAGTATTGTTTTTGTGCCTTCAACCTTAATGTTGGGTGTAACGGGTGCTGGCTCGTATTTGTTAACCAACAAAACTCCGCTTGTGGTGTCCTTTGCAATGGCACCCTCGCGGTTGCCTGGCTGTAAGGTAAAGCCGTTTGGAATATTTAGCTCTTCAACCGTATACTCAACACCCTCGGGGATGTTGGTTATAATATGCGACTGACCGTCAGTTAAAGTAAAGTTAAACTCGTAGGTGTTGGTTTGCCCTGCTACAGCCGTGGGAGATACATTTACCGCAGCCGTGCTATCATAATAGGTTGCACTGTCGGCACCCTCGCCTTTAAGAGTTACCTTTACATCAAACGACTTTGTTGCAAGCTCATTTGTCAAGGTGGCAAACGGATGGGTTACCTCCTTTTCAACAAGCAATGAGCCATAGCCCCTCGGACTATTTACAAAATCAACTGTGCTTATCTGATATTTACTTACTGTGCCCGATGCATTGCTTGATGCCGAAACATAGTGATAATCGTAACGCTCGGTTACGGTGTAGGAAACACCCTCTTCTATATCTGTAATATAGAACACATCGCCTGCACCAAGCGTTACCGAAATGGTATTTGCCGCATCCACAATAACCGCACCATTCACTACAGTGCCATCAGCCTTTTCGTGCCTATAAGGATAGCTCGAGGAATTTCGGTTTGCTGACAGCACAATATCAAACACGAAGGTGTTGCCTGCGCCCTCTACCACTTGACTTACTGTTTTTGTAAGCTTAATACCTTGTGCGGGCTCTACAGTTAATTTACCGTTATTTCCGTGGAAGAAATATACGTGATAATCTGTGCCACCAACTGTGCCGAATTTATCAACCGCCGCAATCTCGGAATATCTAATTGTGCCTGTGGGGTTATTATCGGCTTTTTCGGCGGCCGCTCTAACTATCTTTCGGGGTGTGCCCTTTAAGATTATACGATAATTACCCGATACGCCTACAATATTGCCCGTTGTATCTGATACTGTTTCATCGGCTATTGACTCATAGGTCTCGGTAATGCTCATATTACCGCCTGCATCCTTTTTAATAAAGCGCTTTAACCAGTAGTAATCATTATTTGCCGTATCAATAGCTTCATTAGCGGTTACCGCCACATAATCGTTACCGTTTTTCTTGTAAATTATGGTATCGTTTGTGTAGTAGTATGACTCGTTTTGATAAGACGGCGTATAGTTAACTCCTGTGGTGTGTATATCGCTTGACATAAGCTGGCCGTTAACGTTATAGGTGGGTGCATTGCCGTTATCATCACGCCAGCGGTTTGAATAGAAGGTGTAGGTGCCGTCCGCATTTTTACTGAATAAATCAGTTTCGTACTCTTCAATATTATAGGGTGTGATATCCGAGTCAAGTCCTACCTCATAAAGCAATACCGCAGGGTGCGCTGTATCGGCATTATTTGTAACACTTGTAATGTTTGCAGATGTGAAATTTGCCGAATCGGTATTAACGCTAATGCTGTTTGTAACCATCGGAAGAAGCGATGCGGGTAATGCCGCATCAAGCACCTGGCGCCCTGTGGCAAGGTCCTCTCTTACACGAATAAGTGCATAAAGCATATCGCTCTTAGCGTGGGAAGCGGTAACCTCGCCCTCAAATATATAACTCTTTACCAGGTATTTAGCACCGGCAGGGGCACCCGATTTAGATAGCGGATTGTATACATCTACAAAGTTGTTATTGCTATCAGCATACCACGCAATATAGTTGCTGAAAATGTCATCGTTTGTATAGGAAATATAACCATTTTGTGTTGCTATATTAAGCAATGTTTGTACGTGCGTTTCATCAATTGAGAGCCGCTCGGTAAGTGCAGAATAAAGCACTTTTCCTTCATCCGTAACGACACCGTTTGCGCTAAAATACACGCCATCTCTTATATCCTTTGCAAAGTTGGCACCTGTATAGAGCTTACCTTCGCCTAAATGGATGCCCTTAAAGTTTTTGACCTCCATATGAGTACCGATTTCATCAGTAAAATAGATAAAACCATCATTCTCATAGTCGCCCGTAGTTACAAGTGTGCCGTAATAGCGCGACTGTATTTTTATCTCCTCAACTATTTCCTTAAATGCATCTACAAGGCCGGATGAAGAAGAAGCATTCCAGGTTTCATCTACATAATCGCGAGTAAGGGTCATACCCGTAGGCATTCTGAGTGTAACATCACGCGTGTTGTCGCTTGTTGCGTAACGCACATCATCAATGGTTATAACTCGATTTGCATCGAAAACATCCCAATAGCTCTTTGCCGCGTTTGAGTTGCTGGACGGATTCAAAACGCCAGTAGCCGATGTGTCGTTGCTGGTATTAAGACCTAATGTGTAGAATTTCGGGTCGGTGCCGTTATATTTTTCTTTTAACGACTCGTTAACCCAAGCTGCTGTAAGCTGTGTAAAGAAGCTATATTCAGCATTCGTTCCACCGCCATTACCTGCGTTAGATGTACCAACATTATTATAGGATGTGGTGGCGGTTGTCGGTGCGCCATCGGTCATAAGCACCATAATCGGCATACGCTGTGTGCCCGCTTGTATTTTATCGGTAGCGATTATTGTATCATCGCCGCTCGGGAACTGAGTGTAGGCTTGATATAAGCCATTTTGTATATATGTTCCGCCTATGGTATTTTTAGAATTTGCGGGTATTAACTGGTTGTTTTCCTCGTTTCTAACACCTGTAGCTACGCTAACAGTAGTATCACTGCTACCGGTATAGGTTAAAAAGTTGCCCGAAGTATTTGCTTTATATCTGCCAAGGGGAAGTATAACCTTACCTGTAGAAGTCTGCGAAGCGCCAAAATTAGAATTACCTGAGAAAAGCACTACGCCTACGCGGTTGTGCAAATTGAGTTCTAATAAAGACTCTATAGCATCGTTGGCCGCCGAAATTAATGACGGAATAGATCTTGATTGATCCATTGAGTTAGATACATCAAGCACCAGCATTGTATCGGTAGGGGTTACCGAATAGCCCGTTATTTCGGTTGTGGAGCCGATAGTTGAAAGCCCTACAAGGAAATTGCTTTTGCCAAAACTGTTTTTGCCTACGGCAAGTTTTGTGCCAAGTCCTGGGAAAAAGCTCTCAAACGTACCATATGCGCCTCCATCTATAAACACCGATTTATCAGACCATATAAAGCCCGAATGCTCGGTCGATATGGAGCCGTCAGCCGCGGTACCAAGATAATCATTCCACTCTTTAATTGTCGGTGCATCAACAACGAGCCCATCAAACGCCGATGCCGCCGATGCCGTAATAAACGGCATTGCGCTGAGCGTTATAACTACAGCCAAAAAGAGTGCCAATGCTTTTTTTAAGTATTTCTTTTTCATGCTTATCTACCTTTCAAAAAATTTACTGTTTGTTCTTTCGGTGTTTTTCGTGGGTACAAATTCCTATTAAGTCCCCTGTTTTCTCACGTAAAAAGTATTTACAGGAGCCGCAATCTCCATACTCAATATCGGAATATGCGCTCTCACTATGGGAACATTCATCTCTTACTGCCTCCGTCCAGAGATAGCCGCTCTCGGTATATCTCGGGTTCATCTCAAAATCGGGATAGTCCCCTAAGTATTTTCCGCTCGATTCATCAAGGCGAAAAACAACATCGCAGATATCGCCGTCAAGGCAAAAGGTGCGCGTTATCGTCTTTTTCAAGCTTATACCTCCATCGCTAAATATGATTATTTTTACAAGCATATTCTAAAACAGTTTGTGTGTATTTGTAAGGGTAATGAAATATAAGAAAAGTGCCATTTTTTTGACGCTTAAAACTCTATTTATGAGCATTAATCAAGTTTTTTGTTTTTTGAAAATATGAAAACAAACAGGTTTCGTTCGCATAAGCGAACGAAACCTGTTTAGGTAAGCATATATTTATTGAGTTCACCACGGCTTGTTATATCAAGCTTTTCGTATATATCAGAGATAATGCGCTTAACTGTACGCTCCGACAGTTCAAGATGCCCCGCAATTTCCACCACACGCCAACCGCGTGAATAAAGCATTGCAACCGAGAACTCATTTGGCTTGAGTGATACCGTTACCGTTTTTGCGGCTTTCTCATTGTGGATGCTTCGCCAGTTGTCCGAAAAACGCTCGGTAAGGGTTATAATTTTTTCATATATATCGGTGTCTTTGAAACGCAAGGTTTCTATCATACCCTGCAAAAGTCCGTGGTGTTCAGCAAATGGTTGGAAAAGTCCGTCAAGGCGGGCAAGCTCTATCGCGCTTAAAAAATGCTGCCTTGCATCATCAATATGCTTTGTATTTACAAGACTGACCGTTGCTATCAAATGAATATAAATTTTAGGCAGCGGATATTCCTCTTCCGGCAAGGTTAGTGCCATATCGGTAATACCGAGAGCTCGGCGATAGTCCTTTTTTAGATACGCTTGATGCGCAAGTAAATATGCGCCAAAAATACGCAAGCCTTTAGGTAGTTTTACAAGCTCGGCATAAAGCGGCGGGATGGTTTTATCATCCATATGCATAAGTACCGATATGAGATTACTAAAAAATACAGCTAACGCTTTTTCTTCCGCTTTTGCTTTACTGCCAAACGCTTTTTTGGCGATGGTATCAAGCCCCTTTATTCCATAGTGGGCAAGGTGCAACCGCCCGCAACTGATGTTGGCAAAGGTATACAGTGCATTTGCACATAATGAAAGGGTCATATCTTGGCTGTTTATGTACTTCTCGGTTATTTGCGCCGATTTTACGGCATCACCCGTAAAATAGTAGTATTCAGCTAATGCAATATCACGAGTACTGTGTTCGGCTATCTCACCGATATATTTTTCGCAGTGTCCCACTGTAAATGCAGCATTTAAAAGCGGCATAGGTGTGCGCTTTTTGTTATCTACAAATGGACCTGTAAATTCAGTAGGTATAAGCCATTGCTTACCCACACGCTGAACATCGGGTATTTTGCCTGCCGCTGCCCATTTTTGAACAGCGCGTACCGTAACACCAAGGCGCGCGGCTGTATCGTTAACCGACTCGTAATGCACGGTATCACCACCTTTACACAACTCATTATACACCCTGTTTTTATTAATGGCAACCCACTATCAAAATTTTGTTAAAAGTGAGCATTAATCATACTTTTATGTTGTAAAATGCAACATTATATGCTATTATTTTTATTAAAGGATGTGTTTTTATGTACCAAAAAGCTGTGCGATTTTTATCAAGAAACAAAATAAAGCCCACCGAGATACTGTATATTAAGCATATTGACCGAAAAAGCCAAGTATGTTTAAAAAATGGCGATGTTTACGATTCTTATTTACCTCTTAAGGTACTTCTTGATGCGCTGCCCAAAGGTGCTTTTTTGAATATTACAAAGGGTATTGTGATATCGGCGGCCGAGATTAAAAAAATTGATGGCAACATTTACACCTTATCGGATGACACAGTGTTTACAGGGCGCGTACGAGGGGCCGGAGAACATAAAGCCAACCGCAAGAATCTCGAAAAGCACAAGGTTGCCGCCCCACGTATTTCGGCCGAAACCGTTAAGCAAAGGTTTGCAGTACTTGATAACTCTCCGCTTGCCACCTGCGTAATTGAAGCGGTGTTTAATACAGCAGGACACAGTGTTGATTTTATCTACCGATACGCTAATGCGGCTTTGGCAAATCTTGAAAAAATAAGGGTTGATGATATGATAGACCGCTCGGCTTACGATGTTTTCAAAAGAATCAACCATAAATGGATAGAAACCTACACCGCCGTTGCAGTGGACGGCGCAAGCCGAATTTTCGAAGATACAAATATAAGAAGCGGTAGAACGGTTACCGCCGTTTGCAGCCAGCCACTCCCCAACTTTTGTATGGTTACACTGATAGACGGTAAAATCACAAAATAAAAACTGCGAAAGCAAACGCTTTCGCAGTTTATTTTTATACACCTGAATATGCCGCAAAGCCCGCATCAACCGGTAATACAACACCTGTTATTGCACTGGCTGAATTATCATCACACAAGAAAAGAGTTGCGCCGATAAGCTCTTCCCCATCAACAAAACGGTTTGTGGGTGTGCCGTTTAAGATTTTTTGGCTACGGGCTGTCGGTGTGCCATCTTCATTGAAAAGCAACGCCTTATTTTGCGCCGATACCAAGAAGCCGGGTGCTATTGCATTACAGCGAATACCCGTGCCTGCAAAGTGGGTGGCAAGCCACTGTGTAAAGTTTGAAATACCCGCCTTTGCCGCCGAGTAGGCAGGGATTTTTGTAAGCGGTGTATAAGCGTTCATAGAAGAAATATTTAAAATATTACCGCTTTTTTTCTCAACCATATCTTTTGCAAAAACCTGTGTGGGCAAAAGCGTACCTTGGAAATTGAGTTTGAAAACAAAATCAACACCTGCCGCTTCCAAATCAAAGAAGGTTTTGCTGTTTTCCTTGGCTTCGTGCTGATACTCGTTGTCGGTTGTGGCTCTCGGGTTATTACCGCCCGCGCCGTTTACGAGTATATCGCATTTGCCTAAGTCTGCTAACACCTTTTCATGTACTTCCTTTAGCTGCTCGGTATCGAGTACATTGGCTTTATAGCCTTCACATATAAAGCCCTCTGCCTTTAATTCATCGGCTAATTTTTTTACGGCCTCTTCGTTTAAATCGAGTGCCGCCACCTTAGCGCCGCACTGTGCAAAGGCGCGTGCCATAGTGCCGCAGATAAGTCCACCCGCACCCGTTACTACAACTACCTTGCTGCTATAATCAATATTAAGTGGTAAATTTAACATAATTTTTCTCCTTATTTTTCAATAGTTCCGCCGTTTGCTTCAACAAGACCGTTGATATATGCGCTACCGAGCGCTCTATCAAACAGTCCATAACCCGGTTTGCCTGTTTCTCCCCAAATCATACGTCCGTGGTCGGGGCGGAAATATCCGTTAAAGCCCGTTTTTACAAGTGCCTTAATAATGGCGTTCATATCGAGCGAGCCCTCACGTGTTAAGTGGCCCGATTCCTCAAACGATGTATCTTCAAGTATCTTTACATTACGCAAATGCATAAAGCCGATGCGGTTCAAAGACGCATATTTTTCTACCATTTTGGGTATATCGTTTTGCGGCGAGCATCCGAGTGAGCCCGTGCAAAGACACAGTGTATTTGCGGGGCTATCAACTATCTTTAAGAACCTATCAAGATTTTCCTCGTTTGTGATAATTCTCGGTATGCCAAAGATAGGATACGGCGGGTCATCCGGATGAATGGACATAACTACACCACATTCTTCCGCTACTGGAATCACGGCCTTTAAGAAATATTCAAGATTTTTCCACAGTCCCTCTTCGCCAAGCTCAGCATAGGCCGAAATAAGTTCTCGCACCTCATCCTGAGTATAGCTTGAATCCCAACCGGGAAGATGAATATCATCTTTAAGCGGGTCAAGACCCTTCATCTGCTGCCAATACATAACAAGACTTGTCGAGCCGTCAGCCGCTTCCTTGTCAAGCTGTGTTCTTGTCCAGTCAAACACGGGCATAAAGTTATAGGTAACGCACTTAACGCCGTATTTAGCACAGCGGCGAATATTCTCACAATAATTTTCAATGTGTTTTTCTCTTTCGGGTTTGCCGAGCTTGATTTCTTCGGTTACGGGAATAGATTCAACCACATCAAACACAAGGCCGTTTGCTTTGCAGCGGTCGGCTATATATTTGATGCTCTCTTCCGGCCAAACTTCTCCCGGTTTTACATCATAAACGGCAGACACAATTGATCTCATACCCGGAATTTGACGGATATATTCGAGTGTTACGGGGTCGCTATCTCCATACCAACGAAAAGAACTTTTCATTTTTTTACCTCCACTGTATTATATATTGAAATATTTTTTAGCATTGTTAGTGCAAATATCTTTAACCAAACTACCCGCAAATTCTATATCAGCGGGATACTCGCCGTTTTCTATCCAAGTGCCGATTAAATTACACAAAATACGGCGGAAATACTCGTGCCTTGCATAGCTTAAAAAAGAGCGGCTGTCGGTAAGCATTCCTATAAAATTGCCAAGCACCGATAGATTGGCAAGACTTGTCAGTTGTTTTATCATGCCTGTTTTGTTATCATTAAACCACCAGGCACTGCCGTGCTGAATTTTACCTGCAACCTCTGTGCCTTGAAAAGCACCAAGCAAGGTATCAAGCCACTCATCATCCGCGGGGTTTAAGCTATAAAGAATTGTTTTTGGCAATTTATTATCGCTTTCAAGCGCATCCATAACCTTATATAACGCGGCGCAGCTATCGGTAACTGCCATACAGTCAAAGCCCGTATCGGCGCCGAGACTTAAAAAGCGGCGGCTATTGGGATTTCGCATACAACTGAAATGCAGTTGTATTACCCAGCCGTATTTTGCATATTCCCTACCGCAGTGAAGCAACAATTCGGTTGCGTACTTTTCGGACTGTTCTTTTGTAATCTCGCCGCCCGATAATGCCGATTTTAAAATTGCATCCAATTCGTTCTTGTCGGCTTCGCGGTACATCACATAATCAAGTCCGTGGTCGGCCGCGCGGCATCCGTTTTCATCAAAGAACTTTATGCGCTCACTTATAGCGCGTTTAACGTCATCTACCGTTTCTATTTGGAAGCCCACCGTATCAGTTAGCTTTTTAATATAATCGATAAAGCCCGCTTTATGAATATTTAGCGCGGGGTCGGGGCGGAAGGACGGGCATACCTTTACGGAAAAATCTTCTTCCCTTAATTTTTTGTGATAATACAAATCACTGCACGGGTCATCGGTTGTGCCTATCATCGCCACATTGCTCGATAAAATAAGTGAGCGTGCCGACATAGTCTTTAGCTTTTCTTTTGTTATATCCCAAACGGTTTTTGCGGTTTCGGGATTTAACACGCCATCATATCCAAAATAGTTTTTAAGCTCCAAATGGCACCAGTGATACATCGGGTTACCGATAGCACGGGGCAAACACTCGGCAAATTTTAAAAACTTATCATAGTCGGCAGCACCGCCCGTTATAAATTCTTCATCTATTCCATTTGAGCGCATAATTCTCCACTTATAATGGTCGCCACCGAGCCACACCTGTGTAATATTCTCAAACTTTCGGTCCTCGTATATTTCCTTGGGGTCGATATGGCAGTGATAATCTAAAATCGGCATATTCTTAGCATACTCGTGATAAAGCGTTTTTGCCGTGTTGTTAGATAGTAAAAAATCATCTGTTAAAAATTTCATACCTTTTCTCCTTTTGCTATTTTTTTACCGATGCCCTATACTCTTTCGGTGTTTTACCTGTATATTTTTTGAAAATCTTTGAAAAATACTGCACATCCATTATACCACAATGAAGCGCCACTGTTTGTATTTGAAGCCGCGTTGTGCTAAGCAGGCGCATCGCCTGTTTTATGCGTGCATCCGTAATATACCGTGTTACTGTTTTACCCGTTTCCCGTTTAAAAACGGCGGATAAATATCCCGCGCTTATATTTTGTGCGGCGGCAAGTGTACTCAAGCTTAAATCGGCCGATAAATCGGTGTTTATATAAACTATCGCCTTTTGCACAGCGGCGGAATAGTTTTTAACCGAGTGCTTACGCACAAGCCGACAGTATGAGCGGAACATTTCGGCCATCAGTTCCTGCCCTGCAGGTACGGTAGACAGTTTTTCTATTCTAAAAGCAAAATCAGATGACACATCATTTAGATGCACAGGATGTACACCGCCACTCTCGGCCGCTTTACGCAAAATGGTGTTCATTATTATACAATAGTTTTTTAAGTTTCTCAGCGTATCGGTAAGCCGCTTTTCAAACATAGATGCCGAAAAGGTGGATTTAAACATTGATGCCTTTTGCATTTGTCCGTTTGCCACCGCCTGCATAAGTTCATTTTCAAAAGCATATCTTTCTTCCATAATTTGCATATTTAGCAATATCTCACGGCTTTGGGCATCGCTTTTATTAAGCGGCAAAACATTATCAGTAGGCTCGTATGTTATCTCTTCTATTGAATACGAGTTATTCCCACCCCATATATGCTCCGCAAAGCTTTCAAGCATAAAAAATAACGAGTCGTTTTCCTCCACTATCGGCACACCGCCATAATAGTTTTCAAGCAGCTTTTGGTTGTGCGGCGAAACACCGAATTTTTCGCCCACCTCAAGTATCTTGGCGCTCGGTAAATTGTGTGGCATATACGGGCCTATAACCATAAGTGTAGGCTCTGACATTTGCGGCAACAACAAAAATATATAGTTGAGCTTAAAAGGCATTTCCGCCTTATATATAGTAAAAGGCTTTATATCCGCTAAAAATTCTTTTACGACTTTTTCGGAATTTATTTCGCCGAATAGTCCCTTGAAGCCCTCATCAAGAATTTTGTCGGGAGCGGTTTCGCAGTTAATGAAAGACACCTGTACACGACACTTTTTATAGGTAGCGCACAAAAAACGCAGCTCGCTTTCATAAAACATTTTCTCACCCCCGTGCAAAATAAACAAAATTAATAGTTTATGTTAAATATTTTATTATATTTTTTAGTTAATTTCAATAGTCAATTTGTCAAAATGATTAAAATTATACAAAAATGAATGAAAATTTTACTCACTAATATTTTCAAAAGGTTATATAATATGCTTGTAAGATTTTAAACTTTTATTCTTACAGAAAGAAGGATAGGGAAAATGAGTAAACAACCAAAACTCGACTCTAAGGGTTTCCGCAAGTTTGGCATACGCGACAGTATTGCCTATGCGGCTGGCGACCTTGGCTGCAACATGAGCTTCGCGCTTAAAGGCACTATGTCAATTTTCTGGACACAATTCATGGGTATGGACCTTTGGTATGCACTTCTTTTAATTATTGTGCAGGTATGGGACGCTATTAACGACCCGCTTATCGGCTCCATCATCGATGCCGACAGACACACTTATAAGAGAAACAAGTTCCTTACATACATTTGGGCCGGCTCTATCGGTCTTATCGTAGGCGGCGCTTGTTGCTTCTTACCTTTCCCCAATGCGCCTGTTTGGGCAAAATTCATAATCTTCATTGCAGGTTATGTTGTTTGGGATGCTTTCTACACAGTAGCAAACGTTCCTTACGGTTCACTTTTATCGCTTATCTCCAATGACGTTAAGGACAGAGCATCTCTCTCGGCTTGGCGTTCAATCGGTTCTATCTTCGGAAATATGCTTCCGATGGTAATTCTTCCCTTTATCATTTATGATAGCAACAACAACCTTATCGGTGAGCGCGTATTCATCGCAGCTCTCATAATGGGCATTCTCGGTTTCTTCTGCTTCCAGTTCATGATCAGAAACACCGAGATCCGTGTTGATACTTCGGTTAACCTTAACGAAGAACAGCCGAAATTCAACGTGCTTAAGGCTTTCGGTAACTTTATAAAGAACCGCCCCGCAGTTGGCGCTACTGTTGCTGCTATGGGTATGTTCATCGGTATGCAGGGTGCCACCACCGCTGTAACCGTAATCTTCCAGTCTTACTTCAAGAACGTTCAAATTTCGGGTATCGTTCAGCTCTTTGCTATGATTCCGATTGTTGTATTTACTCCTCTTGCTCGTAAGATGGTTGCTAAATACGGTAAAAAAGAGCTTGCTACATTCGGCTCTATCGTTTCTATTGTTGCCGGTCTCGGTCTTTTCATCATTATGCCTAACAACACAGGCCTTGACCTTATTATCTATATTCTTTGCCAGCTCTTCTTCTCACTCGGCCTCGGTATCTACTCAACAGTTTCTTGGGCTATGATGGGAGACGCTATTGACTATAATGAGTGGAAATTCGGAACTCGTGAAGAGGGCGTTGTTTATTCGCTCCATTCTTTCTTCCGTAAGTTAGCTCAGGGTATTGGTCCATCGCTCGTACTCATTATCATGGTTGCTTTCGGTTATGTTGGCGCAAATGAAGGAAATCAGCTTTGGGAAGTTGCAGTTAATATGCGTTATATAGTTGCAGCAACATTCCTCTTCTCTGCTGTTCTTCAGTTTATCGGTCTTGGTGTTATCTACAACCTTGACAAGAAAACATTGGCTCAAATGAACAAAGACCTTGGTCGTGATGTTGATGCTGATGACAATCTTGCCCCCGCGGAAGCAGAAAACGCTGACAATTTAGCTTAAACAAAAAAGTCCGATTGTTCAGCGACAATCGGACTTTTTCATATCAATTTCGGAGGAAACTTATGAGAAACATTATAAACCTTAATGCTGACTGGTTGTTCAAAAAAGATACAACCGATGTGAAAGCGAATGACTGCGAAGCCATCAATCTCCCCCATTCTTGGAATGCGGAAGATGGTATGGATGGCGGTAACGACTATTTCCGTGGCTCTTGTCTTTACAAGAAGGTATTAAAGAAAGCGGATCTTCCCGCGGCCGACCTTTATTATCTCGAATTCCGCGGCACAAACTCATCCGCTGACCTTTTTGTAAACGGCGAATGTAAAGCACACCACGATGGCGGTTATTCCACCTGGCGCGTAAACATTACCGATGCTTTAACGGAAAATACCGAAATCGCACTTATCGTTGATAACTCGATAAACGAAACAGTATATCCGCAAATGGCTGACTTTACCTTCTATGGCGGTGTTTACCGTGATGTAAACTTAATTTGCGTAAACGATGCACACTTTGACCTTGACTACTACGGTGGACCCGGCTTTATGATTACCCCCACAGTAGACGGCAAAAACGCCAAGGTTGAGGTTGAAGCATTTGTTAAAAATCTTAAAGAGAATCAGACACTTGTTTACACCATCTATGATGCTGACGAAAAAGAGCTTTTAAAAACCGAAACTACCGATACAAAGGTTGTTTTTGATATTGAAAATGTTCATCTTTGGCACGGACGGAAAGACCCCTATCTTTACTGCTGTGAGGTTGAAATTGTAGAGAACGGCGAAGTGATAGATAACGTTTGCAACCGTTTTGGTTGCCGTACCTTTAAAATCGACCCCGATAACGGCTTTATCTTAAACGGTGAGGAATATCCGCTTCGCGGTGTATCACGCCATCAGGATAGATGGGGCTTTGGTAACGCATTACTGCCCGAGCACCACAAGGAAGATATGGACTTGATTTGTGAGGTTGGCGCTACAACCATCCGCCTTGCCCACTATCAACACGACCAGTATTTCTATGACCTTTGTGATGAGCGCGGTATGGTTATTTGGGCTGAAATTCCCTATATTTCGAAGCATATGCCGACAGGTCGTGAAAACACTATTTCTCAGATGAAAGAATTGGTTATTCAGAACTATAACCACCCGTCTATTGTAGTTTGGGGGCTTTCAAATGAAATTTCCATCGGTGGCTCGGATGAAGATTTGCTCGAGAACCATAGAATACTCAATGACCTTGTTCACGATATGGATAAGACAAGACTTACCACCATCGCCGCCGTTTCAATGTGCAAGATGGATGACCCGTATTTGCTTATTCCCGACGTTGTTTCCTACAACCACTACTTTGGTTGGTACGGCGGCGACACAACTATGAACGGACCTTGGTTTGATAAATTCCACGCAATGCACCCCACAATTCCGATAGGCTGTTCCGAATACGGTTGCGAGGCACTTAACTGGCATACATCTGACCCCAAACAGGGCGACTACACCGAGGAATATCAAGCATACTACCACGAGGAGCTCATTAAACAGCTCTTTACCCGCAAATATATTTGGGCAACACACGTATGGAATATGTTTGATTTTGGTGCCGATGCCAGAGCCGAGGGCGGCGAGAACGGACAGAACCATAAGGGTCTTGTAACTATTGACCGTAAATACAAAAAAGACGCTTTCTATGCTTATAAAGCGTGGTTGTCGGATGAGCCGTTTGTACACCTTTGCGGCAAGCGTTATATTGACCGAGTAGAAGACGTTACAAAGGTTACTGTTTACTCCAACCAGCCCGAAGTTGAACTCTTTGTAAACGGAGAAAGCATTGGCAAAAAGACTGCCGCTGACCACTTCTTCTATTTCGATGTTAAAAACGAGGGCGAAAGCACAATAGTTGCAAAAGCAGGCGAGCTTTCCGATGAAGGCAAAATCCGCAAGGTAGCCGAGCGCAATATGGACTATGTTCTTGTTGAAAAGGGCGCAGTTCTTAACTGGTTTGATATTGATGCACCCGAGGGCCGCTTCTCTCTTAACGATAAGATTTCCGATATTATGGAATCTACAAGAGGTAAGCTTTGGTTTATGGGCGTAGGCCTTCAAATCAAAAAGAAAATGGATGAGGGCAAAAAAGACCCCGATAAGAAGAAATCGGGTGGCTTTGATGTAGACCTTAAGGCTGATGGCGGTCTTATGCAAATGATGGGCGGTTTCACAGTACTCAGACTTACAAGTATGATGGGTATGATGAATGTAAACTTCACTAAGGAAGAGCTTCTTAAAATGAACAAGAAGTTAAACCGCATCAAAAAACCCAAGAAATAATAAGTAAAACAAAAAGCTCAACCAAATTGGTTGAGCTTTTTATTAATAAACACATATTTTACTTTTTAAACAGTTTTTTAAGCCGCCTTTTAAATCTGCTTTTCTTTATTTGCCAATTAAACTCGGGAAAACAATATAGATAATAATTGCATTCATCACACAGGCAATCATAATCCGGATTTTCTCCGTTTCCCAAGCATTTACGCCCGTGCCATGACGGTGTTAACGGTACGCCTGTAACATCAATGGTTTTCTTCTTCCTCATATTTTACTACCTCATAATTAAAAAAGCACACCCCGAAGAGTGTGCCAAAAAAGCGTTTAGTCTTCGGTCGTTGCTACACTACCTGTCCTTATATGGAACTAAAGACAAACACCTTTTTACAAGTATTTGCCATATAAGGACGCATTTATGCATTTGTAGTGTAGCAAACATATTTTACCACATAAAAGTAAAAATGTAAAGCCAATAAACATAAAAAAAGATATGCAGAAATTTCCTGCATATCTTTAGATTTCTAAACTGTTTCGTTATCGGTTACCTCTTCGGCTGCTTCCTCTATGATTTCCGCCACAGTATCTTCGGCAACTGCTACATTTTCGGTGACTGTTGCTTTCTTTGCCTTTGCTTTTTTAATGTATACATACGCTACCATAAGCGCTATTCCGAAAGCTAACATTACGGCAGTTCTTATAACCATACCCGTCTTAAAGGATGATAAGAAGTTTGCTACAATTCCACCTATTATGCCCTCGGCGGCGGTCATTAGTTCAACTGCGCCCGCACCCAAGAAAATGCCTATGCAAACTAAAATTAAAAAGCCAGATGCTACAAATAAATCAATTGATAACCATTTAAAGCCCCTTAAATCAAAAAGGCGGCAAACAAAGATTAGTGCCGAGATAACAATTATAGTACCGATTATCGAAAATTTTATGCTGTTTACGTTGCCGATAACATCAAATACTGACTTAAGCTCCGGGTTTTCGGTTACAACCTGCTGTGTCAATTCCTTGGGGTCGGGCAGCATTGCCAAAATCTCTTCCGCTTCATTTGCAAAGGATGTTGTTATAGCCTGCTTTACCTCATCCACCGAAACATCAGGTGTATCGCCGTGCTCCATCATAAATTCGGCAAGCTCATCAATATTATCTTCCGCAATTTTTTGAAGCGCTTCTTTTGTAAGCTTGCTATCAGCGGTTTTGCCGCTTAAACTGTTTGAAATATCGGTTGCGTACAGCTCAAAAACCTCTTTCGCGGCATTGGTAGATAAAAGTGCCGCCATATCTGCATCATCATTGTCCGATGCGATAAGTTCTCCAACATCCACGCTTGTAATAGCATTTGATAAGTTCTTGGGACTTAAAAGCGATAACGAAGATAAAACTATCGGCGCCGCTATCAACGATAGAACCAAAACAACGCTCAAAATGGATGCGAAAATAATTCCAAAAACATTTAAAACTTTTTTACTTCCACTCATAAATTACACCCCTAATATAATTTTGATTTATTTTAACACAAAAAACGGCGGCGGTCAATTTTTAAAACTTGTCCTCGCTCTTTGTGTAAAAATTGATTATAAACGGTATGCTTACAAGTCCTGTTAATATATCGGCCAACGGCTGCGATATTTGTATACCCGTAATTCCCCACAAATGTGTTGTTAATATAAGCGTTGGGATGAACATAACACCCGAGCGCATAAGTGATAAAATGGATGACATAACGGGCTTTCTTGCGCTTTGATAAAACATATTTATAGGTACTGACAGTGCCAAAAACATTGTGCCGATACAAGTATATCTAAGTGCTACAGTTCCGATTTCTACCGTTTCGGCATTATGCTGGAAAAGATACACGATTTCCTTTGCAAAAAAGATACACGGCAATGCAATTAACGAAATAAGCACAACTCCTATAACCATAGTAACGGTAAGTCCACGCTTTACACGGTCATACCGCTTGGCTTGATAGTTAAAGGATGCCACGGGCTGATAGCCCTGTCCGATACCCAGCCCCACGCACATAATAAACATTCCAACGCGGCCTACAACGCTCATAGCGGCTATTGCCGCATCGCCGTACGGGCGGGTAAGATTGTTGAGAAGTCCGTGAGATATGGAACTTAGCCCCTGACGGATGAGTGCGGGGAAGCCGACCTTGCATATCGTTAAATATTCGGTTACGGTTTTTGATACTGCCGATATTTTTATGGCGCTTTGCGCCTTTTTCTTAAAGAAAACAAGCAAAATGATAAAGCTTATGGTTTGCGATGCAACCGTTGCAATACCCGCGCCCAGTATACCCATATTTAATATGCGCACCAACAACCAGTCGCCAAAAATATTAATAATAGCACCCGATACAAGGCCAAACATTGAATAAAGCGCCTTGCCCTCGTAACGCAAATTATTATTAAGCACGAACGAGCCGATTACAACGGGGCAACCAAGCAACACGCACGCGCCGTACTGTTTAGCATACGGCAAAATAGTATCGGTGCTACCAAGTAGCCTTAACAGCGGTGTTATAAATATGCCGCCAAAAACAAGGAAAACAACGCCTATAAAAATTCCCGTAAAGAAAGCCGTGGAGACATACCTATCAGCTTCATCGGTATCTTTATCGGCAAGCGCCTTTGATACCATTGTGCCCGAGCCCTGTCCTAACATAAAAGCGATGGCTTGAATTACCGCTTGCAATGCAAACAAAATACCCGTTGCCGCTTGCGGACTTTCCCCCAGCGTTCCCACAAAATATGTATCAACCATATTGTAAATGTTGGTAACGAGCATTGAAATTGTTGTTGGAATACCAAGTGTTATGATAAGCCGTGTTAACGGGGTTTCGGTCATTTTTATATAGTGTTGTTCTGACTTTGTCATTTTTGCGCCCTCTTTCGACAACAATTATACCACTGTTTTGCCGCCTTTACAACCGAATTACAATATTTATCACTTGAAATATATTATATTTAGTATTACAATGTTATTTGTAGAAATATGTATTGTTTTTTAGGAGATGCTCATGTACGAAAACTTATATATTGTAATTCCATCCCTCGACCCTGATGAAAAATTAAAGAAAACTGTTGATGGCCTTAAAGCCGTTGGTTTTTGCAAATTTGTGTTGGTCGATGATGGAAGTCGCCCCGAGAACCGCGATTATTTCCCCATTGAAGACCAAAACACCGTTTTGCTTCGCCACAGATACAACCGCGGTAAAGGTGCGGCGCTTAAAACTGCCTTTAAATACATTATGACAAATTGCCCCGATGCTAAGTATGTTATTACAGTGGATGGGGACGGTCAGCACTTGCCGCACGATGCTTTAAACTGTGCGAATGCACTGCAAAATGATAACGAAATCATACTCGGTTGCCGAGATTTTTCGAGCCAAAATGTGCCTAAAAGAAGCCGCTTTGGAAATAATATGACTTCCCTTGTATTTAAACTGCTTTGCGGAATGAAAATAAGCGATACCCAAACGGGCCTTCGCGTATATCCGTATGCGTTATTGCCTAAGCTTGTTGAGGTTAAGGGCGAGCGTTTTGAATACGAAACAAATATGCTGCTTAAATTATCAAATCAGGGCGTTACTTTTAAAGAAGAAAAAATCGAGACTGTTTATATAGAGGAAAACCGCACCTCGCACTTCCACCCCATACGCGATTCCTTGCGTATTTACCGCTTTATTTTAGCTTACTTTATAAGCTCAGGAATTTCATTTGCCGCTGATATATCTTTTTTCTATATAATCTTAAAGGTGTTTGGCGCCTTTTTGGGTCATTGGGCGGAAACGATAGCCACTGTTGGAGCGAGAATAATATCATCGGTTATTAACTTTACGCTCAACCGCAAAACCGTTTTTGATAACCACCAGCCTATCAAAAAAACTCTTTCAAAATATATTGTGCTTGCCGTGTGCCAAATGATAACCTCGGCAACACTTGTATCACTGCTATCACTGTTGCTGGCATCTAAGCCCTTTGGCAGTACAGTTATTAAAATGTTTGTGGACACCTGCCTTTTCTTCTTCGGTTTCCGCATACAGCGTTGTTGGGTTTTTAAAGAAAAAGGGGACAAGCAAGTGCCAGCAAAACCGATAAAGCTGACACCAAAAAAAGTTATAGGTAGGTCTTTGCTCGTTATTTTCACAGCGCTTATTATGGTTATTATAACCGCTGTTTCGGGTTGCCTTGTTATATGCTACGGACCGAGTGAGTCGCTACGCAATATGCTGGTTATCTCGGCAAAGCAGGCCAGTGCTACCAAATGGATACCGGGATTATTCTTACCCACGGAAACGGTAGAAGAAATTATGGCCGACAGCCAAAAGGTTTCCACCGACAGTGTTACTATTGATGAATTTTTAAATGAAGACACTAACGAGTGGGATGATGCCATTGATGGTTTGAAGCTAATATTTTTAAACGAGCCGCGCTTTAAGGCGTATTTACTGCTCGTTCGCGACCCTAAGCGTGTAAGTGTTGGTGTTTCGAGCGAGAATTTTGCCTCCGCAACAGAAGGCCTTCGTATGCTCGACCTTGTTGCTAAGTACGACTGTATTGCCGCTATAAACGCAGGCGAATTTGCCGATGCGGGCGGCACGGGTACGGGTGCTCATCCTATGGGACTTACCTATTCAGGCGGCAAAATGGTTTGGAACGATGGCGCAAAACGCACCTTTATCGGTTTTGATAAAAACAACAAGCTTATCTGCCGCGAGTCTATGACGCGTGATGAGGCAGATAGATTAGGAATTCGCGATGCCGTTTGCTTCCAAACGGGCAATGTGCTTATAGAACAGTCGGGCGATACCGTTAAACTGCATTACGGAAACGGTAACAGCGGTACTGCACAACGCACCGCTATCGGTCAGCGTGCCGATGGCACAGTGCTGCTGCTTGTAACCGATGGCAGAACGGCGGAAAGCATAGGTGCTACAAGGAACGATGTTATCGGTATTATGGCGCGCTATGGTGCTGTTAATGCCGCTATGCTTGACGGCGGCTCATCGGCAATGCTTTACTATAAAGATTACTTTAACAAATACCCCGTTAATAAAGATGAGCTTGACACATATCAAAATTTAGGACTTGTTAATCGCTACAAGGCATTTATGCGCCCTCGCAAAATGCCGACCTACTTTATAGTAAAAGGGGAACAAAACAATGACTAAAAAACCGCTTTTTTATAAAATATATTTTGCCGCCATTGCGGTTTTCCTTGTGATACTTACAGTTTTACTCGTATGGCTTAACGGCTGGCTTAAAATCTACGAGGCGGCACAACCCATAAACCTTATAAACAGTATAGTTGATAAGCATCTAAAAAACGGCGATGTTGATTATCTTTTAAACGACTGCTCACTTAAAATTTCGGAATACGAAACACAAGAGAACATCGATGCCTTTTTTAAACAAAACACTGAGGGTGCCTCATTTACAAGCGTTGTGCTTTCAAAACGCCCTGATGGATGCGATGCGGCGTATACGGTTAAATCGGGCGATAAAAAGTTTTTAAACATTTATCTTAAAAAGCAAAATAACTCGGCTTCGTTTTTACCAACCTATTTTGTTATGGGTTCCGAGCTTGACAGCGATTATTACAGCAGTATCACTGTTTCAATGCCGCAAAATGCCGAAATTACGGTAAACGGCAAACAGCTTGATGCATCCCTTCGCAAAGAAAGCCCACTACCCGAGTTTGCAAAAAAATATCTTGAGGGCGAAAAGACAACCGCCCAGCAAACCGCAACTATTGAATATTTGCTCGATAGCGATGTAACTGTTAGCGCAAAGCTTGGCGGCAAAGAAACCGATGTTGTAAAAAATGATAATACCTACTCGGTTTATCAGTATATCGATGCGGATGTAAAGAAAAAGGTGCAAAACGTTGCAACAAAGGGGTCTGAAGCGTACGCCGGCTATATGCAGGCCGATGCCACCCTTGCTGATGTTGCCACCTATTTTGATACCGGATGTGATTTTTATAAAAACATTCGCTCAAGCTATACCGACCATATACTCGAGCACACCCCCGCAGGCTTTGACAATTTAGAAAATAACGAGGTATTCAAATACTCCGATAACATTTACAGTTGTCATGTAAAATTCACTCAGGTATTGCGGCGCAATGGTATGGCATACAAAATATATTTTGATAAATATGTATTCCTTAAAAAGAGCGGCGATAGCTTCCGTATAATCGATATAAAAACTCCGGAGGAATAAAATTGAACGGATTTGAACTTAAAATACTCGATTTTATAAGAGAAAATCTTGCAAATCCCGTGCTTGATACCGTTATGCCCATAATCACAAAATTTGGCGATGGCGGTGTCTTTTGGATAGCGTTGGCAGTTATATTTCTAATATTCAAAAAAACACGCAAAATGGGGCTTTGCATGGGGCTTGCACTGCTTATGGGCTTTATAACGGGCAACCTGATACTTAAAAACGTTGTGGGTCGCATCCGCCCGTATGACCTAAACCCCGAAATAGAAATACTCGTAAAGCATTTATCTGACTATTCTTTCCCATCGGGCCATACCTTAGCATCCTTTGAGGCGGCTA
This sequence comes from Oscillospiraceae bacterium, assembly GCA_015066405.1. Lineage (GTDB taxonomy): Bacteria > Bacillota > Clostridia > Oscillospirales > Acutalibacteraceae > SIG565. Next base: position 69,581 of record SVOM01000004.1, read on the forward strand.
CGGCGATTTTTATCAACAACAAAAAAATAGGTATACCCGCCCTTGTTTTAGCCTTTTTAATAGCCATTTCGAGAATTTATCTTTATGTGCACTACCCGAGTGATGTTTTAGCGGCAATTATACTCGGTATCGGCTTTGCCATACTTTCTTGCTTCGTTGTTAAAAAATACCAAGATAAAATACCCTATCTTAATTAATTTGAGGGTCAAAATATGAACTGCAATGTATTGCCAACACCCAAAACCGTAGTATTAAAAAACGGTTTTTTTGAAACACATCGCAAAATAAATACCGATAATAACGAATGGCTAATTCATCTATCGGCCTTTTGCGAGGGGTTTAAAAAAATCAAAAATGCGCCCGTCTTGATAGCGGACGGCGGCATAATGATAAAGAAAGACACTACGCTCGGCCGCGGAGAATATATTATTGATATTGAAAGCTCCGCTGTTGTTTGGGCGGCTGACAGTGAGGGCGTGTGTTCGGCACTCGCAACACTTCTACAGCTGATGCGTGTATCTCCACAGGGCTTTGGCACCGAAAAAATATATATTAAGGATGCGCCCGATAAAAAGTACCGTGGACTTATGGTAGATTTGGCGCGTTGCCCGCATACCAAAGAACAAATTCTTAAATATATGGATGTTTGCTTTTTGGCAAAGCTTAATTACATACATTTGCATTTTATTGATGACCAGGCATACACCCTGCCGTCCCGCTCATTCCCGAAAGTGAATGAAAAATGCCGATATTACAGTGAAGAAGATATTAAAGAAATATGCCGCTATGCAACGATGCGCGGCATTACAATAGTGCCCGAGTTTGAAGCACCCGGACACGCAAAATTTTTAATAAAGAGCTATCCCGAAATTTTTGCAAACATTGTAGATAAAGACAGTGCTACAATAACAAATGAGCAAGGCGAAATCATAAATGCCGATAATATTCTTTGTGTTGGCACAAGTAAG
>SVOM01000005.1 GCA_015066405.1 Oscillospiraceae bacterium
AGAGTTTCCTCCATTGTGCAATATCCCCCACTGCTGCCTCCCGTAGGAGTCTGGGCCGTGTCTCAGTCCCAATGTGGCCGTTCAACCTCTCAGTCCGGCTACCGATCGTAGGCTTGGTGAGCCGTTACCTCACCAACTACCTAATCGGACGCGAGCCCATCTTTCAGCGGATTGCTCCTTTGGTATGTCGGGGATGTCCCCATCATACGTTATGCGGTATTAGCAGTCGTTTCCAACTGTTGTCCCCCTCTGAAAGGCAGGTTACTCACGCGTTACTCACCCGTCCGCCACTAAGACACACAAGAAAATCTTGTAGCAAGCTACCGTCAAATCAGCGTGTGTCTCCGTTCGACTTGCATGTGTTAGGCACGCCGCCAGCGTTCGTCCTGAGCCAGGATCAAACTCTCTAAAATATTATATCTATACGCACTTGGCGAATAAATCATTTTAAAAAGCTTTTAGCTCTTCTTCGATACTGACGTATCTTTTGTCCTTGTTTACTCTCTCGATTTCTCTTAAGAATTGTCGGGTCCTTATTATTGTCGTTGTTTAATTTTCAAGGTCCATTTTGTGCCGCCTTTTTCAAGGCGCCCAATTATAATACCAAAAGAAAACCCTTTTGTCAAGCCCTTTTTTAAACTTTTTTTGATATTTTTTTGCTATTTTTTTGGGGCACAAGATATGGTGGTTAAAAAGCAGTTTATCCACTATTTTTAAGCCTTTTTATCCACAAAAAACAAATACCCCGTGGAAAACCACGGGGTATACATTATATATAATATATTAATCGAGTTCAAATGCGCCTGTATAAAGCTGATAATAGGTGCCTTTTTCGCTCATCAGTTTTTCGTGATTGCCGCGTTCAATTATTCTACCTTTTTCGAGCACCATTATAACATCGGAATTTCTAACCGTTGATAAGCGGTGGGCTATAACAAACACCGTTCTGCCCTCCATCAGCTTATCCATACCGCGCTGTACCACCGCTTCGGTACGGGTATCGATAGACGATGTTGCCTCATCCATTATCATAACGGGCGGGTCGGCCACGGCTGCTCGCGCAATGGCTATCAGCTGGCGTTGACCCTGGGACAAATTTGCACCGTTTGATGTAAGCAAGGTATTATACCCCTCGGGCAGATTCAAAATAAAATCATCCGCACCCACAAGGCGAGCCGCCGCTACACACTCTTCATCGGTTGCATCAAGTCGGCCATAGCGAATATTCTCAAGCACCGTTCCTGTAAACAGGTTGGTGTCCTGCAACACTATACCGAGAGAGCGGCGAAGGTCGCTCTTTTTGATTTTGTTGATATTAATACCATCATATCTTATTTTGCCATCGGCAATATCGTAAAATCTATTGATAAGATTTGTAATTGTTGTTTTGCCCGCACCCGTAGCGCCGACAAAAGCAACCTTTTGGCCGGGCTCTGCATAAACGGTAACATTATGAAGCACTGTCTTTTCGGGAACATAGCCGAAATCAACATCGGTCAAGCGCACATCGCCTTGGACCAATGTATAGGTTAGTGTTCCGTCGCTATGCGGATGCCGCCAAGCCCATTGGCCTGTGCGCTCCTCACACTCGGTTATAGTACCATCCTTATCTATTTTACAGTTTACAAGCGTTACATAGCCGCTGTCAGCCTCGGGTTGTTCATCCATAAGCTCAAAAATACGCTCGGCACCCGCCATACCCATAACAATAGAGTTGATTTGCTGGGTTGCTTGGTTTATATTAGCCGTAAACTGCTTAACCATATTAAGAAACGGAATAACGATGCTAACGCCTATCGGCATACCCGAAAGCGAAAGGTTTGGTGCATTTGTAACCACCAAAATACCGCCGACAACCGCAATGCATACATATAATATATTACCGATATTCATATTAATCGGTCCTAACATATTTGCATACGCATGGGCGCGGTAGGCATCATTATATAACTGATTATTTATCTTTTCGAACTCATCGGTGCTTTTCTCTTCGTGGCAAAAGACCTTTACAACCTTTTGGCCGTTCATCATTTCTTGAATAAAGGCCTCGGTTTTACCAACCGCTTTTTGCTGGCGCATAAAGTATTTTGCACTGCCGCCGCCAACCTTTTTGGTAACAAGTGAGATAACCATTACACCGATAACCGCCACAAGCGTTAACCATACGCTAAAATACAGCATAATCGAGAAAACGCAAAGCGCAATAGAAGCCGACTGCAAGAGCGATGGCAAGGACTGTGATACAAGCTGTCTTAATGTATCAATATCGTTGGTGTAACGGCTCATAATATCGCCGTGCTTGTTGGTATCAAAATACCTAATGGGTAGCTTTTGCATACCGCCGAACATAGCACAACGCATTTTCATTAAAAAGCCCTGTGTCATATAAGCCATGAGTTGTGTATGAATGGTTATTGCTATAATCGACAACACATAAAGTGAAATTAGTATTAAAACCTTTGAAACAATTTCGGGTTTTGCCGCTGCCCAGTCGCCCGTGATCTGCCATTTTTGTATTGCCTCTATAACCTTTTGTATAAATAGTCCCGGAATAGCCGATGCTACCGCCGAAAAGAGTATACAAACGCAGGTTATAGGTGCCAAAACGGGATAAAAGCCAAACAACATTTTCACGGTGCGCGAGAGGGTTTTCATATTAAGCTTTCGGCCCTCGGGGCGCATATTGGCGGGAGAGTTTTTTGTGTGCATTGCCATAATTACTCATCCTCCCCTGTATGAATTTGTTGCTCGTAAACCTCTCTGTAAATATCGCTTGTTTTAAGCAACTCACTATGTGTACCGACAGCGGAAATTTCGCCCTTATCCATAACGATAATCATATCAGCATCCATAACAGATGATATACGCTGTGCGATTATTATTTTTGTGGTTTCGGGTATAAACTTTTTAAGCTCAGCACGAATACCTGCATCGGTCCTTGTGTCTACGGCGCTGGTAGAATCATCAAGAATCAAAATTTTTGGATTTTTAAGCAGCGCTCTGGCGATACAAAGGCGCTGTCTTTGTCCGCCCGACACGTTAGTGCCGCCCTGCTCAATATAGGTATCATAGCCATCGGGGAAGCTTCTTATAAACTCATCGGCATTTGCCATACGGCAAGCGGCCACCATTTGCTCATCTGTGGCGTTTTCGTTACCCCAGCGCAAATTATCTTTAATAGTGCCCGAAAAGAGCTGGTTTTTTTGCAAAACAAAGGAAACCGCATCGCGCAGCGTTTTTATATCATATTCCTTAACATCTATGCCGCCAACCTTAACTATGCCTGTATTTGCATCATAAAGGCGAGGTATAAGCTGTGTTAAGGTAGATTTGCTCGAGCCCGTGCCGCCGATAATGCCGACCGTAAGACCCGAATCAATATGCAAATTAATGTTTTTCAGCACAAGATTATTTTTATTGCGGGCATAAGAGAAATTTACTCCCTCAAAATCAATGGAGCCATCCTGCACCTTGTTGCCGGTGTCCTCGGGGGACGCAATAGCGGGTTTTTGATCAAGCACCTCGCAAATACGCTTCATGCTCTCAAGCGACATTGTAAGCATAACATAAATCATTGAAAGCATCATAAGAGACATAAGTATTTGCATACCATAGGTTAGCATTGCCGAAATATGACCCACATTTACGGTGGTGCCGCGTGAGGTTATCGCCATCATTGAGCCGACAAGCAAAACAAAGGCCATATTGAAATAACTGCAAAACTGCATAAGCGGCATATTAAATGCCACTATACGCTCGGCCTTTGTAAAATCGGCGCAAATATCTTCGGCGGCGGTATCGAACTTTTGCTTTTCAAAATCTTCACGAGAAAAGCCCTTTACCACGCGAATTCCCATAACATTTTCTTCAATAGACTCATTAAGTCGGTCATACTTTTTAAATACGCGGCGGAATGCAGGCATTGCGTTTCTTGCCACCATAAGCAAGCCGAAAATAAGTATCGGCACTACAACCACAAAGGTTGTGGCAAGCGCGCCGCCCATTCTATACGCCATAATGATAGAGAAGGTAAACATAAGCGGGCTACGAATCGCGGTGCGAATAAGCATCATATAAGACATCTGCACGTTTGTAACATCGGTTGTAAGGCGGGTTACAAGAGATGAAGAAGAAAACTTATCTATATTTTCGAATGCAAAGGACTGCACCGCTGAAAACAAATCGTGGCGCAAATTCTTTGCAAAACCGCTTGATGCCTTAGCACAGGTAAAGCCCGCTGTACCGCCGCAAGCCAAAGACACAAGCGCCATACCTACAAGCATAGCCCCCGTTTTTGCGATTTCGGACACAGGCGCACCCGCACTTATATTGTTAATTAAATTTGCCGTGATAAAGGGTATTAAACACTCAATACCCGCTTCGCCCACCATAAGCAGCAGTGTGATAATGCTGGGCACTTTATATTCACGAATACTTTTTGCTAATTTTCGTATCATTTTGTCGCTTCTTTCCTTAAGAAATTATACTATAAAATTATAAGACCAATCTAAATTAATATCAAGTAAAAATTTGTTAATTATTTGTGAAAAAGCGGAGCACATTCGCGCTCCGCTTTAAATCACTTATCGTTTCTTCTGTTTTTGAAACCGCGGCGAGGCTTACGCTCTCTGGGCTCTTCCTCATCAGCACCCTCTTCAACAACTGCACCGTTGATTTCAACGAGTGCATCGCGGCGGGAGAGGTTAATTCTGCCCTGGTCATCAATTTCGGTTACCTTAACGATTACCTGGTCGCCAACGGCTACAACATCCTCAACCTTTTCAACACGCTTTACATCCAGCTTGCTTATGTGTACAAGACCTTCCTTACCGGGAGCAATTTCAACAAATGCGCCAAAGTTCATAATTCTTGTAACCTTACCTGAATATACTGCGCCGATTTCGGGGTCGTTAGCAATAGTTTCGATAATCATAACAGCCTGCTTTGCCTTTTCAATATCTAAAGCGGCAATAAATACGTGGCCGTCTTCTTCAATATTGATAGTACACTCGCACTGCTCTTGAATTGACTGAATAACCTTGCCCTGCTTACCGATAACATCACCGATTTTGTCGGGGCTTATTACTGTAGTAAGCATTTTGGGAGCATATTTTGAAAGCTCAGCTCTCGGCTCGGAAATTACAGGCAACATAACCTCATCCAAAATATAATTACGTGCTTTGTTTGTTTTAGCAAACGCTTCTTTTATGATTTCGGGGGTTAAGCCGTGTACCTTTAAGTCCATTTGAATTGCGGTGATACCCTTTTTAGTACCTGCAACCTTAAAGTCCATATCGCCGTAGAAGTCTTCAAGACCCTGAATGTCTACCATTGTCATAAAGTCGCCGTAAACACCCTCATCGCCTGTGATAAGACCACAAGAGATACCTGCAACGGGCGCCTTAATCGGAACACCTGCAGCCATAAGGGCCAAGGTAGAGCCGCAAATAGATGCCTGCGAGGTAGAGCCGTTGGAAGATAATACTTCACTTACTACACGAATAGCATAGGGGAACTCTTCAACGCTCGGAATTACGGGAACGAGCGCACGCTCAGCCAATGCACCGTGGCCGATTTCACGTCTACCCGGGCCACGAGAGGGCTTGGTCTCGCCTACTGAGTAGGACGGGAAGTTATAGTGATGAATATATCTCTTCTCGGTTTCTTCATCAAGTCCGTCAAGCTTTTGTGCATCAGAAACTGATGCCAACGTAGCAACCGAAAGAACCTGAGTTTGACCGCGGGTAAACATACCCGAGCCGTGTACGCGAGAAAGTAAATCAACCTGAGCATTTAACGGGCGGATTTCATCAATACCACGGCCGTCAACACGCTTTTTCTCATTTTTGAGCCAGTCGCGAACAACGTGCTTTTGAACAAGATACATAATCTCATCCAATTTTGCTTCGTTGCCCTCAAAACGCTCATCAAACTTTTCGTGAACTGCGTTGTAGATAGGAAGTAAAGCGGCATCGCGAACGAGTTTATCATCGGTATCAAGCGCTTTCTTTACATCTTCAATGCAGAACTCTTCAATTTCTGCCATAATAGCAGGATCGGGATCGTTGGACTCAAAGTCAAATTTCGGTTTGCCGATTTCAGCAACGATGCCGTTAATAAATTTAACGATTTCCTTGTTAACCTCGTGGCCCTTCATAATGGCGTCAAACATAACGTCATCCGGAATTTCTTCGCCGCCTGCCTCTATCATAGCAACGAGGTCAGCAGTAGAAGATACTGTTAAATCAAGTGTTGTTTTTGCGCGCTGCTCAAGGGTGGGGTTGATAACGATTTCGCCGTCAACAATGCCAACCTTAACGCTGGAAATAGGACCGGCCCACGGAATATCGGAAATAGCGATAGCTGCCGATACACCGATAGCGGCTGCAACCTCGGGAGAGCAGTCAGGCTCAACCGACATAACGGTTGCAACAACCGAGCAGTCGTTACGCATATCCTTCGGGAAGAGGGGGCGGATGGGACGGTCAATACAACGACCTGCCAATACTGCCTTGTCAGCGGCTTTACCCTCACGGCGTGTGAACGAGCCGGGGAAGCGGCCTACTGCATACATTTTTTCCTCATAGTCAACAGAAAGCGGGAAAAAGTCAACGCCTTCACGGGGTTTTGCCGATGCAGTTACTGTACAAAGCACCTGTGTTTCGCCATAGGATGCTAATACTGCGGCATTTGCAAGACCGGCCATTTTGCCGGTTTCGAGCTTAAGCGGTCTGCCGGCAAGTTCGGTTTCATAAACCTTGTAGTTTTCAAACATAATTTTTACCTCCATTTTTTTCTCGAGGTGTTTCCGTTTAGCAATAAGTTCATACCCTGATTTTTCAGACTATCAACTTACCGCTAAACAACGAAAAACCTCATTTTTAATACAATAAGGCAGACCGTAAACGGTCCGCCTTAATAGTTTACTTACGAAGACCAAGCTTCTTAACAATAGCACGGTATCTTTCGATATCGTTCTTCTGCAAGTATGCGAGTAGGTTACGTCTATGACCTACCATTTTCATAAGGCCACGACGGGAATGATGATCCTTAGCGTGAACCTTTAAGTGCGCGTTGAGCTCGTTGATACGTGTTGTGAGAAGAGCAATTTGTACTTCAGGAGAACCTGTGTCGCCCTCGTGAACAGCGTAATCAGCGATAACCTGCTGCTTTTGTTCTTTTAACATTGTTTTCACTCCTTTTTAATTTTTTGCCCAAACCGAGCGATAGGCCACAGTGATCCGATTAATCGGCAGACGCCTAAAGCACAGTAAAGGTAACGGGTTGCACTCGCAACCTCGAGTATTATATCATAAACTTTTTGAAAAGTAAAGTACTACTTATTGTGTCCGAAATCTTGCAATATAACAATTTGTAGACAAAATTACAATATTATTTATAAATTTACAAAAAACTCTTTAACTTTTTACTGTTTTATTATAAAATAAATATATGGAGGTGTTTTATATGGCAAACACAATACGTATGAAAATCGGCGGAATTGAATATTCCGTTACAAGCGATGATGATGAGGCATATATACGCTCGCTCGGTAGTGAGCTTGAACGCCGCATTGACGCCATACAAAAACGCAGTCCCTTTTTATCTACAACCATGACGGCCATAGTCGCCGCTCTTGATGCGTTGGATGAATGCAAAAAGAGCGAAGCTGAAAACGAAAAACTGCGACTTGAAATAAAGAAACTGCTGGAAGAGACCGCTTGCGCAAAGCTTGATGCCGATATACTAAGGCGCAAGGTAGAACAATTAACCGGTCTTGGCGATAATAATTCTAACGGAGACTTGCCTTTTTAACCATGAAATTAAAAGCAGAAGTTTTATCTCCTGTCGGCAATACCGAGATGCTTGTTGCCGCTGTTCGCAGTGGCGCCGATGCAGTTTATCTTGGTGCCGAGCATTTTAACGCAAGGCGAAATGCCGAAAATTTTGGAGATGCAGAACTGAAAACAGCAATAGAATACTGTCATATAAGAGGGGTTAAGGTTTACTTAACCCTTAATATTGTTATATCAGATAAGGAAATGCCCCGTGCCATTGATACGGCAAGAACCGCCTATCGCTACGGCATTGATGGCATAATTTGTGCCGATTTGGGACTAATATCTCTATTAAATCAAAAATTTCCAGATTTGCCGCTTCACGCGTCAACCCAGCTGACAACACTTTCCCCAGCCGCACTCCCCGTGCTTAAAAAGCTCGGTATTTGCCGTGTTGTTTTACCAAGAGAGATGACTGCAGAGCAGATAAAAGAATTTTGTGCCGCCGCAAAAAAAGAAAATATCGAAACCGAGGTTTTCGTACACGGCGCGCTTTGTATGAGCGTATCCGGACAGTGTTTGCTAAGCGCCATGCTCGGCGGCCGAAGCGGAAACCGCGGACTTTGCGCGGGACCTTGCCGACTGCCCTTTTCTTCAAACGGCAACCCCGACCGTTATGATTTGAGCTTAAAGGACCTAAGCCTTCTCCGCCATATAAGGGAGCTTGCGGAGTATGGTGTCAGCTCCTTTAAAATTGAGGGTAGAATGAAACGCCCCGAGTATGTTGCCGCCGCCACCGCGGCCGTAAGGCAGGCAGTAGATAACGGCTATACCGATGAAAAGCTTTTAGAAACTCTTAAAAACGTTTTTTCCCGCTCGGGCTTTACCGATGGATATTTTACCGATAGAAAAGGCGCCGATATGTTCGGCACCAGAACGATAGAGGAGATCGAGGCATCAAAAGAGGTTTTTTCCTCTATTCACGAGCTTTACCGAAACGAGCGGCAAAGCATACCGCTTGATATTCGGCTTTTGGTCAAAGCCAACAAAAATATCGAGCTTTATTTAAGCGATGGCAAAAACACGGCAGTGTCCTTTGCGCCACCGCCCGAAAAAGCCATAAACCGCGCCGTAACAAAGGAAATGCTCGGCGCCAATTTGCATAAATTCGGCGGTACACCTTATTATACCGCCACTACCGAAATTGACCTTGATGATGGGCTTTCGGTATCGGCAAAGGTTATTAACAATTTGCGCCGTGAGTGTGTGGAAAAACTAAACGCTATGCGCACAAATACGGCTGAAATACGGGAACTCGACGTTTTATTAGACTCAGCAACAACAAAACTGAAGAAAAATCAAAAACTGTTTGCAAGGTTTGATAGTGCGGACCAAATTCCCGATGATATTTCGGGACTTGATTATATTTCTCTGCCGCTTGAGAGCGATATATCGGACCTGTGCGTACCCGATAATATTATAAAAGTAGTGGACATTCCACGCACATTTGGTAACACGCTTTTAAAACCAAAGCTTGAGGAATTTAAACGCCGCGGCTTTACCCACGCGCTTTGCGGTACACTCGCAGATATGGAGACCGCCCTTTGCCTCGGTTTTAAAATCATCGGCGGTATGGGGCTTAATGTATTTAATGATTTTTCGGCAAAATGGCTTTTTGAGAATGGTGCCGAAATGGTAATTCTTTCCCCCGAAATGCCGCTACGCAACGCGGTCAAGGTGGGCCATAACACAGGTATTGCGGCGTATGGCAATATACCACTGATGCTCACTTCAAACTGCCCTATAAAAAACACAAAAAGTTGTGCCGAATGCGGTAAAAACTGTAGTTTAACCGACCGAAAGGATGTAACCTTCCCTGTCAAATGCCGTATGGGGATGAGCGAAATTCTAAACTCTCGACCAATATGGCTGGCCGATAGAAAAGATGAGCTCGATTTCGATTTTTTAATGCTTTATTTTTCACGTGAAACAAAATCGGAGGCGGCTAAAATTATCAGTGCCTACAAAAGCGGCTGTACGAGCGCACCCAATACCGAATACACAAGAGGCCTATATTACCGAAAGGTAGAATAAGAAAGAGACCAAACGAAATGTTTGGTCTCTCTTTTTTATTTTATATTGACTACCTCAAAAATAGTTCCTATAAAATCACGCTTTTTAATGAAAATGTCCTTTACTTTCTCGCCCATACCTACATAAAAGGTTGTGCCGTTCTTTGCAAAGCTTTGTCCACCGAGTTCAAAATCGATGGTGTAAAGCGCGGTGGGTGTTTCGCCGTAACGCCATATAGTAGTTTTAAAGTTGCCATCCTCTTGCTGTTTGCGGCTTAATACATAAAGCTCGCCGTTTTCCTGCAACAAATCAGTTACAATACCTTCATCGGGCATTTTTATTTCGGTGTAGGTTCTTAGGTCCTCGGTTTTATAGAATTTACCGGTGGTAAAGTAAAGCGTATCACCCACTGTTTCAGCGGCAGGTATGGTAGCGTACGATATGTTCTCACCCGATATTTTACCAAAAAAGGTATCATAATACTGGAACGCTGAGCCATCAAACTTGTATATGCCGCCTTTTCCGTATTTGTTAATGATATCTGCAGATTCCGAATAATTTCTAAAATAGCAATAAAGCTCATTTTTAAGGATAAAGAAGTTGTATACCCTTGTATAAGCAAAGCCTTCTTCGGCCATTAATAATTTACCATCTTTGTAAAACGGTACGTTTGTATATGTTTTGCCGCCATCCGCCGACATTTTTACGGGCGCAATGAAATAATCTCCGGTGCCGAGTCCGTAAAACATTTTGCCGTCAAACTGTATCATATCAAACATATGTACACCGCCGGGTACGTTGGAAACTGTGGTCCACTCGTTCCCCCTGGTATAATAAAAGTTGCCGTAATCCCAGCTTGATTTTGGGTCTATTCCCGGAGCGTACAGTATATCGTCATAAATGCGGAAAACCGAAATCTCTTCATCCTGCAAAAGTCCCGTATCAAACCACTTGCGCTTTTTTATATCAAAGGCGTTAAGGTTGATGGGGCCTGTGTTTTTATCGTAATCGCCGGCACCAATATACAGTTTTCCATCGAAAACCGCCATATCCCAAGGGTTGCGGGAAATTTCCCTCGCGCCATCAAAATAATCAACCATCGGTGCGCCAATATTTGTGTGTGCGGGTTCCTTTGAAACTCCCGCACATCCGCAAAGCAATAAAAGGGAAAGGGCTGCCGCAATAGCTCTTTTCATTCCGTTCTCCTATCTGATAATCGCCGCGCGAAGTTTTTTGTTTTTCTTTATAAGCACTAATAATTCTTCAACCGATTTTTGCATGTGCTCATTACCCTGTGTGTTCTCTTTGAAAATTGCGATATATTCATCGTTTTCATAAACTGCCGCAGCAATTATGGCAACAATTTGGTCAACACACGCCGAATCGCCCTCTACATACAGTTCTTCAAACATATCGAAAAGCTTTTTTATTGCCTTTTTGTTGGCCGCCTTGTTTGCTAACATTACTTTAATAGACGGAACAAATTTTGTCATAAAGAACTCTTGATGCAAAAACTTTCCGTATTTTGCAACGTTTGCCTTGTATTCTTCCTTATATTCGGGGAAAATCGCCAAAAGCTTTTGTGTAAGGGTGGTAACGGTTACCGCATCGCCCTTTTCGGCGGTGGGAAGCGCTATACTGTCGGTTACTTTTTTAGTGCTCTTTTTAAGTCCGAGATTTTCCCTTAAGGTATCAGCAAAATCAACACCTACCGCAGCGGCATCCTTTGCGGTCTGGTCTTCCTCAAAAAGCCAGCTTGAAAGTACGTAAAACTCGCCCATCTCGCCATCGGTAACATCCGCCGCTTGCAACACGAACATTTTTGATGCTTCATCATAGCAAACCTGCACGGCTTTTGTGTCGTTTTTGAAGATTTTACCATCCGCTTCGAATTTTTGGCCGTCAAGCAACGGCTTCATCTCTGCCAAAACGGCCTCGTAACACTTATTATCCATTAATTTCACATCCAAAGTCTTATTTTAAATCATTATACTATAATATTTCCGCTTTGTCATCTAAAATTTTGTTGTAAGTATAAATTTTCTCGTGTATAATACTGTTATAAACTAATTAAAGGTGCTTTTTATGAATCTTGCAGATATTAAAACTATTGAACAGCTTTTGCGCGCTAACGGTTTCTCTTTTAAAAAGTCGCTCGGCCAAAATTTTCTTGTAAACCCAAGTGTTTGTCCCGCAATGGCGGCCGCGGCCTGTGATAAAAACGCAGGCGTTATCGAAATAGGCCCCGGTATTGGAGTGCTCACAAAGGAACTCGCAAAAAACGCGGGTAAGGTTGTAACCATCGAGCTCGATGAACGCCTTAAACCCGTTTTGGCAAAAACGCTTGCCGATACGGAAAACGTGAAAGTGATTTTTGGAGATGCAATGAAACTCGACCTAAAGGAAATCATTGAAACCGAGTTTAAAGACTTTGAGCGAGTATGCGTTTGCGCAAATTTACCCTATTATATAACCTCACCGATAATTATGATGTTGCTCGAAAGCCGCTTGCCTCTTGATACTATAACGGTTATGGTACAAAAAGAAGCTGCCGAACGCCTTGCCGCCGAGGTCGGCTCGCGCGAGTCGGGTGCCGTAACGGTGGCGGTTAATTATTACGCTACCAGCGAAATTCTTTTTGGGGTTGACAGGCAGTCATTTATGCCGCCGCCAAATGTCGATTCGGCGGTTATTCGGTTAAAGGTGCGAAAAGAGCCATCAATTAAGGTTAATAGTGAAGCAAACTTTTTCAAATTTGTAAAAGCCTGCTTTGCCCAGCGCCGCAAAACGCTAATTAACACAGTTTCCAACTCTTTGCATATAGAAAAGGAAAAAATCAAAGCCGCGCTCATAAAGTTAGATATTCCGGAGACTGTTCGCAGCGAACAGCTTTCCATGCAACAGCTTTGCGATATTTCAAATCTTTTATTCGAATAGGAGGTCGGTTTACATAAAATATATTATGTAAACAAAATATGGAAAAAACTAATGTAATGCGTATTCTTGACCAAAAGAAAATTAAATATGCGCCCTATGAATACAATGCCGACATTGTTGATGGTGTTTCAATAGCGACCGCTCTGAACGAACCGATAGAGCGCGTTTTTAAAACGTTGGTAACCGTTTCAAACACCGGCACAAATTTTGTTTTTTGCGTTCCCGTGGCAGAAACGCTTGATTTAAAAAAAGCAGCAAAAGTGGTTAACGCAAAATCAATTTCAATGATTAAGCAAAAGGAGCTGCTGCCGCTCACAGGTTACATACACGGCGGATGCTCCCCAATCGGTATGAAAAAACCTTTTAAAACCGTAATTCATATTTCCGCGCAAAACTTCAAAACCTTTTTCGTAAGCGCGGGCCGCGTTGGACGGCAAATAGAAATTGAGCCCACACAGTTAGCGGCGCTTATACGAGCAGATTTTGCAGATATAATTTAACCCGTATGTTTCACGTGAAACATACGGGCTTTTTTAATGATGTGTTTTTCCTAATCGCGCGGCGATATCGCTTAACTCATCATCGCCATAAAACTCGATGCTCAAAACACCATGGTCTTCGCCGAGCTTGCTGATTCTTACCTTGCGGTGCAACGCTTCGGTAAGCGCCAACTGAACCTCGGTATAGAAATTTTCTCCCGAAAATACATTGGGCTCTGCCGTGCGTATTTTTCCTTTTTTGGCCGCATTTACGTGTCGTTCCAAATCTCTTACCGACGCACCGTTAATTGCCATATCGATTAGCTGCTCGCGCACCATTAAATCATCGGTGGAGAGTAGTGCACGCGCATGCCCTGCGCTTATGTGGCCATTTTTAAGCAGTTCTATCTCACGCTCGCCCAAGGACAACAAGCGTAATGCGTTTGCCACCGCAGAACGCGATTTTCCGACTCTTTCAGAAACCTCTTCCTGAGTCATATTGTAACTGTCCATAAGTGTACGGTATCCCAAGGCCTCTTCTATCGGATTTAAGTCCTGGCGCTGAAGGTTTTCAATGAGGGCCACCTCCATAACCTCTTGGTCGCCAAAATCTTTGATTATAACAGGCACCTTCTCTAAGCCTGCAATGCGGCTTGCGCGCCATCGGCGCTCACCTGCAATTATGCGATATGTACCGTTTGTCAGCGGTTTAACTATTATCGGTTGCAGTAAGCCATGCTTGCGTATGCTGTTTGCCAATTCCTCCAGCGCCTCGCGTTTAAAAGACTTGCGCGGCTGGTCCTTATTAGGTTCAATATCTAAAAGTTTTACTTCTATTAATCTGTTTTCGTCAGTTGAGTTTTCTCCGAAAAGCGCGTCGAGGCCCTTTCCGAGCCCTCCTTTTTTAATAGCCATAGTTTATCCCCTGTTTCTTTTTACAAATTCTCGCGCCAGTTCATCATACGCTTTGGCGCCTTTTGAGCGTTTATCATAATATTGTATCGGCATGCCGTAGCTTGGCGCCTCAGAGAGACGGACGGCGCGCGGTATCGTTGTCTTGTACAGTTTGTTGGCAAAAAACTTTTTAAGTTCTTCAACAACCTGATGCGTGAGATTTAGACGCCCGTCATACATAGTAAGTAATACACCCTCAAGCTCCAACCCCGGGTTATATAACCGCTTTATTTGGCGAACGCTTGCCATTAGCTGTGATAGGCCTTCCATTGCGTAGTACTCACACTGCAAGGGCACAAGAACAGTATCACATGCTGTTAATGCATTTATTGTGATGAGCCCAAGCGATGGCGGACAGTCTATTAATATGTAATCGTATTTGTCGCGCACAAGCGAAAGCGCGCGTTTGAGCTGCTGCTCACGTTGTTCTATTGAAATCAGTTCAACTTCGGCCCCCGCCAAATTCATACTTGCGGGCGCAACACTAACATTTTTATAGGTGGTTGTCAGCGTAACAACCTCGGCTTTTTGGGTGCCGATCAATAAATCGTACGAAGAAAAAACAACCTCTTTCTTGTTGATCCCAAATCCACTTGTAGAATTGCCCTGCGGGTCTGCATCCACAAGCAGTACCTTTTTGCCAATGTTGCCAAGACCGGCGGCAAGATTCACGGCTGTTGTTGTTTTGCCGACACCGCCTTTTTGGTTAACGATTGATACAATTTTCCCCATCATTTCACCATCCGTGAGATTTTCTTTAATAATTATACCACACAAACATCCTTAGTACAAGCAAAACAGTCAAAATAAAAACAAACCGCAAATGCGGTTTGTTTCACGTGAAACATTAGGTTTTATCGCCTGATTTAAAAAAGACACTTGCAATGAAGCCAAATAACAACGCTGCAGTGATTCCCGCAGCTGTAGCGGTAAGGCCACCACAGATCGCACCCACGAGTCCGTACTGTGCAATGGCTTTTTCAACGCCTTTTGCAAGCGAGTAGCCAAATCCGGTCAACGGCACCGTAGCGCCGGCCCCCGCAAACTTCACCAACGCTTCATATATTCCAATTCCGGTTAAGATAACTCCGCCAACCACATATCCCACCAAAATTCGCGCGGGTGTAAGCTTTGTATAATCAATAAGCAATTGACCAATGCTGCATAGTGCGCCGCCAACAGCAAAAGCGTAAAGACAATGTAATAATATTTCCATTTTTGCACCTCGTAAATATTTTGCCTGTTGTTTTCGCATTTATACTATTTTACGCGTGCTTTTTTCATTTGTTCTTGCATTTCGTGATAAGAAACATATTTGAGTTTTATTTTTTCGCCGTTTTGCGAGCGCAGAATCAAATTTATACTGCAAGTATTGTTTTTCCTATCATAAGGAAACGTTGTAATTTTTATAACGCCCACCCTATCAGCAAAAAAATCCGCATTTATGATATTTTTTCCTTTAGTATATATCGCTCTACCCTCAGATAAATCAAGCGTGGCGTATCTGTAGGAATATTCAGATAGATATAGAGAGTAAAAAGCCGTGGTGCTTACGGCAAGCACCAATAACATTATCACATCTGTAAGTTTTGGGAATAACAGCCAGAAACTCAAAGAAAGGATGGTTATCGCGCAAATGAAGTAAAATGGCGCCGTGAAATACCGCCACCGCTCACCCCGACCCCATAATGATGCACGTTCACTATTTTTTGTTATCCGAGTGCCTATTCCTGCCGTCTGTACATTGGCCACTTGGGGCAACTCTTTTTCCGCCACTAAAGGAGAATAATATATTCCCCCGCTACGTTTTCTATCCACTCCCATTATATCAGCAACAACATAAACCCTTTTGAGTAAATACAAGAGCGGTGTTTGCTTCGCAAATTTGCCATTAATGCTATTTTTGCAAACAAACACCTTTGTTTGCGGTAAAATCCCAAACATTAAGGTTGTCGTTTTTGTCCCAAAAATATTGCTGCGCTTTATTTGCCTCACAACAAATGCAACAATTGAAACGATGTAGATAATCAAGAAAAGCATTATCGCAATATTGGCAAGAGGCGATAAACCAAAAAACTTGCGCCCTATGCTCCCTATTTTTTCTATGGTTGTTTCCTCTTGTGCTATCAGTTGATCTATTTTCCTTAATGTGGGTATTGCAAAAACGGCTCCTGCAGTTATAGAAGGCACCGAAAGGGCAAGTGGTAATATTTGCAAAAAGGGGATTGTTTTTTTGAAACCTCGTGGTAAAAATCCTAAACGCGAAACAATTTCCTTTTCATCTTTAGCATATATTCTTGTCCTTCTCCAAGCTCTCACCTCTCCAGCCTTAGTAAAAAAGCTTATTGTAGTGCTTCCGCAAATAAAATCAAGTGCTGTACGTGTTGTAATCACGCATGTTATGTCCGACAGTCTGATTCGCAGCCGCTTTAAACAAAGGATTCCCGATTTTATTTGCAGGTATTCGCCGTCAACAATAATCTCTATTTTGCGCCAACACATAAATGCCGCCGTCAGCAGAATAAAAACTGCGCCTACTGCCGCTTTTGCCGAATCGCCGCCGCCAAAAATAAAAACCATTAACAAGAAAACGGGTCTTGCATAGGTTGCTACGGTGGCCGGATGTATTTTAATATACTTTTTACTGCTCAAAACATCAGTGTTGTTTATTTTCTGAAATCTCCTTTAAAATTTCTTCGGCATCTTTTATATCCAGCGGCAAGGTGAAAAGTCTCTGCTTTACCGCCCGAAACACAAGCGTCTTTAGTTTCAAAACCCTTTCTATAGGCAGCTCATAGCTCTCTGCAAAAATCAAACGAGGGGATGGCAAAATACGCTCTTTTTTTATTATGACCCCGCTTTTTACGATTATTGCTCGCCCTGTTACTTCTATTGCGTAGTTTTTTGCATAAACCAAAATATAAAAAACAGCCGCCACCGATATTCCTATCGTAGCGACCGTTGCCATGAAAGCAAAGTTTTGTTTCACGTGAAACAATTTCAGTATCGCCACCATAACAGAAAGAACAATGCTTATTCTTATCAACCATAACCATGCTGCTTTTTTAGGAGCGCGATACACCTTCAAGTGCTTCACCTTTTTACTTTTTACTTTTAATTATTATTTTTTTCTTTTATTTTTTTCCAATAATCGCAAAACTTTTGCTCGAACGCATTGTCTCCATAATTATAATATTTGCGTTCTTTTAGTCGGTCGGGCAAATACTGTTGGTCTACATAGTGATTAGGAAAAATATGCGGATAGAGATAATGTTGTCCCTTAACCGCGGCATCCTCTCCGTCAAAGTGTTTATTTTGAAGATGTCGTGGTATATCACCGATTAATCCGCTCTCAATATCGGCCATCGCTGCTGCTATCGCATCGTGTCCCGTAACTGATTTGGGGCTTATCGCTGTTAGTATAACCGCATTTGCCAAAGGTATGCGTGCCTCGGGCAAGCCAACCTGCAAGGCAGTATCTACCGCCGCTTTAACTATCGGAATTATTTGCGGGTACGCAAGACCCACATCCTCATTTGCGCATACAAGCAATCTCCTACACGCACTTTGAAGATCACCTGCCGCAAGAAGACGTCCAAGATAATATATTGCTGCATCAGGATCGCTACCTCGCATAGATTTTTGATATGCCGAAATTATATCGTAATGCTCATCGCCCTCACGGTCATACCTTACCGCGTTATTCTTCAGTATTTCTTCGGCGGCGGCATCATCTAAAACTATTTCTTTTTTGCCGCTGTGCGTAATATAGCATAAATCGAGTATATTGAGACAGCGCCGCACGTCTCCCGCGCCGGCACGCGCTATTTTTAGTGCAACTTCTTGACCAAGTTCTATCTTTACATCGTTTTCCTCTTCGAGTATCGCTTTTGCGCGCATTATCGCGGGAACAACCTCTTCCGGGGCTACCGTTTTAAACTCGAAAACGGAGGAACGGCTCAAAATTGCATTATACACATAAAAATACGGGTTTTCGGTGGTCGATGCTATAAGCGTAATATCTCCGTTTTCTATGTATTGCAATAGTATTTGCTGCTGCTTTTTGTTGAAATACTGTATTTCATCCAAATAGAGCATTACACCTCCCACAGCTTCAATCGTGTCGAGGCTGTCGATAATTGCCTTTATGTCGGCAGTGGTTGCGGTTGTGGCATTTAAATGATATAGCTTTTTTCCGCATTTTGCTGCAATTATATTAGCCACCGTGGTTTTTCCAACACCCGAAGGCCCGTAAAAGATGAGATTCGGGATGTTGCCCGAGTCTATTATTTTGCGAAGCACTTTGCCTTCGCCCAACAAATGCTTTTGGCCGCATACCTCATCGATCCTTTTTGGCCGCACGCGATCGGCTAACGGACTTGGCATAATGCACCTTCTTTCCTAATATATATATTTTATTCTACTACTTTTCTTTGTAAAATTCAATTCTTAAATGAGGCTACTATGAAAAAAGTGTTATTTATAAAAAATGCGTTAATTCTTACCGCCACCTCCCTGCTGCTAAGATTTCTTGGCGTGGTTTTCCGCATTTGGCTATCGGCAAAAATCGGTAGCGAGGGTATCGGTCTTTATCAGATAATCTTTTCCTTTTATATGCTGGCCGCAACCTTTGCGACCAGTGGTATATATACCGCCGTTACTCGCCTTGTGGCAGATGAAATGTGTGTGGGTAGCGCGGCATCCATCAAAAAAATTATGCGCCGTTCCTTTTCTCTTATAATTCTTTTGGCCTTGGTTTCTCTTCTTGTTGTTTTTTTCGGCGCCGAGTTTATCGCCGTACACATAATTTCAGACATCCGTGCCACCCTCGCTATACGAACGCTCTCCTTTAGCCTGATTTTTATGGGCATTTCTTCCTGCATTAAAGGCTTTTTTCTTGCTCGGCGCAAAAGTGTTCCGCCATCTCTTTCTCAAATCATTGAACAAATTGTCCGCATCCTTGTAGTAATGTTTCACGTGAAACAATTTGCAAGCATTAGTATCGACTATGCCTGCGCAGCAGTGCTTGTCGGCGATGTTATTGCTGAATTCTCCTCTTGCTTATATCTTTACCTTTGCTACCGGCGTGATACACATCGCCTAAGCCCCCTTGTCGGCAGGCCGTCTCCCGATTTTTCCATCACAAAGCGACTTATTCGTATTTCGTTGCCCATCACAAGTGGCAAATACATAAACTCGATTCTTAGAATTATTGAAAGCTCTCTCGTACCACAACGACTGGTTATGGCAGGACTCTCGCGCGCCGATGCCCTCTCTTTTTTCGGTATGATAAAAGGCATGGCCTTGCCAATTTTATTTTTTCCGTCCTCTTTGTTAAACTCCCTTTCAACTCTGCTTATCCCTGAAATTTCCGAAGCGACAGCAAAGGGCCACTCCGGAATTTTGCGGCGCGCTGTAGAAAAAATAATCTTTATAACCGCTTTGTTTGGTTTTATTTTTGCCGCCGTTTTCTTTTTTTGCGGAGAAAGCTTGGGCGAAATAATCTACAAAAGCCGCGATGTGGGCTCACTTATAAAAACACTTGCGCCGTTAGTGCCATTAATGTACCTTGATAGCATAAGTGATGGTATTTTAAAGGGTATGGACCAGCAAAACGCCACCTTCCGCAACTCTGTGAGCGACTCGGCAGGGCGTATTGTATTAATTTTCTTTTTATTGCCTATTTATCGCGAGGCAGCTTTTATTTGGATAATGTATTTGAGCAACGCTTACACATGCTTGCTAAACCTTGCGCGTCTCATTCGTGTATCGGGCGCAAAGATAAAATTTTTCCGAAAAGTTTTGTTGCCTTGTTTTTTAGCTTTTGCTATAACCTATTGTATTAGTTCCTTCGGTGTTCTTTTTAATTTTTCTTTGTTGGCCGGCGCAATATTTGTCTGCTCTTGCTCTTGTGTGTTATATTTTCTTTTCCTGCTTGCCTTTGGCTGTATAAAAAAAGAAGAAATGCGACTGCTTACTTAAAAAGCATCGCATTTCTTTTTATAACATCAGGTCCGCGCCAGTTGTATGCGCGGTCGTCATTTGGTTCGTCAGGGGTATAACCGTTTCGGTAACCGTCAATAAATTCCTTTATGTATGTTGTAGGTGCATTTTTATTCATCGGACATACTTCGCTGCAAATATCACAGCCCCAAATATACCCGCTTTTTCTTATTTGCCCTTTTTGGTCATCGCTCAGCGGTTTTTTCTGCTGGTTTACAGCCGATAGGCAGGTGTTCTTGCATAGTTTGGTAGGACAAAGCTTTTTGCATTGTCCACAATCGAGGCACTTTTTGTCGCCTTTATCGGCGTTTATTTCCAAATCGGTAACAATTTCGCCTAAAAAAACAAAAGAACCAAACCTTTGGTGTATCAGCAAGCCGTTTTGGCCCATTACGCCAAGCCCTGAATGTACCGCCGCCGCAACCTCGGGTATAGGGGAGTTATCGATGAAAACCTTAAATTCGTTTTCGGGGTAGCGTATCGATAATTCTTTCGCCGCCGCGTCAAGCATGCGCTTGCAAACCGTATGGTAATCGGGTACTGCGGCGTATCGGCTTATTTGTTTTGGCGCCTCTTCCTTTACTTTATACGGAAAAATTGCCATTATTATACTTTTTGCGTTTTTGGGCAGCTCTTTTATTTTTCTGCAAGGAATCAATTTGTCTTGCACAAACTCAAACTCGCAAAACGAAACATACGGCATACCGTTGGTTGACATAATGTTTTTTATGTCAACCTTTTGCTTTCCTTTATCCATTATTTTCTCTTATCCTTAAAAAAGTCGGTTAGGAGTGTTCGGCACTCATCCTCGCAAATACCTCCGTAAACCTCTGGGGTATAATTAAACGGCAGATTTGCAAAGTTTGCAACCGAACCGAGCGCGCCGCACTTAGTATCATACGCGCCAAATATAACCGTTTTGATACGCGAGTTTATAATTGCGCCGCTACACATGGGGCAGGGCTCAAGCGTTACATACAGCTCGCACCCATCAAGCCGCCAGTCGCCCGTAACCTCGCAAGCGTACTTTATGGCCTCTATCTCGGCGTGTGCGGTGGCATCATGATTTTTCTCCCTACGATTGCGCCCTGTTGCAATCACCTGTCCATCTTTGACAATAATTGCACCAACCGGCACCTCGCCCTCTTCGGCCGCGCGTCTTGCTCTTATTATAGCAAGGTCCATAAATTTCCTATCCATAGCATCTCCTATTTTTTAAGCAACGCACTGCCAATAAAGAAGCAAGCTGCACTGCAAATTAAATTAATTATTAGTGTCCAAATACCCATTGCAAATATGTTGCCTGATACTAAACCAATTATAAGCAACACAAGACCGGGAACGGCAAGGAGCATACGCAAATATATGCAAAACACCGCATTAATAGCCGCGGGTAAACGGCTTGGCATTATCATTGCAACGGCAAGACCTGTGGTCGCAGAGAAGGTATCAAAGGTTACGAACACCGCAAACCACATTATCATATTTCCAATGCTGTCCCCAAGCAGTAAATACGACAAAGCAAATCCCGGCAAAGCATCTATTGCCGCCCCAATAAAGCCGGACAAGAGCAACCAAAATACCGACTTATAACGGCTTATGGGCGCTGTAAATATAAGGTCGGCGCCTGTTTCTTCATCTAACGGGCTTCCAAAATTTTTAAAGAAATGTATAACCAGTAAGGTTATTGCTATCGGGGTAAAAGAGCTACCGCCCAAAATAAATTTTACCGCCGCGGCGGCTCCAACCGAAATTAGCATATATGTAACCGCCGATTTCGAGAACAAGCCTAAAAGCGCATTTCGGCGGCGAATGTGCATTTGTTTAAAGAAAAATGCGTTTGCTCCCCAGCCTTTTCCGATTTCCTGTGGCTTCGCTATTTCCTTGCGTGGTTTTTTGCGTTGCTTTTTGCCTTCAAGTGCCGCTTGTTGCTTTTCAAACGTATCGTTTGCTTTAATGACGGCATCCTCGTAAAAATCGGCATCAATGCGCCACACAAAATAGAAAATAAGCAGTGTAAACGCAATAATTGCAAGCAACATTAAAAGGCACATAAGGTAGTTGCCTTTTACCGCCGACACAACAAGATACGCCATCCAACCGAAAATCGGGAAAAAGCGACTATAACGCGAGGCAAATGTAAGCTTGAGTGTATCAAACCAGCCCAAATTTCCAAAATGTTTCACGAGAAACAAAATCAGTGCAACAAGCAATAGAACAGCAACTGCTATCGGTGTAACCCACTTTTTGCGAGAGGGCTTGCTTGCAACTATTGTATATGTGCAAACAGAGGTTAGCATACCGAGTATTATACACACAATAAACGCCAAAACTATCACTATCGCGGCGGCAACAGTAAGACCTAAATTCAGCACAAGATTTGGAATTTGCGCGCCAAGATACAGCGAGCTTAGAAAAACTGCGCCCATTTGTATAAAGCTTTTAAAGCATAGTATGCTTTGAGGTCGCCTTGGCGATGCAAAAAGAAAATTCACATCCGACATATTAAAAATCGATGCGCCGCTTTTATCTCCCGTATAGAAAAATGCAAAGATGAAGCCAAAAGGCACTGCAAATGCCACCATTTCGATAATCGGCAAAACGATATTTTCAAAATCCTCAGGCGGAATTTCTACGCTTTCCTCAACGTATTCTTCCGTATATGGCTCATCAGTATTGTCCTCAACGTAACTGCCTACCGCGCCGCCGATAATTCCGCCAATTATACCAAACAGCAAAATTATACCTATCATTGCGGCAACCCAGGTGCGAAACAACTTTTTAAAGCAGTTTATAAATGTGTGTGATATGTAATAAAAATATGCCGCCATTTTTTTATTCCTTTATACTTTCGGTAACCGAGAAGAAAATTTCCTCCAAGGTATGCCCGCTTTTTTCGATGTTTTCACGCAAAACCTCAGCCTTAACCTCGCCGTTTTGCATAATAACCGTTTTGTCCCACATATTTTCAATACTGTCTATCATATGTGTGCTTATAAACACAGAGCAACCGCTGTTTTTAAGCTCGATAAACATTCCTTTCAATTCTTTAATTGCGTGTGGGTCAAGACCTATCATAGGCTCATCAAACAGCAAAAATTTTGGGCGCGGCAAAAGACCGCAACAAATACTTAACTTTTGTTGCATACCCTTTGATAGCTCATCGCCGAACTTGTTTTTCTTGTCTGTGAGTTCCATGCGGTCAAGCAGCTCGTTCATATAATCTTTATAATCTTTCAGCTTGTATATTCTCGCGATAAATTCAAGATGCTCCGCTACTGTAAGATTAGGATAAAGCGCGGGGATTTCGGGCACATACCCAATAAGCCGCTTGGCCTCAAGGCTTTTATTCTCCTTGCCGTCTACCGTTATAACCCCATCGTACTTTAAAAAGCCTGCAATTGACTTAATAACTGTGCTTTTTCCCGCTCCGTTAGGTCCCAAAAGAACCGTAATGCTGCCATCGGGCACCATAAAGGAAACCTTGTTGTTTGCGACAACCTTTCCGTATTTTTTTGTAATATTTGCAACCTGTAACATAAAATTTACCCTACCTTAAAAATATAGAAATTGCTATCGCCACGCAAAAAGCCACAACAATCCAAGGTGTTGTTAAGAACCAACCTATTTTTTGCGCTTCCGAATTCTTGGTTTCGGCTTTTTCAAGTTTTAAAAATTCTCTGTCCTCCGAGATTTTTACTATCGCACAAGCAGTGGCGGCGAAAATTAGAAGCAAGAAAACATAAAAAACCATATTTTGCACATTTATATCGATATAAAGAGCCAAATACGAAAAAACAACGCTTATAAAATTGTTTGCCGCGTGTATTATAACGGCAGGCCAAATTGATTTAGCTTTGATGGTTACAAAACCTAAAATAAGACCAACCATAAAAGCAAAGGCAAACTGTGTTAGCGAAGCGTGCATAAAGGCGAACACAAGGGAGGATGCAATAATTGCAAAGCCATCTCCAAATCGCCGCAATACACCGAGCACTGCGCCGCGCATCATAAACTCTTCAACCAATGCAGGAAAGACGGCGGTTGAAAGTGTCGCCAAAAAGAATCCTAAAACACCTCTTGGCAATTCCCTGTCTATTGACGGAAAGGAAAGTCCAAGGGCCGCGAAAATGTTTGCTAAAACGTTGCTTACAATGGATGCAAACATACAAAAGCCTACAGCTGCCACTATATATGCCGTTTTGTTTTGCATTTTTGGTAAACCAAGCTCTATAACATCCCGCGCCTTTCGGTGTGTGGCGCGCAGCAATATAAAAGTCGGTAAAATGGTCATTAAAGTTGAAACTAATATTTGTATAATCTCGTTAAACGCAGGATTTTCGGTCAATTTAGTAATAAAAGAAATGTTGAAGCCGAGATTTACCATTATTCTTAAATAAACAAAGCTCCAACCGATCATAATTGCAAATAAAGCAAGCAACGAAAGGCCTACGGCACCCGCGACCTTTCGTTGCTCATTTTTTTCACTTAATATCGGCGAAATTTCTTTATATGAAGAAAATTTATCGTTCAATTAAAATTCTCCTTTTGCCGCTATTCGTTTGTATCACTCTTGTCGTCCCCTGTATCAGCCGCATCGGCATCGGGCTCCTCTGCCACTGCATTAACCTCATCCTCATCGTGCTCGGCTGTGGCTATTGACAAGATTTTTGCATCGGAATTTGCGCCGAATTTCATAATTCTAACACCCTTCGACGGGCGCGCGAACATACTGATATTAGACACCGCGATTCTTATAATTACGCCGTCTGACGAAATCATAATAATATCTTGGTCCTCGGTTACCGCCATAACCGCCGCTACATCTCCGAATCGCTCGGTGCGGTAGTTCTTGGTACCGCCGCCGCCACGTGTTTGTACGCGGTAATCGCTGATTTGGCTTCTGCGTCCGTAACCGGTCTCGCTAACAGTAAGTAAAACGGTATCATCATTACAAACCGCCATTGATACAACCTCATCATTTGCGGCTAACTTAATGGAACGAACACCACGGGCAGTTCTACCCATCGGGCGAACATCACTTTCCATAAATCTGATGGCTTTACCCTTTTTGGTTGCAACAACAAGCGAAGAATCTCCCCTTGTCAGTGCCACGAAACGAAGCTCATCGCCCTCATCAAGAGAGAGCGCAATAATACCTGTCTTACGGGTATTCTTAAAGTCATCCATTGATGTTCTCTTAATACATCCGTTTTTGGTGCCCATAACAACAAATTGTTCGCCATCAAGCTCGGGGCACGGCAAAATCATAGAAAGCTTTTCGCCTTCCTGAAGCGGTATAATATTAACAACATTCATACCCTTGCTGGTTCTCGTTCCCTCGGGTATTTCGTATGCTTTAAGTCGATATACACGGCCGATGTTTGTAAACATCATAATATAATCGTGCGTTGAGCATACAAACATATTCTCGGTAATATCATCCTCACGGGTGGTAAGTCCCTTAACACCACGGCCACCGCGGTTTTGTACCGAATATTCCGAAGCCGCCACACGCTTGATATAACCGTTAACGGTTTTTGTTATAACGCACTCTTCCTCGGGGATAAGGTCCTCAATATCAACCTCTCCCAATACAGCCGAAATTTCGGTACGGCGATTATCTGCATACTTATCACGGAGATTTAGTGAATCGGTCTTAACAATATCGAGTACTCGTGAGTGATTTGATAAAATATCCTGACACTCTTTAATAAAGTCGTATTTTTCCTGTAATTCTTCCTCAATTTTTTGTTTTTCCATACCTGCAAGCTTACCGAGCTGCATTTGCACGATAGCCGTTGTCTGAACATCATCAAAACCAAAACGCTCGGCTAACCGTTCTTTTGATTCGGGTATGGTTTTTGAATTACGGATTATTGAAATAACCTCATCAATAAAGTCGATTGCTTTTTTAAGTGCTTCAAGTATATGGGCGCGTTCCTCTGCTTTTTTCATATCAAAACGGGTGCGGCGCTCTATAATCTCACACTGGAAGTCGATGCTGTTTTGCAGCATTTCTTTAAGCGTTAAAATTTGCGGTTTGCCGTTTACAATGGCAATTAAGTTGGCACCAAAGGTTGTTTGAAGCTCGGTATAAGAATAAATCTTATTAAGCACAACCTGCGGGTTGGCATCCTTCTTTAAGTCAATTACGATTCTAATACCGCTATCACGCTTTGAAGAGTAGTCAACAACATCCTCAATACCCTCAATGCGCTTTTCAACCGCTAAATCATAAATTTTCTTAACTAAATCCTTCTTTTTAACCTTATAGGGAAGCTCTGTAATGGTTATACGGAAGCGGCCCTTATTGTCTTCCTCTATTTCGGCCTTACCGCGAACTATAATTTTACCTTTACCAGTAGCGTAAGCGGCACGAATACCGCTTCGTCCCATTATTATACCGCCTGTTGGAAAGTCAGGACCTTTTATAAATTCGCAAAGGTCGGAAAGCTCGGCTTCGGGGTTATCAATAAGATAACACATACCGTCAATTATTTCGCCTAAGTTATGCGGCGGAATTTCGGTTGCCATACCAAAAGCAATACCGCTTGAGCCGTTTACAAGCAGCTGTGGGAAACGAACGGGTAAAACTGTGGGTTCTTTTAGTCGGTCATCATAGTTTGGTACAAAATCAACTGTATCTTTTTCAATATCATCAAGCATATTGATAGATATTTTATTCATACGCGACTCGGTATAACGGTATGCCGCAGGGGGATAGCCGTCAATATTACCAAAGTTTCCGTGTCCGTCAATTAAAGGGTAGCGCAAAGAAAAGTCCTGCGCCATACGTACCATTGCATCATACACGGATGCATCGCCGTGCGGATGGTAACGACCAAGCACCGAACCTACTGTATCGGCGCACTTACGGTATGCTTTATCGGGTGTTAAGCCGTTTTCGTACATTGTATAAAGAATACGGCGGTGTACGGGTTTAAGACCATCTCTTACATCAGGAAGAGCACGGCCAACAAGTACCGACATACCATACTGCAGCATACTTGATTTAACTTCATCAACAATTTCTACAGGGACAATATTGGTCTCACTGCTTTCAGGCCAATATACATTTTCAGTTTTTGCCATTTTTATGCTCTCCTTTCACTAAATATCAAGATCGGTCGCAAATACTGCGTTTTCTTCAATAAATATCTTTCTCGGCTCAACCTCATCGCCCATAAGCATAGAGAAGGTTTGGTCAGCAAGCTCAGCATCAGCCATAGTTACTTTTAACATTGTTCTAACCTTGGGGTCAAGGGTTGTTTCCCATAACTGCTCAGGGTCCATTTCACCAAGACCTTTATAACGCTGAACATCCGCGCTGCCGCCGAGTTCTTCAATGTATTGTGCTTTTTGTTCATCCGTAAAGGCATCATAATGCTTTTTACCCTTTGATACACGGTAAAGCGGCGGCTGTGCCAAATAAATATGTCCCGTTTCAATAAGCTCGGGCATATAGCGGAAGAAAAATGTTAATAAAAGCGTTCTGATATGCGAGCCGTCAACGTCAGCATCGGCCATAATAACAATTTTATCGTAGCGGAGTTTTTCTATATCAAAATTTTCGCCAATACCGGTGCCAAGTGCCACTATTACAGGCATAAGCTTATCGTTGCCGTAAACCTTATCATCTCTGGCTTTCTCAACGTTAAGCATTTTACCCCAAAGCGGTAAAATTGCCTGATATGTAGAGTTTCTGCCCTCAACCGCGCTACCGCCTGCAGAATCACCCTCTACTATAAATATTTCGGTTTTTGTGGGGTCCTTTGAAATACAGTCCGAAAGTTTTTCGGGCATTCTCGCTTTTACACCCGCAACACCCGCTTTTTTAAGAGAAGCCTCGAGGGCTGCTTGAGCAGCTTCACGAGCATTTGAGTAAGCTATAATTTTTGTGATTATTTTTTTAGCTTCGGCAGGGTTTTCTTCAAGAAAATGATAAAGCTGGTCGTTAACCATATCACGAACTACTTTACCAATTGAGGTATTACCGAGCTTTGCCTTTGTTTGCGATTCAAACTGTGCATCCGATAGTTTTACCGATACAACGGCTACAAGACCTTCGCAAATATCATCGCCCTTTAACCTCTTATTACCCTCTTTTAAGTGTTTAAAATCAAAAGCATATTTGTTAACGGCATTGCTGAGTGCCATTTTAAAGCCCTGCTCGTGTGTACCGCCGTCAACCGTATAAAGAGTGTTTGCAAAAGACATAATTTTTGTGTCTTTTGTTGACCATACCATTGCTATTTCCGCTGTTTGGTCGTCAACCTCGGTGCTTAAATAAATAACCTCTTTATTTAAGCTTTCGCCCTTTGTTTTCTCGAGCAAAAAGTCAACATAAGAGCGAATACCGCCTTCATAGAAAAATTCTTCGGTGCGGCCATCCATATCTTTTCTTTTATCGGTTAATACAATGCGAATACCTGCATTTAAAAATGCCTGCTCACGCAGTCTCTTTTCGAGTATTTCAAAATCATATATTGTAGTATCGGTGAAAATTGTGGGGTCGGGCTTAAAAGTAACTACTGTACCTGTTTCTTCAGTTTCGCCTATAATTTCAAGCTCGGTTACTATATTTCCCTTTTCGTAACGCTGGCGGTGTACATTTTTACCATCACTTACTTCTACCTCAAGCCAGCTTGATAAAGCGTTAACAACCGATGCACCAACACCGTGCAAACCACCTGATACCTTGTATCCGCCGCCGCCGAATTTACCACCTGCATGAAGAATGGTAAATACAACAGTTACTGTAGGAATTCCCTTTTGCGGATTTATACCAACAGGTATACCACGACCGTTATCGGTAACCCTAACTATGCCGTCATCAAGCAATTCCACTGTAATTTTATCACAATAACCCGCTAATGCTTCATCTATAGAGTTATCAACAATTTCATATACCAAGTGGTGTAAACCGCGTTCACCCGTTGAACCTATATACATACCCGGTCTTTTTCTTACCGCTTCAAGTCCTTCAAGTACCTGTATGGAACTTTCATCATAGGTATTTTCAACTGCGGGTGAATTAATATTTTCTGCCATTTTTCTTTTCACCTTTCTTTATTTTAAAAACTCATTTCTTTTAAGTAATGTTACAGAAGAAATTTGAGAAATATATATTTTTTTATTTTTACTTTTTGGTGGGGCACACACAATAAATGATTTTGGTAATTCATTTGTTATATAAACCACATCACCGTTTTTTTCCGATAAATTAAGATATTTTCTTGTATGCCTGCTTACAGTTGCAGTATCTAAATCAAAAATACCTATAATATCTTGTTTTTTAACAACAGTTTCCTGTCCTAAATGAATATACATTATTTTACCTGTCCGTTTTCTACATAAAAGATTTTTCCTTTTTCCAATTCATCAAAATTAGATTTATCACAACAGGTTATAAACACCTGTCGGTCTTTTATGTGGTTAAGTATGTAATTTTGGCGATGTTTATCAAGCTCACTCATAACATCATCAAGTAAGGTTACGGGTTTTTCGCCTATTATACTTTCTATTATGTTGGCTTCTGAAAGCTTTAGTGCTAAACAAATACTGCGTTTTTGTCCTTGCGAAGAATATTCCTTTGCATTAAAACCGTTAATTTTAAATAATATATCATCTCTGTGCGGTCCAACACTTGTAACGCCGTGTAATATATCAATTGGCTTTTTTGCTAATAATTCCTCTTTAAAACTGTCTTTATATGAGCAAACATATTCTATTTCAAAAAATTCTTTTTTTCTTGATAATTCACTATATATTTTTGGTGCGTGTTCATTTAACCGTTCTATATATCTTTTTCTGTAGGCAACGATTTTTTCACCGTATTCTATAATACCTTTTTCAAAATCTTCAAGTAAAAATTTTAGGGAAGCATCCTTTATGCAGTCTTTCAAAATATTATTTCTTTGAATAACCGCTCTGTTATAATTCCTTAAAATTTCTATGTATTTTGGAAAAAGCTGACAAACGGCTATATCTATAAAACGCCTTCTGACACTTGGCGAATCGGTTACTAAATTTAAATCGGTAGGAGAAAAAACAACTGCACAAAATTTTCCTATTATTTCAGCTTGATTATTTTGCCTTTTACCGTTTAAAAAATATTGTCTTTTTTCTTTTATTTTTATTTTTAAATTATTTTCGATTCCGCCGCTTATAATATTGGCTTCTATTTGTGATTCATTTTTTTCTATTTTTATAAGCTCATTATCTTTTACATTTCTAAAGCTCTTAGCGCCGGTTAATAACCATATTGCTTCAATAATATTAGTTTTTCCAACTGCATTATCTCCGCAAATTATATTAATTTCTTCACTCGGCTCTAATTCACAAACAGAAAAATTTCTAAAATCGGAAATTTTTATGTTTTTTATAATCATTTATTCAACAATTATTTCCTTTTCTTCGGTTTTTACAGTATCGCCTTTTTTTATTTTTTTACCACGCTGTGTACAAACCTCGCCGTTTACTAAAACCTCGCCGTTTTGAATCATTATTTTTGCATGTCCGCCGGTAGAGGCCATATCGGCAAATTTAAGTAATGAATCTAATTTTATAAAATCTTCTTTTATTTTAATTTTTTCCATTATCTTAACCTCATCGGCATAATCATATATAAAAATTCATCACTATCAGTAGGTTTTATAAGCACACCCGATGTTGCACCGTTAAATTCTATTTTTACATTGTCTACTTCACTCGCTTTAAGCGCTTCAAGTAAATAACGGCTGTTAAGTCCAATTTCAAATTCTTCACCTTCAAGTGTAATCGGGAAATTTTCAGTAGCACGACCTATTGATGAAGAACAACTGAATAAAATATTTTCTTCACTTATAATACATCTTACAGGTGTAGAAAAAGCATCGTTTATTACAGGGCTTATGCGGTCTATTGTATTTATAAGTTCAGTTGTATTTACAAAAATTCTCTGTCTAAAGGTTGGCGGAATTGTTTTGCTGTAATCAATAAAGTTGCCCTCAAGCAAACGAGAAATAAAGGAATAACCGTTTACCTCAAAGCAAATAAGATTAGCACCTGTATGAATAACAACATCCTCATTATCATCTTCTATTAA
Organism: Oscillospiraceae bacterium; assembly: GCA_015066405.1. Lineage (GTDB taxonomy): Bacteria > Bacillota > Clostridia > Oscillospirales > Acutalibacteraceae > SIG565. The sequence goes on from SVOM01000005.1 coordinate 31,314, forward strand.
TTTAACAAGCTCACTTATTGCTTTACCTGTAGCTATAAAATCAGCATCTGCATTGATATTAATCTTTTCATTTCTTATAGCAAGGCGATAGCCATCAATAGCAACAAACTGAATGTTATCTTCCTTAATGCTGACTTTAATTCCTGTAAGAATAGGTCTTGTTCCTTCGTTTTGTGCAACGGCAAAAATAGTTCTTCTTATCATATTTTTAAGTATTTCGCCGCCGATTGTTATAGGATTATCATTTAAAACTGTAGGAATTTCAGGAAAATCAGCACCTGCCATACCTAAAATATCAAAATTAGCAGAGCCCGATTTAATATGGCACATTAAACGCTCATCAGTAGAAATTTCTACACTAACGCCGTTCATTTTTCTTAAAATCTCAGCAAGTATACGGGCGCTTATAACAATTTCTCCTGCAACTGCCGTGTTAGAATAAATTTCTTTTTTTATTCCCATTTCAAGATTATAACTAATAAGGGTTAATTTTCCCTGCTCTGCCGACATATATATACCTTCAAGAACAGGTAAAGAGGTTTTATTATTAACAATTCGAGATAAATGATTTACTGCCTCAAGTAATTGCGCGCGATCAACTGAAATTTCCATTTTTGCATTTTCCTCTCTTAAAAAGAATTAAAACATAGTAGTAGTAGTAAGTAGTGTTAAAACTGTTGAAAACTGTTTTAAATACGCATTGGTACAAGCTTTTTGTTGTTGATAATGCTCTTGATAAAAATTTTATAATTTTTTTGTTTTTTTGTATAAAAAAGTTAATGTTAATAAATATATGTTGAAAGTTGTTAATTTTGTGGAAAACTTTTTATTATTCTTCTTTAAGATTTCTTATAATTTCATCAACTATTTCTTTTTCATACGGGTTTTCTTTTAAAACCTTTTCAGCTTGTCTTACATTATGTAATACTGTTGAATGGTCTTTACCAAAACTTTCTCCTATTGACTGATAAGGAAGCTCGGTGGTTTCTCTTGCAATATACATAGCAATTTGCCTTGCTTTAACAAGCTCTGAGGTTCTTCTTGTAGATAAAATCTCGGTTTGGGAAACCTGATAAGTTCTTGCAACCTCTTCAATAATTCTTTCTATTTTTATAGGCTCTGCCTTTTGCTCGGCAATAACATCACGAATAAGTGTTTTAAGAACAGATACTGTCGGCGCCTTATTTTCAAGGTTTATGTATGCCTTTAGTTTTTTAACAACGCCGCCAAGCTGTCGGTTGCTTGCATTTACTTTTTTTGCAATTTCATAAACAACCTCATCAGCAAGTGTTATACCAACCTGCTCGCACTTAACCCTAATAATGCCAACCCTCGTTTCAAAATCGGCAGGGGTTATATCGGCCAAAAGTCCGCTTTCAAGGCGAGTCTTTATGCGGTTTTCAAGTGTCATAATCATTCTTGGCGGTCTATCAAGTGTTACAACAACCTGTTTGTTGTTTCTTTTTAGAAAATCAAAGGTGTTAAAGAATTCTTCCTGTGTTGATTCCTTGCCCGCAATAAAGTGAATATCGTCAATAAGTAAAACATCAACATTGCGGTATTTATTTCTAAAATCATCAATACTGTCAAGTCGCATCTTATTATCGTGCAAGGCGTGTATCAAATCGTTTGTGAATTCTTCGCCGCGGGTACACTCTATTTTCAAATTAGGGTGCAAACGAGATATTTCATTTTTTATAGCAAAAAGCAAATGAGTTTTACCAACACCCGAGGGACCGTAAATTACAAGAGGGTTATATTCATACGCGGGCTGCTCGGCAACTGCTTGTGCCGCTGCGTGTGCAAAACGGTTGGTTTGTCCCACAATAAAGTTATCAAAGGTAAAGTTTTCCTCGCTGTATCCTGCCGCATCGTTAATTTCGGTTTTTGAACCCTTTGAATCGGTAGCAATGATTTTAAAATCCATATCTATTCCCATTATGGTTTTGATACTTTTCTTTAATAAATCGCTGTAAGTATTTTCCACAATTTCTTTTTTGTAGGAAGAATAAATAGAGAGGGTTAAAACACCATTTTGAATATCAACAGGCTCTAAATCTTTAAACCAAACCCTAAACGCAATTTCGTTGATTTCTTTTTTACATTCCTCACATATTGCTTCCCAAATATCCGCCAAAGATTCTATTTCCATTTTATTTTCTCCTAAAAGTGTTTAAATTTTTGTTTTAAACGCGTTTTTTAAAGTTTCCTTTATACCTACACATAGTAGAGTATAACACAACTACGGCAAATTTGCAATAGTATTATAATAATTATATTATATATAATAATAAACGGCTGCCCACAAAAAACGCGTTTGCCCTGACCGGCAAAAAGAATTATAACTAATCATTTTGCGACATTCACCGACATCTTTATAAAATCTTGAAATTTTTATAAAAAAAGAGTATAATATATTCAAATTTTTCCAAAGGGGATATTTTTACGGAAAAGAAAAACCTGAAAAAAATATTTACAATACCAAATATTATGTCTATTTTCAGAATTTTGCTGATTCCTATAATTTGGTATTTATATGTTGTTAAAGAAGATTACGCGTTTACCGCAGCTTTGGTGGTGCTCTCGGGTGCTACCGATGTGGTTGACGGGTTCATTGCAAGAAAATTTAATATGATAAGTGAGCTTGGTAAATTTATAGACCCCATAGCCGATAAGCTTACCCAAGCCGCACTGATTTATTGTCTTATAAGCCGTTTTAGAAATATGATGTTTGTTTTTGTTCTTATGGCTGTTAAGGAAACACTAAATGCCGTTTCTTTCCTTATTTTGAAGAAAAAAACAGGCAAAATGCTCAGCGCGAGCTGGCACGGAAAGCTTGCAACCGTTTTGCTTTATGCAATGTTGTTTTTACATATTGTATGGTTTGGCATACCGAGTGCTGTATCAAACATATTTATTATGGTAACTGCGGCGGCAATGGTTTTATCGTTGGTGCTTTATCTTGTAAGAAATATAAAAATAGTTAAAAAAACGACTGCTAAAAAATAGCAGTCGTTTTTATTATTCAAATGATACCTTTCCGCTTTGCTTTATGATACAAACCCAAGAATTTCCCGCGTTTACCGTAAGCGGTGTACCATCGGCCTTGGTAAATACAAAGGAATCGGTGGAAGCACCCTTTTTCCATTTTATTTCCTCGTAAGTGCCGTTTACAATATAGTAGCCGCTGCCGCCAACAAGGTCTATTTTTCGGCGGTAGTTATCGGGGTACATGCTCATATCGGTTTTTAGTACAAATACGTTTTTAACGGTATAGGGCGAATTGTCCTGTCGGTCATAATTTTCGGTAAATTTACTGGTTTTTGTGTAAAGTCCGGTATCGGCATTATAGTTAAAATATGAGATATAAACGTTATTAAATCCAACCGTTGCCTTGTTTGCAGCGCCCGATAAGGTTACTTTTTCCTCGGGCTTTGCAAAATTTTGCCAGGTCTTTTTATTATCATCGGTTGTTTTCCATTTTTTATCACTAAATGCCTTTGTGAGCGTTTCGCCGCTTGTAAAAAGCTCTTGCCAGCTCATAACATTGCCATAATGTATGCGTTTGCCGTAGTAGCCGTATGTAATTTCGAAATTATCAAGGTCTGCAAGGTGCGGCTTGCAGTAGGTCGGGTCTTTGCCCGAGTGCACATAAATCGCATTGTGGCCCATCGCCAAATCAACATAAACATATCGCGCTGAACGAATGTCTCCTATTTGCCCTATTTTACTAATGTCCGAAAACACAGCCATAAGTCGAGTAATACCCGCTTCAATTTCGGTTTCGTACACAATATCGGCCTTTGATACCGAAAATTGTGAGTTGCGCTGTGCCAAGGAATCATTATCTATCATAACAGCAACGGGGCGGAGGTTTGCTTTATCTTTATCAAGATTAAAAACACCGGTGAGAGTGTTAAGTGCGTACGGGTTTTCGGGCTCGGGCGTGCTCGAAACGGTCGGCTCGGAGACAGCGCCCATATCGGTATCAACTACCTTATCACATCCGCAAAAACAAAGAACGGCGCAAAGAAGCAGCAAAACAGCAATAAATCTTTTAAGCATAAGCAACACCCTTTTAAAATAATTTATACATTTATTATAAAACAAAAAATACAGCATTTCAACAAATATAAAAAAGTTTGAAAAATTAAATTTTTCCTATTGATTTTTTTAAATAAGTGTGTTATCATATCTAAACGTGATAAGAACACACGCGCTGATAGCAAAGCCGATAGAGCGTCTGGCTACGGCCTGATGAGTCGGGAGTTCGCCGGAACAGCCGAGACACAGGGTGTGTCGGACTGCGGAGTCTCGAGCACGGAAATTTTTTCGGTAACACAAACAGTGTTCGAAAAAATGACAGCGCAGAGTACCTTCTTCAGCCGCTGAAGAAAACCTATCACAATTTAATATACGCGCTGATAGCTCAGCTGGATAGAGCGTCTGGCTACGGACCAGAAGGTCGGGAGTTCGAATCTTCTTCAGCGCGCCAAATAACACCCCACCGCTTTTGCGGCGAGGTGTTATTTTTTTGGCGCAAAGATTCGAACAGTCGGGAGCGAAGCGGAAGAAAACAGTCCGGTGGACTGTTTTTGCCGACGCGTGCCTGAGAGGTGCGGTAGCACCGGCGGGAATCTTCTTCAGCGCGCCAAATAACCCAAAAAAGCATTTGCTATTTTGGGTTGTTTTTTGTTTTGAGAAGGTAAGAACTCCCGTGGGAGTTCGGCGACGCAGTCGCAAAACCGCGTTAGGTTTTGCGATCTGCCAAAGTCTCGAGCACGGCAAAAGATTTTGGGCACCGCTCGCAGCGGTCAAAATCTTGCCGAACGCAGAGTACCTTCTTCAGCGCTAAACTATTGTTTTATGCCGAAAATTATGGTATCATAAAGAAAACTTCCTAATTGAAGGTGAAAAAATGATAAAATTACATAACAAGTTAATAACAGTAAAAATCGATAAAGTAGGCGCCGAAATGCGCAGTATTGTGTGTGATGGCCGAGAAATTTTGTGGCAGGGCGATAAAAACAGTTGGGCGCGTACAGCCCCCACCCTTTTTCCGTTTTGCGGTGGCTTTAAAAATGGAAAATACACCTATGGCGGCACTGAATACGAGTGCGCCAAGCACGGTTTTGCAAAAAACAGTGAGTTCGAGGTTGAGAAAAAGAGCAAAAAGAGAGTTACCCTGCTTTTAAAATCAAACGAGGAAACGCTCAAACAGTATCCGTTTGAATTTGAGCTTCGCGTAACGTTTACAATATCGCACAAAAGCGTTATTATTGAATATGATGTGAGAAATAAAACCGATGGCGAAATGTATTTTTCTATTGGCTCGCACGAGGGCTATATATGCAGCGGTTCAATAGAAAATTACGACCTTTTATTCCCGCGCCGCGAGTCGCTTCAAAACTGTATTGTTGAGCAAGGCGTAATAGGTAAAAATACCGAGCAAATCACAAAATTCACAAAGACACTGCCACTGCTTGAAAGACACCTTGCGAGCGATTCGCTGGTATTTAAAAATATGGCTTCACGCAGTGTGATTTTGCGCAACCGCACAAACGGCGAGCGTTTAAAAATCGATTTCCCAGGCTTTAATTACTTTGTAATTTGGTCGATTCCCGGTAACGAGTATATTTGCCTTGAGCCGTGGGCAGGCTTCCCCGATTATATTGACACTACCGAAAAAATCGAGGACCGTACAGGCATTGTAAGGCTGCGTAAAAAAGGCAAAAAGAAATTTATGCACAAGATAACAGTTATGGAGAAGCTATAAAAGGAAACACCCGCTCTTTTGAGCGGGTGTTTCGCCGAACCCAAACCGTTTATATAAAAACGGACGGGGTACTCTGCGTTCGGCAAGATTTTGACCGCTGCGAGCGGTGCCCAAAATCTTTTGCCGTACTCGAGACTTTGGCAGAGAGCAAAACCTATCGCGGTTTTGCTCCTGCGTCGCCTACACTCACGGGTTCGCCCCCTATCTGATGAGCATAAATAAAACCCCATCCGTTTGGATGGGGTTTTATTTATGGTGACCCGGACGGGATTCGAACCCGTGTTACCGCCGTGAAAGGGCGGTGTCTTAGGCCTCTTGACCACCGGGCCATATTGGTGGCTGTAATTGGACTTGAACCAATGACACTGCGGGTATGAACCGCATGCTCTAGCCAACTGAGCTATACAGCCATTTTTGCGGGACTGAATCATTATATAAGAATCTTGACTGTTTGTCAACCCTTTTTTTCAGTCCCGTTTAATTTTTATCTATTTTATTTCCTTAATTTTATTCATAACCATACCGGTTGTGAGCTTCGGATAAAAATATGTTGATTTTTGCGGCATTTTTTCGCCCGCGGCAGCCACTGCGGCAATTTCCTCAATTCTTGTGGGGTTTAGAATAAAGCAACAGTCGGCCGTGCCTTTTGCACTGTCCATTGCCTCGGCTAAGCTTCTTGTATAGGTAAGATTTTTTTGGTTAGCCATATTCTCTTTATCAATGCCGAGTGTTTCCTCCAGCACCAAGCTGTGAAGCACCGTTACATCAAGGCGGCGGAGAGCCTCGCTTTTTTCAGCAATGAGCTTATCCATAACGGTTATATCGCGGAGCGTTAAACCACAGCATTTTTCGCCATCATAATAAACATACGCCTTTTTGCCGTTTTTATACTCGGCATCCAAAAAACTCTCGATTTTTTCGGTGGAAAGGTCGGTTATATCAAAATATTTTTCGGCTTTTTTTATCAAATCTGCGCCCGAAAACGCGTCAATGCCCTTTACTATGCGGTGTGTTGGGAAAACAACAAGCCCATCGTTTTCCATATCAACAAGGAACATCATTACATACTCGCTGTTTTCGTTTTTGATGCCGTTTTCGTGCATATATCTTCTATGGTTAAGCGCTGTTTCGTATCTGTGGTGGCCATCGGCAATATAGAGCTTGCGATTCTCAAACTGACGGCAAATCTCGGCGGTTTTATCACATTTGGGCACTATCCATAGGCTATGTGTAACGCCCGCATCATCTGTAAAGGTCTGGTCGGGCGCGCCGCTTGATAATTCGCCCAAAATGCGTGCCGTATCGCCATTTTTATCGCTGTAAAGCGAGTAAATTTGTGAAAAACTGCAGCCCGTGGCGTTTATTAGATTAAAACGGTCAGTTTTTGCCTTTGAAAGTGTTTCTTCGTGCGGTAAAACAATGCCCTCGGAAAACTCGGCCAATTTAACATAGCAAACAAAGCCCTTAAAAGCATAGTCCACGCCTTTTACCGAAAATTTTTCTTCATATATATATAATGAAGGCACGTCGTCGGTGGCGAGGATGCCGTTTTGTTGCCACGCTTTAAACGTATCGCCTGCACCCTTGTAGCCCGCATCGGTTTGCTCGGGCAACTCAAGTTTAATAAGATTATACTCATTTTTCTTTAAAAGCGCCTGTTTTTCCGCTTCGCTTATGATATCATACGGCGGACAGCACAAGGCACCGATATCTCCTGCCTTGTTTGTAAATCTGAGCGCCGAAAATTCTTTAATTATTGCCATAAAAACCACCCTTTTTTAACTGTAATTAAATTCTATTATATAAAATATTAAAAGTCAACATTTACTTGTAAAGTAGTGCTATATATTGTATAATAACTATAACTATTCAAAAAATCTTAACACTTTTTAAAAAGATTTTTGATATAATTTGCAAGACAGTAAAAATTTTGGAGGTTTGTTTATGATAGAAGTATCCTCGCTTACCAAAAAGTACGGAAACTTTTTAGCGGTTGATGATGTAAGCTTTACAATAAACCGCGGCGAAGTTGTCGGCTTTTTAGGACCTAACGGTGCGGGCAAGAGTACCATTATGAATATCTTAACGGGTTATTTATCGCTCACGGGCGGCAAGGTAACGGTTGACGGCTACGATGTACTCGAGCAGCCCGAGCAGGCAAAGCGCCGCATCGGTTATTTGCCCGAAATACCGCCGCTTTATACCGATATGACGGTGCTCGAATACCTTTATTTTATATATGATTTAAAAAAGGTAAAGTTTCCAAAGCGTATGCACATTGAGGAAATTGTAAACCTTGTAAAAATCAAAGAGGTTGAAAACCGCCTTATAAAAACACTCTCAAAGGGTTACAAACAGCGTGTTGGTATTGCACAGGCGCTTGTGGGCAACCCCGATGTGCTGATACTCGATGAGCCGACGGTTGGCCTTGACCCCAAACAAATTATCGAAATACGCGACCTTATCGCGCGACTCGGCAAAAACCACACAATTATTTTATCATCTCACATTTTGTCCGAAATTCAGGCAGTGTGTGAGCGTGTAATTATAATCAATCGCGGTCATTTGGTGGCTGACGACACACCGACCGAGCTTTCCAAAAATCTTTCAAAGGACCACTCGGTTATAGTGCGTGCCGTTGGAGAAAAAGAGGAGCTTACCAAAATCTTATCGAGTGTAAAGGGTGTGCAAAAGGTGTTATGCCTTGGCAAAAAGGAAGAAAACTCACTCGATTTTGTGGTAACACCTGAGGTTGACTGCGATATAAGAAAAGAAATCGCCGCGCGTTTAATTGAGCGCAAGCGTCCGCTTTTGGTGCTTACCAGCAACGAGTTAACGCTCGAGCAGGTATTTATGCGACTGACATACGATGCTGACATAGAGGAGGGTAAAAAATAATGGTTGCAGTTTTTAAAAGAGAATTCAAATCTTATTTTGCAAACCCGCTCGGCTTTATCATTATTGCCGTTTTTACTCTTTTCTCGGGTATGGCTTTTGGTATGATATTCGGCTCGGGCTCCCCCGCGGTGCAGGGCGTTGTTAACTTTATGGCAACGGTTGTTATTTTTGCAACCCCGTTTATCACGATGCGCCTTATAAGTGAGGACCGCAGACAAAAGGTTGACCAGGTGTTGCTCACGGCTCCCGTAACCGTTACGGGCATTGTTTTGGGTAAATTTTTGGCGGCCATGGCACTTTACTGCGTGGGTCTTGCGTCTCTCGTTATTTACCCCTTTATTGTATCTTTCTACACAACTATCGACTGGCTTTTGTACCTTTATGCGCTAATCGGCATTATAGCGCTCGGCGCGGTTATGATTTCCATCGGTATGTTTATTTCATCCTTAACCGAAAGCCCCGTGGTTTCGGCGGCAATTACCTTTGCGGTATTTTTAGCGGTAATGCTGCTTGGCAGCTACGCCGCAAGTGCCGATAGCGCGGTGCTTACCGCTGTTAACGGTGCAGTATCGTTTATCGACCGTTTTTACAGCTTCACATCCGGCATCTCCGACCTTGCGGACCTTGTGTATATGCTAAGTGTTTCGGCGCTTTTCGTATTCCTTACAGTGCGCTCGGTTGAGAGAAGACGTTGGGCATAAAGGAGGGCGCGAAAATGAATTTTTTAAAGAATTTCTTTGCTAAATTTAAGGTAAAAAATAAATCGGCGCTCCGCCACGGCTCGTATTCCGTTGCAATTATTGCGGTGGTAGTAGCGGGCGTTATAGTGCTCAATGTGCTTATGGGAATACTCAGTGAACGCGGCGTGCTTTCCTTTGATATAACATCATCAAAGGTTAACACAATGGATGAAGAGAATATCGAGTTTATAAAAAGCATTGATAAAGAGGTTACCATAACCGTTTTATCGGCGGAGGATGCATATATTGGCGGCTCTATGAATGAGTACGCATCAAACTATATGAATGTTATTGACGACAGTGAGTACTTTGCACAGACCGTTAACATTTTAAAACAGTATCCGCAAATAAACGATAAAATCAAGGTTGTTTTTGAAAACTTTTACAGCAACAAAACCGAAAGCCTTGCTACCGAATATCCCAACCTTTTCTACGGCGATATTCTTGTAGAGTGTGGCGAAGAGAGTCGTCTTGTAACCTTTGATGACATTTATTCCTACAGCGATGATACGGGCTATGCCGATATGGGCTATGGCTACTATTATGTAGATGGAAACAATGTAGAAACCGCCGTTTCAAGCGCAATTAACACGCTGACAAGCGGCGAAACAAAGAAAATGGCGTTAATCGCTTCGCACAGCAATTCCGCTGTGTTCACATCCCTTTATTCAAAAACCTTGGCGCTCAACGGCTTTGAGCTTTCCGAAATAAAGGAAGCCATTGTGCAAACCATTCCCGAAGGCACCGATGTTTTGGTTATCGCCGCACCCACAACCGACCTTTTGGCAAGCGAGGTAACCGTTATAAACGAGTGGCTTGATAACGGCGGCAAGAAGGGTAAATCACTTATATTTGTACCGGGCGCTACCATGGCAAACCTGCCTGTATTAAAGCAGTTTTTGGCCGAGTGGGGTATTAAGTATTCAAGCGGACTGCTTTATCAAACCGATAAAAACTATTATTACAACACACCCACCACAATGCCGATGTTTATAAGCGATTCTGATATAACAAAAGAAATCGCACCCAAAACCGGCAATTTCAGCTTGCTTGGCAGCAATCTTGTGTTAGAACCCGCGTATGAAGAGTATGCTTCGCGCAAGACATACATTATTGCAAGCACTAACGATACTGTAACAATAGCTCCCGAGGGTGCATCGGAGGACTGGACACCGTCGAGTTCTGCCGAGAAAAAAATTTACGCGGGTCTTGTTGTAACCGAGGAAACAGAAATTGTGGACAACGCGCCGCACACAAGCTATGTTGCCGCCTTCTCGAGTCAAGAATTTATATATTCCACCTGGGCATCTACCGATAATGTTCAAAATATGGATATTGCGGTAAATACCGCTATGTTTGTATCGGGTATGAACACCAACAAAAAGGTATTTGTGCCAAAAACCATCACAACCGAGAGCTTTGCGGCTGAGCTTACCGAGGCCGAGGTTTTAACTGTAAATATTATATTTATGGCAATAATTCCGTTGGTTATCACTGTTCTTGGTGTAGTTGTATGGGTTAGGAGGAAGCGCCGATGAGCGAGAAAAACGAAGATATACAGGTAAATGAAGCGCCTGAATCAACCATTTTCTCTGACCCCGCGCATTTTTCCGAGCAAAGCGATACTAAAAAACGCGGCAACCGCCGTTTGCTTACAAGAGTTTTGGCGTGTGTGCTGGCGGTTGGTATATTGGCGGGTGCCACCGCGCTTGCCTTTAAATACATTCCCGAATTATCAACCGATAATGATAAGAAAGACAGCATTTCGGTAACAAATACTGCCGAAAATGAGGTTAAAGCCTTAACTGTTAAAAATGAGCTTGGAACTGTAAAACTAAACACCGAAATTACCGAGGAAAACGGCGAGTCGGCAACAGTTTGGTCGGTGGACGGGGTGGACAAAAAGCTTACATCCACGGCTAAGATTTCGAGCTTTGCAAAGAGTGCATTAACGCTTTGTGCACTCGAAAAATTATCTAATGACGGCACCGATTTCGGCTTTTCGGCACCCAAGGCGACAGTTACTGTAAACGCCGATAAAGAGTATACACTCTATATCGGCAACACAGCTCCTGCGGACCTTGGCTACTACTGCAAAACAACGCTTGATAGTGAAAATATTTATATAATTGATGGTGCCGTAGCCGTTCCGTTTATAACGGCTATTGCCACCGATTTTGCCGATACAACGGGCTTTGCGAGCGTTCAAAACGATAAAAATGCATCCTGCTTTAGTGGTGAAGAAATTACAAATTTCGATTATATAAAAATTTCGGGCAAGAAGCATAAAACACCTATCGAAATCGTTGTTCAAGAGGATGATGAGGTTAACGCTTATTTCGCCTTTAAAATGGTAAAGCCCACCGTTAGAATAAGCGATAACGATGCGCCTCAGGCAATACTTGATGTGTTTGCTGACGGCTTTGCGGTGGATGGCGCGTATGCTTTTTCGGCCGACAGTGCCACCCTTAAAAAGTACGGGCTTGATAACCCCGATTATGTGGTAACATTGTCCCTCGCGGGCGAGGCCCACACCCTCAAATTTTCGGTAGTGGATGACAGTTATGCCGCATTTTTTGACGGCAAAACAAATATGGTGCAAAAAATCGCACTTTCATCTATATCTTTTGCCACAGCACAGGTAGAAAACTACTATAGCTCGTTTATAATTCTCGAAAACATCTCGGGACTTAGTCAAATGAAGGTTGAAACGCCAAAGGGTAACTTTGTGTTTGATATAAAGTATACCGAGGGCGCCGAGGAAGAGTTTGAGATAAGCATAAACGGCAAAAAGCTGGATGTTGCGAGATTTAAAGACTATTACGGCACACTTATTGAAATGACACCGATATCGTTTGAAACAGCAAATATTAAAAAGGCCGATGTAAAGGTAACCTATGTACATTCAGGCTCGCTCAACGATACCGTGCTTGCATTTAAAAAGAGCTCGGAGCTTCGTTATCAAGCCGAAATTGACGGCAACCCAACAGGACAAATAACCTCCACAGCCGTTGAAAAGTTTATTAGCGACACTGTAAAAATGGCAAACGGAACATATTAACAAAAAACCACCGTTTTTATCGGTGGTTTTTTAGGATTTAGGGGTTAGGATTTAGGGGGTAGGTTAGAGATGCCACTCAAAATCGGCGGCGAAAAGCACGTGGTCGGAGTGGTCGCACTCTAAAATTCTACGATTCTTATATGTAAAATTTTTGGAATAAACAATATTATCTATCGATTTCCACTCTCCCGTTGGGAAAAGGCAGGTGCCAATGAGGTTTTCTTCATTGTTTAAAAGCAAGCCGTTCTTTATCGGCGCAAAATCCTCAAAATCATAGGTGTTAAAATCGCCTGTCAGCACAAAAGATTTAGCGGCGGCTATATCTTTTGCAAGAAAATAAAACTGCTTTTTTCGGTTCTCTTTATCTTCGTGTGATAAATGGGTGTTGTAGAAGGTTAAAACATCGCCATCAACATCAATTTCGGCCCTTATATATGCCCTTTGCTCAACCTTTTCACTTGGCAACAAAACGGCTTCGGCGCGTATTATCGGAAAGCGTGAGAGCAGCATTATGCCGTACTCGCCAAAGGGGTGGTCCTTACCCTCTAAATCAATTGTTTTTACGAAATAAGAGTGCTTAAGGCGGCTGTTTTCTACAATGTCTTTTTGCATATCGGCGCCGTATGAGCGCAAGGTAAAACGGTCAACCTCCTGCAGTCCCACAATATCAAGACCTAAGCTATCAATATCTTTAGCAATGATTTTAGCATTGCGCTCGATTTGTCGGCATGCGGCAATATTGTAAGTGCCGATTTTTATAGTTTTGCTCATAGTTTTCTCCTAATTTGCCGTTAGCGGAACGGCGGCTTTGCCGTGCGACAATCGCCACTCGTTGAGTCCCTCGCCTATGCGGGCAAGTGTTCTGCCGTAAGAAGCCTTGGCATCTGACATACTTGATACGCTAAAGCTTGTCCAGTTTTTATTTAGGTCAAGCGGAATTATGTTGTATGATTTTTCGCCGTTTACAGTTCGCATATCAACCCAGGTGGGAAGCGCGTTTACATCACTAAGCACCACTTTACCATCGCTGTATTTATCGAAGGTAACCTCAAAAACAACACCATCCTCGGTATGCCCCGAGTGGTTGTCCTCCGACATAATTTCTTTTCGTTGGTTGGAAATTGAGTTGCCAACCGAATAAATACATACAGTTTCGTGGCCTGCCTCATTTTTAAGGGTATCAACGGCCTGTATTACGTGCGGGTGGCTGCCTACAATTACATCGTAGCCAAGCTCGTTTATAATTTTGGCAAACTTAACCTGTCGGCTCTCGCTCGGCCGTGCGGCGTACTCATCTCCCCAGTGCATATAGATGATGGTGGCTTCGGCACCATCTTTTTTCATATCTTCAAAAATCTTTTTGGCTTCAGCTCTAAAGCCCTCGGGATTATCGTAGGTAAATGTGTTGGTGTTTTGCCCATCGGTTAGCGACATTATGTGTCCGTTAAGCGCTTTTTTGCCGCCCGATAGGGTTGAATAGGTAAAGCACGCAAAGCCAACCTTTATGCCGTTTATATCACTAACCTTGTAGTTTTTATCGTTCGTTTGGCGCGTGCCGATAAAGGCAATATTGCGGTTTTTAAGCTGTTTTATAGTGTTTTCAAAGCCCGAAGAGCCGTTATCGTAGGAGTGGTTGTTGGCAGTAAGCAACAAATCAACCCCTGCGCCCTTTATGGCATCCGCCAAGGTTGCGGGACTGTTAAAGTTGGGATAACCGCGGTAATTTGTGTTGGTGCCAAAGGTAACCTCAAGGTTCATAACCATCATATCATAAGCCGAATAATAGGGCTTTGCGGTGGCAAAAATGCCGCTGAAATCATAACCCTTGTCCTCAACCGTCCAAAGCACCGAGTCGTGCATAATGGCATCCCCCGTAGAGCCGATTTTGGCGCTTGAAATTACATACGGCTCGCCCGAATCTGAGGATACGGAACCGCTGCCGGTCCCCTCGTTACCGCCCTGCTCGTTTGGTGCCTTTTTGCAGGCACGAACGCCGAAAAATATGCCTAAAACCAGAGCAATAAGCACTAAAACAGTGATTATGCGGCGGCGCAAAAGTATGCGGCGCACTCTCGCACTCTTTTTCCTGTAATGAGCCATAAAAACATCTCCAAAAGAAAATTACACAAAAATAATAACATAGTTTTAGGTGTTTTACAACAAAAAAATAAGGTTGGCCAAAGACCAACCTTATTCTCCTTTATATTTGCGCCGAGTGGCAAGACCGCCGCGTATATGGCGCTCCTCTTTATTTTTTTCAAGCACCTGTTTTACCTGCAAAAACAGTTGCGGATGTCGGCGGCGTAACCGCTCGGTAACATCCTTATGTACGGTTGATTTGCTAACCCCGAATTTTTTGCCTGCCGCGCGCACCGTAGCGCCCGTATCTACTATGTATTCCCCTAAAATTTCTGCCCTGTCCTTGTAAATGCCGTTCATCAACTCTCAACTCCAAAATGTACTACTAAATTGTATGAAAGGCGCAAGAGTATTATGATTTATATATATAATAATATTTCTCTTTATTTTTTAAAAAGTTTGTGCTATAATCATTGTGTATAATTATATGTAAATATAAAAGCGAGGTGAGGGTGTGTGTTTAAAAGAATTTGTGCCGTATTTTTAGTATTGGCACTGCTTTTTTCGTTTTGCGGTTGTTCCTTCCGCGGTGTTACCGAGGATTCGCTTTTAAAACCGCCGCGCCCGGTGGGCGACCTCTATGATATACAACAGGCACTCGAAAACTCGGTTACCGAAAATTTCACCCTTAAATTTCCAACCTCGGGCGAGTATCGCTCGGCAATTTTGCAACAAGATTTAAACGATGATGGTGTTTTTGAGGCGGTGGCATTCTACAGCACAGTTGCCGATAACACCGTTACAATGCATATAAATCTTATTGTCAGCAAAAACGGAAAATGGATATCGGTTGGCGATTTCCGTTGTATCGCAACGGGTGTTGAAACGGTCGATTTTAAAGATATGAATAATGACGGCACCGCCGAGATACTGGTTGGTTGGTCGGTTTACGGCACGGTTGATAAAGCGGTTGGTGTTTACAGCTTTTCCGATAGCAAGTTTACCCAACGTGCAATGGAAAACTACACCCACTACTTGTGCGAGGATATTGATAAGGATGGCAATATGGAGCTTTTCATAAGCCATCTCGATTCTAAAAACGAGAAAGCCTCGGCAAAGCTCATCCGCCTTACCGAGTCTGGACTTTTAGAGCTTGGCAACTGCCCGCTTGATAACACCGCAACGGCATATTACAAGCCCGTTATCGGCAAGCTCACAAATGGCGACACCGCAATATATTTCGATGCGGTAAAGGGCAGTGGTATGATAACCGAGGTATTGCAAATTAAAGATTCGGTTATGATAAACGCCCTAACACCCATTGATTCGGCACCCATTTCCACCTTCCGTGCTTCAAGTGCCGAGATACGCGATTTAAATGGAGACGGCATCTACGGCATACCTATGCCGACCTTGTTAACCCAGTCCCCCGGGGCCGATATTGATAATGTATATTTAACCGAGTGGTACACAATTAGCGCCGATAGGTTAGACTACGCATTTTCAGCGCTTATGAACTATGTTGATGGTTATTATATAGTCGTTCCTGATAAGTGGAAGGGCAAAATCGCAGTAACGCGTGATACGCCCAACCGCATAAGAACAATTTTGGCACTGGATGAAAAAACGGGAAATTCTTCGGATGTGCTTATCAAGGTACAAACCGTTCTTACCGAGCAAAAACTCGAGGAGGGTGCGGTAAAGCTTGAAAATGCTACCGAGATTATTCGCAAGGGCGATTATTGTTATATGGTATCCGTCGGACAAGCAGGTTCAAAAATAGCGGTAACGCTTGATGAGTTTAAAAATATGTTTAAGGTTTTAGATTAGGAGTAAAACATGAAAAGAATTTTGATAGTTGAAGATGAAACTGCAATTCGTGAGTTTGAAGCCATAAATCTAACCCGTGTTGGCTACACAACGGTTGAAGCGGGCTCGGGCGAAGAGGCGCTCGATATTTATGATAACGATAAAGAGGGCTTTGATATAGCATTGCTTGATATTTCTATGCCGGGTATGGATGGCTTTACACTTTGCAAGGAGCTTCGCAACCGCTCAAAAACGCTCGGTATCATTATGCTTACCGCGCGCGCACAGGAAATGGACAAGATAAGCGGACTGATGATAGGTGCGGATGATTATATAACCAAGCCGTTTAGTCCTGCAGAGCTGCTTGCCCGTGTTGATTCACTCTATCGCCGCGTAGAAATGCAAAACACCATTGCACCCGGCAAAAACAGTGATGAAATCGCCCTTGGCGACTTTACGCTTAATCTCCGCCGCAGAACTCTCTCAAAACGCGGAGAAAATATTGAGCTTACGCAGGTAGAATTCCAAATTATTGAATATTTCTTCTCAAATCCCGATACTGCGCTTGACCGCTCGGACATTCTCAACAAGGTTTGGGGCAGTGCATATTTTGGCGAAGAAAAGATAGTGGATGTTAACATCCGCCGCCTTCGTATGAAGATTGAGGACCAGCCCTCTGCACCCAAACACCTTGTAACAGTTTGGGGTATGGGCTATAAGTGGAATACTGCAGAATAGGTCTATTTTTAAAATTTTTTAGAAAGGAGCAAAACAGATGGAACTGCAACTGCGCTTTAAAAGTATTGCGCGGCAATGGATAGTAAACGTGCTACTTGTTGTATCGCTTTTTGTAATTATTGCAGAGATAATACTTTTTTCTTTCATCCGCACAGTTTATGTTGAGCGTGTGAGAGCAAAGGCAAATGAATACGCGCAGGATTTTTCTGTTTTGTCCTTGGTGCCGAGCGAAAGCTTTTACTCGGCGGCACGTGAGTATGCCGAGAATTTTGAACATAAAGATAAAATAGAAATAGAAATTATTGACACCTACGGAAATATATTTATTTCAACAAGCGGTTTTTTACCGCCCGATAATGAGCAAAAGCCCGACTACGATGCGGCGCTCAAGTCGCAAGAGGGTAGTGCCTATGTTGAAACCAAAACCGAACACGGTGAGCCAGTGCTTTGCGGCACCAACCTGCTTACCGATTACGGTGCAGGCTCAAACGGCGCTGTGCGCTGGCGCGTATCGTTGGAGGAAATGAACTCTACAGTTAGCACCCTGCGCATAATTTTTGTGGCAACGGGACTGCTTATGATAGGTGTTACCGCACTTTCGGGCATTTACTTTACAAAGTCTATTGTAAAGCCGATAAGAGAGGTTAGTGCGGCGGCAAGAAAAATTGCAGGCGGCGATTTTGAAACAAAAATTGAAATGCGCAATAATGATGAAATAGGCGAGCTTTGTGATTCCATAAACTATATGGCTACCGAGCTTAGACGTGCGGAAGATATGAAGAATGACTTTATCTCCTCCGTATCGCACGAGCTTCGCACCCCGCTTACCGCCATTCGCGGTTGGGGCGAAACGGCAAAAATGTCGCTGGGTACCGATAGTGCCATTGTTGAAAAGGGCTTAGATGTGGTGCTGAGTGAATCCGAGCGTTTATCGGGCCTTGTTGAAGAGCTGCTCGATTTTTCTCGTATGCAAACGGGTCGATTATCGGTTACTATGAGCCCGATAGGCATATCAGACCTGCTTGGCGAGGTGTGTGATATGTATACCGAGTTTGCGCATCAGCACAGTATCGCGCTTGAATATGCACGCCCAAAAGAAGATTCTATAATAATGGGCGATAAAAACCGATTAAAACAGGTATTTATAAACGTAATCGACAATGCCGTTAAGTATACCGAAGCCGGCGGACAGGTATTGGTAGAACAAACCGAGGATGACGGCTGTGTTCGTATAACAGTCAGAGATACGGGTGTCGGTATTCCCGCACAAGATATCGACCGCGTTAAAGAAAAATTCTTTAAATCAAATAAAACTGTGCGTGGCTCGGGTATCGGTCTTGCGGTAGCCGATGAAATTGTAAAACAACATAGGGGACTTATCTTTATTGAGAGTACCGAGGGTGTCGGCACTACGGTAACGGTGGCGTTGCCGCTTTATGAACAACCCGAAGAGAACGGAGAAAGCAATGAGCAAATGTAATTATGTTTCTATCGGCGGTCAGGCGCTTATAGAGGGAATTATGATGCGCGGTCCCAAAAAGACTGCTATGGCGGTGCGCTTGCCTGACGGCAGCATCGATGTTAGCGAGATGCATCATAAAAGTATAAAGGACAAATACAAAATATTCGGACTGCCTATTATTCGCGGTGTGGTTAATTTTGTTGAATCTATGATTCAAGGCTACAAGGCACTTAGCATTTCGGCCGATAAATCAGGCTTTGCCGATGAGGAGGATGGCGAAAAAACACCGTCATCGGTTATGGCGGCAATTATGGTTATAGCATCGGTTTTGGCGGTTGTGTTATCGGTATTCCTTTTTGTATATTTACCGGCGCTTATTTTCGATGGTATAGTGTGGCTTGCGGGCAATTCCATTGAGTTTTTAGCCCCCGTTTTTGAGGGTGTTATGAAAATTGTGATAATGGTAATATATATGTTAGCTGTATCGCGTATGAAGGACATAAAGCGCGTGTTTATGTACCACGGTGCTGAGCACAAAACAATTTTTTGCTTTGAAGCAGGCGAAGAACTAACGGTTGAAAATGTAAGAAAACAGGGTCGCTTCCATCCGCGTTGCGGAACATCCTTTTTAATACTTATGCTGCTTGTAGGTATTTTCTTTTCGGCACTAATAACAGTGCTTTTCCCGTGGCTTCGCTCTATTACAATTTTATGGGTTGCGGTTAAAATTTTGTTGATTCCCGTTATTTGCGGTGTAGGATATGAGCTTATAAAAATATGCGGCAGATACGAAAACACTTTTACAAAAATTATTTCGGCACCGGGTATGTGGTTACAAAGAATAACTACCATTGAGCCCGAGGACGATATGATAGAAATCGCCATTGCCGCCGTAAAGGAAGTATTACCTGATATAAATGAGTAAGCAAACAATTTTTTATCTTTATAACGAAACAAAAAAGGCGCTGAAAGATGCCGGAATTACCCCCGCTAACTTTGAGGCAAAGCAGATAATAAGATATGTTACGGGCTACACAAACAGCGAGATTTTATCGCGCTATAACGAGCAGTTGTCTCCCCTTAAAATAACGGCGTTAAATTCCATAGTTAATCGCCGATTACAGCACTACCCGCTTCAGTACATACTGGGGGAGTGGTCGTTTTACGGACTTGATTTTTATGTTGGCGAGGGCGTTTTAATCCCCCGTGCCGATACCGAAGCCTTGGTGGAAACGGCACTTGATTTTTTAAAGGACAAGCGAGAAGCTGTGGCGCTCGATTTATGCTCGGGCAGCGGTTGTGTGGCGGTGGCCATAAGCAAAAATGCGGGTGTTTCGGTTGATGCGGTTGAAAAATACGAGGCGGCATACGAGTATCTCGAAAAAAATATTAAGCGCAATGCCGCAAATGTAACCCCCATACTTGCCGATGTTTTTGATTTTGTGCCCGATAAAAAATACGATATAATCGTATCAAACCCTCCCTATATTTCGGCGGCGGGTATGGATATTATTGATGAGGAAACCACGCACGAGCCCGATAGCGCGCTCTATGGCGGCGAGGACGGACTGATTTTTTATCACACCATTGCCAATAGATATCGGAAATTTTTGAAAAATGGCGGTATGCTGGCGGTAGAAATCGGTTTTGACCAAGCAAGCAGTGTATCAAAAATACTAAAATTAAACGGCTATAAAAATGTCGGGGTAAAAAAAGATTACGGCGAAAACGACAGGGTTGTTTTTGGGACAGTGGAATAATTATAATTAGTATGTAAAGTAAATTTTATATAAACGGAAAGGACAAGATAACAATGGCAGAAGATAAAAATAAAGCATTGGAAACCGCGTTATCCCAAATTGAAAAGCAGTACGGCAAGGGCGCAGTTATGCGCCTGGGCGAGAATTACGGTATGAATGTTGAGCACATTAAAACGGGCTCGGTGTCTCTCGATATCGCTCTCGGTATAGGCGGTGTGCCGCGCGGCCGTATAGTTGAAATTTACGGACCTGAATCTTCAGGTAAAACCACCGTGGCTTTACATATTGTTGCCGAAGCACAGAAAAACGGCGGTAATGCCGCATTTATTGACGTTGAGCACGCGCTCGACCCCGAGTATTCCAAGAACCTCGGCGTTGATATCGATTCTTTGCTTGTATCTCAACCCGATACGGGCGAGCAGGCACTCGAAATTACCGAGGCACTTGTGCGCTCGGGTGCTATTGATGTTGTTGTTATCGACTCGGTAGCAGCGTTGGTTCCAAAAGCCGAAATCGAGGGTGATATGGGCGATAACCACGTAGGTCTTCACGCGCGCCTTATGTCGCAGGGCCTTCGCAAGCTTGCGGGTGTTATTTCAAAATCAAACTGTGTTGCTATTTTTATCAACCAGTTGCGTGATAAAATCGGCGTAATTTACGGCAGTAGCGAAACCACAACGGGTGGTCGTGCGCTCAAATTCTATTCGAGCGTTCGTATTGATATTCGCCGCATTGAAACTATAAAAATGAATGGCGAAATGATAGGCTCACGCACTCGCGCCAAAATTGTTAAAAACAAGGTGGCTCCGCCCTTCCGCGAGGCAGAATTTGATATTATGTACGGCACAGGTATCTCCAGAGTTGGCGAAATTGTTGACCTTGGCGTTAAGTTTGAGGTGCTTCGCCGTAGCGGTGCTTGGTTCTATTATGGAGAAACCCGTATCGGTCAGGGTCGCGATAACGTAAAGCAGCTCTTAACCGATAATGAAGAATTAGCACGCGAGATTGAAGAAAAGATTTATGCGGCTATGGCAGGCGAAAAGGTTGAGGAAACAGTGGCCCCCGCAGTTGATACTGTGGCGGCTGAAACCGAAATTCGCCCTCGTAAAAAGGTGAACATCGATATTGCGGTTGATGAATAATGATAATTGACAGCATAAAACAGCAAAAAGGACACCTTTTTGAAATAAAGCTCACGGGCGGCAAAGTAGTTTTGCTCGACAAAGATTATGTTTTGGAAAAGGCATTAAAAACGGGCGATGACATATCGGCCGCCGAGCTTAAAAATATGGTTGTCGAGTCGGAATACCGCCGCGCTGTGTCGCGCGCAGTTTGGTATATCGAGCGCGGCAGCTTATCAAAGAAAAAACTAACCGAAAAATTAATTGCGGCAGGTATCAGTAGGGATGCCTGCCATAAAGCCGTTTTAAGAATGGAAGAATTAGACCTTATTAATGATGTGGCCTTTGCCGAGCGATTAGCCGAGCAGTACCTACAGGGCGGCATATCGGTGCGCGAAGCCGAAAACAAAATGGTTTTAAAAGGAATTGACAGAAAAACGGCAAAGGAAGCCCTCGATTTATTTGAGGTAGATGCAAAAAAACAAATCAAACTTTTAATAAGCAAGAAATACCGCACAAAATTACAATGTGCGGAAAATGTGCCCAAGGTTTTTGCGGCACTTGTGCGTAAAGGATTCAATTATTCCGATATTAAAAGCGTTTTATCGGAATATAGCGAGCAGTTAAAATACAGCGAGGAATAGTATGGGATATAAAGTTGCTATCGTATCGCTCGGTTGCCCTAAAAATCAGGTTGATGCCGAGCAGATGCTTTATCTTTTAAAAGAAGCGGGTTTTGAAATCGGCTGTGAAGAGTCGGTGGCTGATGCCATAATTATAAACACCTGCGGTTTTATAGAGGATGCCAAGGCGGAAGCCATTGAAAATATACTTGAAGCGGCAAAATACAAAACCGAGGGGAATTTAAAAGCCCTTATTGTAACGGGCTGCTTGGCCGAGCGCTACCGCGATGATATAACCGAGGAAATACCCGAGGTTGATGTTGTTGTGGGTATCGGTAGCAACAAAAACATCGCAAAAATCACAAAGGAAGCAATAGAAGGCAAAAAACAAAACAGTTACGGCGAAAAATGCGACCTTGATATGAATATACCGAGAATTTTGGGAGGTATGCCGTTTACGGCATATATAAAGGTTGCAGATGGCTGCAACAACTGTTGTACATATTGTGCGATACCCAAAATACGCGGAAAGATGCGTAGCCGCAAAATTGAGGATGTCGTAGCGGAAGCGGTTCGTTTGGCGGATGGCGGTGTAAAAGAACTCATTGTTGTAGCGCAGGACACCACCGCTTACGGCCAAGATATTTATGGCGAGCCGAAGCTCGCAGAGCTTTTAACAGAGTTATCTAAAATAGAGGGTATTCATTGGATAAGAACACTTTATACTTACCCCGAAAAAATTAATGATAAACTGATAGATACAGTAGCAAACAACCCGAAACTCGTTAAATATTTTGATATACCTTTACAGCACGCCGATGGGGAAATTCTAAAGAAAATGAACCGTAAGGGCGATACCGAAAGCTACAAAAAAATGATAAATCGCTTGCGCGAAAAAATGCCCGAGGTAACCATTCGCACAACCTTTATAACAGGCTTCCCGGGAGAGACCGACAGTCAGTTTGAAACACTGCACGAGTTTGTTAAAGAAATAAAGTTTGACCGCCTTGGTTGCTTTACCTATTCGGCGGAAGAGGACACTATTGCCGCCACTATGCCCGATCAAATTGATGAGCAGGTAAAACAGGACAGAAGCGATATGATTATGACCGACCAAACCTTAATTTCCGCCGATAAAAACAATGAAAAAATCGGCAAAACGGTTGAGGTGTTGGTTGAGGGGTATGACAGTTATATACGTTGTTATTTCGGTAGGACCGAGTATGACGCCCCCGAAATTGACGGCAAAATATTCTTTACAACCGATACGCCACTTGTTATCGGCGACTTTGTAAAGGTTTTAATTAACGACAGTTTAGAATACGATTTATTAGGAGAAAGGGTACAATGAAATTAAATCTTCCAAACAAATTAACCGTGGCACGCATTATCGCAACGCCCGTATTTATGCTATTTTTAACTTGGGAATTTGCAGGACACTACATTCCCGCACTGATTTTGTTTATTGCGGCATCTCTTACCGATATGTTTGACGGGCAGTATGCACGCAAACACAATATGGTTACCGATTTCGGCAAGTTTTTGGATCCGCTCGCTGATAAAATGCTCACAACCGCCGCCTTTATCGGCTTTGCGGCAAAGGGCATTGGAAACGGAATAGAATGGATATTATTTATTGTACTTTTCCGAGAGTTTTTAATTTCATCACTAAGGCTTGTGGCCGTAACATCGGGTGGCAAGGTAATTGCCGCAAATATATGGGGCAAGCTTAAAACCGTTAGCCAAATGGTAGCAATTATTTATACAATAACTGCCCAAATCGCAATAGAAATATTCAAAATTGATTTGCTTACAAGTGTTCTCGGAGTGGTTACCGATATAGTTCTTTGGATATCGGCAATTCTTGCGGTTATTTCAGGTGTTATATACCTGTTTGATAACAAAGGCGTTATAAACGCAGATAAATAGGAGGGAAATATATGTTTTGTAAATTTTGTGGATGTGAAATAGCGGATGATGCTCAGTTTTGCACAAACTGCGGAAAAAGTCTCCAGTGGACTGAAGCGTATACCGATACTGCCGCAGTATCACCTATGGAAGAAGAATTTATAAGCAAGTTTTCTTCCAAAAATTTTGGTATTGCCACCATTCTTTTAACCGTTGCCACCGCGCTTTCCTTTGTGGCGGGTATTTTGGCTAACGATATTTCTATTCCGATATTTAACATTTTTGCCATTATCGCTTTTTGGCAGTTAAAAAACAAGGCGGAAAACCAAAGCCCGCTAGCTTCGTTTGCTTCTTCCTTTAAGATTTTGCGCATAATAAATGTAATTCAGCGTGTTCTTTTGTGGATAGTTGTAGGTGCTTTTGGCGTTTCGGGTGTTTTAATGGTAGCAGTCGGTGCAAGCTTTGATGAAACCTTTGCGGAGTCATTTATCGAGGGCTTTAATGAGGGCGCTGTAGATTTAGAACTCGGCGGATTTGAAAATATATTCGGCAGTGTTACTGATAATATATTTATTATCATCATCATTATGGGTGCAGTTTTTGTTATTCTCGCAGCCGTTGTTGCAATATTTGCCGCCACAATGTACGGCACCTTTGTAAAATGCGCAAAGCAGTATGAAGACACCGCAAACTCGGGCGTTAATGTTATAACAAAGCAAAACAGCGCTCGCGTATGGCTTATCGTAATGGCTGTATTTTCTATACTTTCGGCTGTAGGCTCGCTCGGCGTTTCAAATGCCGCAGAAATACTTGCCCTCGCAGGAGAGGTTTGCAATATCGTATTTTTATTCTTTATGATTAATGTTTTAAAAGAAGATAATTTACAGTAGACAAATTTAAAAAATTTGATATAATATAATAAACAATAAATTTTAGATGCGTTTAAAGGGACCAGTAACCGCAATTACTTGCAACAGGGACGAAAACTCAGCGACTGAAAGGTTTTCGGGCAAAGTATTACGGCGAATGCACCCATCAGCACCCGTGCGGAAATTATAGTATGCTCGGGCGGATAAGCACCGTTAAAGCTTCCAAGTTATAAACAGGAGTGGAACCGTGGTATTACCGCCTCCGTGTCGAAAGACGCGGAGGCTTTTTGTTTGATTATACTTTTTAAGGAGTTGTTTTTTTGTTCGATAGAATAAGAGAAGACATTGCCGCCGTAAAGGAACGCGACCCCGCGGCAAAAAGTGCGCTTGAAATATTTTTCTTGTATCCCGGAGTTAAAGCTATAAGAATGTATAGGCGCGCGCATTTTTTCTACACACATAATATGCCCTTTTTAGCGCGGTGGATATCCCAGCGCGCCGCCAAAAAAACGGGCATTGAAATACACCCCGGTGCTACCATCGGCCGCCGCCTTGTTATCGACCACGGCCACGGCGTAGTTATAGGCGAAACCACCGAAATCGGCGATGATGTGCTGATTTACCAAGGCGTTACCTTGGGCGGTACGGGTAAGGACACAGGCAAACGCCACCCAACCATTGGCAATAACGTTATGATAAGCTCGGGCGCAAAGGTTTTAGGCCCCTTTAAAGTGGGCGATAATTCCCGTATTGCCGCAGGGGCTGTGGTGCTTGAGGAAGTTCCGCCCGACAGCACGGTTGTTGGCGTGCCCGCGCGTGTTGTAAAGCGGGACGGCATAAAGGTAAAGCCGCTTGACCAAATCCATATTCCTGACCCCGTAGCGCAGGAGATATGCCGACTTGAGCGCAGAATTTTTGAACTTGAAAAGCAACTGAAAGGAAAGAGCGAACAATGAAAATATTTAACACACTGACAAGGCAAAAGGATGAATTTGTACCATTACAAGAGGGCAAGGTTAAAATTTACGCTTGCGGACCGACAGTTTATAACTACATCCATATAGGCAACGCGCGTCCCCTTTGCGTGTTTGATGTTTTGCGCCGTTATTTAGAGTGGCGCGGCTTCGATGTAACCTTTGTTCAAAACTTTACCGATATTGATGATAAGCTCATCAAAAAGGCAAATGAGGAGGGCATTACCGTGCCCGAGGTTGCAGAGCGTTATATAAAGGAATTTTGGGTGGATGCCAAGGGTATGAACATCCGCGAAGCGTCAGTTCATCCGAGAGCCACCGATAATATTGATGAAATTATTAAAATAATCACAGAGCTCGAAAGCAAGGGCTATGCCTACGTATCGGGCGGGGATGTTTATTTCCGCGCCAAAAAGTTTAATGAGTACGGCAAGCTTTCCCACCAGCCTCTTGAGGATTTAGAGGCGGGTGCTCGTATATCGGTTGGCGAAATTAAGGAAGACCCGATGGACTTTTGCCTTTGGAAAGGCGCAAAACCGGGCGAGCCGTTTTGGGAGTCGCCTTGGGGAAAGGGTAGACCCGGCTGGCATATTGAGTGCTCGGCTATGTCAACACGCTATCTTGGCAAAACTATAGATATTCACTGCGGCGGTCTTGACCTTATTTTCCCTCACCACGAAAACGAAATTGCACAGAGCGAGTGCGCCAACGGATGCGAGTTTTCACACTATTGGATGCACAACGGCTTTATAAATGTTGATAATCACAAGATGTCAAAATCACTCGGTAATTTCTTTACCGTTCGTGATGTTGCAAACGTTTATGGCTATGAGCCCATTCGTTATCTTATGATTTCTTCACAGTATAGAAGCCCGATAAACTACTCAACCGATATTATCGAGCAGGGCAAAAATGCGCTTGAGCGCCTTTACACCTGCCGTGATAGATTAGATTTTGCTATTTCTCACGCTGAAAACGGTGGCGCAGAGCCCGAATTTATAAATATTCGCCGTGAAAAGTTTATCGCCGCTATGGAGGATGACTTAAACACTGCCGATGCTCTGGCCGAGGTGTTTAATTTAGCAAGAGATATAAACCTGCTTATAGATGCGGGCGGCAAAAAAGAGGAGCTTACCGCCGCGGCAAAGCTGTTTGATGAATTGGTGGATGTTTTGGGTATACTTTATAACCGCAAAACCGAAACACTTGACAGTGAAATAGAAGAACTTATTGCTAAGCGTACCGAGGCTCGCAAAAACCGTGATTTTGCCACAGCTGATGCTATTCGCGATAAATTAAAAGAGATGGGAATTGTCCTAGAGGACACTCCGCAGGGTGTAAAATGGAGCAAAATAAACTAAAAAAAGAGCCACTCGGGCGAAACTATTTTATAAATGTAAGCGAAAATCATAAATTCGGCACCGATGCGGTATTACTGGCTGATTTTTGCGGCGCCACTGCTCGAGATAAATATATTGATCTTGGCACAGGCTGCGGAATTATCCCGTTTTTGCTACTGCGGGATGGCAAAACAAAAACGAGTATCGGCATTGATATAAGTAAAGAGGCCGTTTATCTTGCCAATCTTACAAAGCAGGAGCTAAAGCTCGATAATTTTACCGCAATTAACGCCGATTTAAACGATTTAAAGGGCAAGGTGGAATTTGGTTGCCACACCCTTATAACCTGCAACCCGCCCTACAAGGCAAATGGTGCGGGACTGCAAAACCCCGAGGAAAAGCACCGAGTTGCACGGCACGAGGTTATGTGTACGCTTGAGGACATCGTAAAGGTGTCAAGCCGCCTTTTGCAAACATCGGGTCGGCTTTGTATGTGCCACCGCCCCGAAAGATTAGCCGAGCTTATGCACCTGATGCGCGAGAATAAATTGGAGCCGAAGCGGCTTCGCACAGTGCATCAGCGTGCGGGAGAAGAGCCGTGGCTTATACTAATTGAAGCCAAAAAATGCGCTAATACGGGGCTTCGTATTGCGCCCCCGCTTTATGTGGAGGAAAACGGCGACTGGTCGAGCGAAATGAAACAAATTTACGGCAGTTACAAGGAGGCGTATTTATAATGAGTGGCAAGCTTTATATTGTGGGTACGCCTATCGGTAATTTGTCCGATATGTCGCCGCGCGCTGTAGAGACACTTGCAAAGGTTGATTTTATCGCGGCGGAGGATACCAGAGTTACTGTAAAACTGCTTAATCATTTTGAAATCAAAAAACCGATGATTTCTTATTTTGAACATAACAAAGCGGCAAAGGGAGAGGTAATTATCGACCGCATTTTAGCGGGGGAAAATTGTGCGATTGTAACCGATGCGGGTATGCCTGCCATTTCCGACCCCGGAGAAGAGCTTGTCCGTTTAGCGCATCAAAAGGGTGTAGCGGTCGAGTCGGTCCCGGGACCGAGTGCGGTAATCACGGCGCTCGCAATTTCGGGTATGCCAAGCGGTAGATTTTGTTTTGAGGGCTTTTTGTCGGTTAACAAGCAAAGCCGCAAGCAACATCTTGATGAAATAAAAAATGAAAAGCGCACCCTTATTTTCTATGAGGCACCGCATAAATTATTGGCAACACTAAAGGATATGGCCGCCGTTTTAGGCGACCGCCCCATAGCCATTGTAAAGGAACTTACAAAGCTTCACGAAGCGGTGCTGAAAACAACGCTTTATCAAGCAGTAGAATTTTTTACCGAAAATGCGCCTAAGGGCGAGTATGTTTTGGTTATTGGCGGAAAAGCAGAAGAAAACACCAAAGAATACACCTTAGCCGATGCTGTTTTGGTTGCCAAAAAGCTAATTGAGGAGGGTATGTCCACCGCCGCCGCCGCCAAGGAAGCGGCAGCAGTTTCGGGCATTAAAAAAGGCGATATTTATAAAGAGCTTATTTAGTTTTGAGTGCACAGCCTTTATAGTACCACGCTAAAATTTCACTAAAGGTACTGCCCTGCTTTGCCATATATTCGGCACCGCACTGGCTCATTCCAACGCCGTGGCCGTAGCCGCGCACGGTAAATACAAAGGTGTTATCGGAGAGCCTTACATCAAAGTTGGCCGAGCGAAGCTTAAGCGCCTTGCGAAATTCTCCACCCGTGAGGGTTTTATTGCCAACGGCAATAGTTTTAACACCACCCGAAGAAGAGCGTGTGATTTTTCCGATAAATTCGGCGGCATTTTGCGGCAGTGTGCAAATTTCCGAAAAAGCGGCTTTAAAATCATCAACCGATATTTTTTGCTCGGTTAAATAATCGGGAGATAGTAGGTCTCCCATACTTTCGGTTTCAACAAGATAGGGCAGTTTGTTGCCCCAAACAGTCTCACACGATTCGGTTTTACCCGAAGAAATTGCGTGGTATGCCGCAAAAATGGGCTTGTTATCGTAGCTTATATATATGCCCTCGGTGGCATTTAGGCAGTCGTTTAATTTTTTCTCATATTCGGCCGCCTTATCGCCCCATTTTTCGCTTATTTCGGCCTTTGTGAGATACGCTTGGTCAACCGATGAATCGGTGGTTATATCGTATTTTTCCTTTTTGTTTTTCTCGGTTTTATAAAGTGCGTAGGTGTAAGCCGCAACCGATTGCGCTTTTATGGTTTCGGGCTCTGAGCTTAATGATATTTCGGCGGCAACCACACCGAAAAGATAATCGCGCATATCCATTTTTTCGGTTTGTCCCGTTTTAGAATTCAAAACGGTTATTTGGTCGCTTACCTCCACGGGTGGCGGGGTAACAAGGGGCGTATCTGTCTTTTCGGGAGCCAAGCTTAAAAGCGGCAAGGTGAGCATTAAGATTATCAAAACTGCGGCAGTAACTAAATAAAAATTTTTCATTTTTCATATTTCCTTAATATTTTATTGTATAATAATGTATATGAGATAGATTATTAAAAAATTATAAAAACAGAGAGTGGGTTAAAATGAGAATTGGACTTAAAAAAATAATTCCGTTATTTGTGGTTTCCACCGTGTGCGCTGTGCTTTTGCGTGTACTGCAAATAACATATATTACCGAGACCAAAACAGGCTTTTTTATCAAGGAGTTTGAAACACTCGGCAATATAATCACAATAGGTATATGTCTAATAGCGGCAGTTTGTGTTATCTATGCCGCCCTTTATAAAAACAGAGAAATTTATCCCGTAACGGTTACAAAGCCGTTTGGCATTATACATTTCTTCTTGGCCGCCGCAATTATTTATGAGTCGCTTTTTTCTCCCGTTTCCCACGCCATACATACATGGCAAATACTTTTACAAATAATATTCGGTTTGCTTTCCGCCCTTGTTTTTATCTATCGCGGTTACAACGCCTTTACCGGCGGCAAAACGCCACCCATAACAATGGTGGCACACATCGTTTTTTGGCTTATTCGTGTGATAATCGTATTTTCTTCCTATATTTCGGTTTCCACAATAGCCGAAAACGTGTTTGAGATGGCGGCGATTTGCACGGCGCTTGTGTTCTTTTTAAATGCGGGTGCTTACGAAAACGAAATTGACCCCGAGCGCATAAAGAAGCGCCTTTTCCCATCCGCTATTTGTGCCGCTATAATGGGCGCTGTTTATTCGGTAGCGCAACTGGTGGTAATAATATCGGGTAAATCGAGCATCTTGCACACCCAAAATGCAACACTCATTACAAACGCAGTGTTAGTGATTTATGTTTTATTCTATACAGTGCTTATGTTTAAAAAGCCTAAAGAAGAGTTGCCAACAGAAACGGCAGAGCAGTTAGATATGTTTGAAGATTAATAATAAAAAGCCAAAGACCGCAGGGTAAAACCTGCGGTCTTTGGCTTTTGGGGATATGGGGATATGGGGAAAGGAGAAATTAACACGGCGATATGGAGATGGATTTATCGCCGTATGCCCCTTGAGGCATCAACAAATTTTTAGCTGTGAAGATGTATCTTCAGGTGGAGAATCTTTGGCAATTCTTATCTTATACTCTATATAATCGCGCCGTTCGGTGCGCTCTTGCTTGGCATTTATGCCTGCGTTTACCATGGTTTCAACAAGTCTTGTTAAACTGTTGCCAAAAATTCTTATATCTCCGATTGCCGACTTTTTATCGCCTGCTTTATCGGTGCTTTTTTCATTTTCGCCGCTTAAATACCTATCTATATACGCTTCACTTTGTGATAATGTCAGTCCGTTTGCAATTATATAATCGAGCACCTGCTCTTGTCGGTTTTCGGGAACTCGCAGCAGTGCTCTTGCGTGGCGTTCGGTAAGTCTGGCACCCACAATTCTGCGGCGGATGTTTTCGCTAAGGCGCAAAATACGTAGCTTGTTAGATAGGGTTGACTGCGCAATGCCAAGCCGTGCGGCAACATCACAGTGAGAAAGCCCGTATTCATTTATAAGTCGCGCGATACCTGCCGCTTCTTCAAAAACGCTCAAATCACACCTTTGCAAATTTTCGATTACCGAGTAAAAGCCAGAGGTCATTTCATCGGCATTGTATACTATGCAGGGCACCCTTTTCATACCTGCCATTTTAGCGGCACGAAGGCGGCGCTCGCCTGCTATCAGTATGTAGCCCGCACCGTGTCGTCTAACCGACAGCGGCTGTATTATGCCGTTTTCCTTAATGCTGTCTTTAAGCCTGCAAAGCTCAAAATCATCAAAATGCTTGCGCGGCTGTTTTTCATCGGGGAATATATCTTCAACCTTTATGTTTTTAAGTTGTCTTGTATCAATTTTAAGCACCGTGTGTTCACCTGCCCTGTGTCTAAATTATAAGGCGGGCACACTTAAAAAATCAAGAAAAACAGGTCGGGCAAAAACGACAGGGAAATACAAAAACAGCCGCATTATAACGGCTGTTTTGATATTTTTGCTGATATTCTCGGATATTTTGGCGGAGTTTGCGATATCTTTTTTGTGATTACAAAGTTTCTTTCATCATTTGTGGGCAATTTTTCGCATATAATTTTGGGCTTTTCGCCACCGAGCACGGCAAGTGCCTTTTGTGCGGCGGCCAATTCTTCTTCGGCCGCAGGGCCTTTCATTGCCACAAACTGTCCACCCACCTTTACAAAGGGCAAGCAGTATTCATATAACACATTAAGTCGCGCAACGGCCCTCGCTGTAGCGATATCGTACTGCTCGCGAAATTCCGCTTTTTTGCCCGCTTCCTCGGCTCTTGCGTGTACTGTTTTTGCGCTCAAATTAAGTTTTTCTAACACATCGTTTAAGAAAACAAGGCGTTTGTTAAGCCCATCAAGTAGCGTCAAATCAATATCTTCACGCATTATTTTAAGCACAACACCGGGGAAACCCGCCCCCGTGCCGACATCTATAACCTTTGCGTTTTGTGGAATGTCATTGTGCTTTAAAAAGAGAATGCAGTCAAGAAAATGCTTTATAACAACTTCCGCGGGGTCGGTAATGGCGGTTAGATTGATTTTCTCGTTCCACTCGAGCAATAGGTTGCCGTAGAGGTTGAGTTTCTGGGCCTTGTTGGGTGTTATTTCGGCACCGAAACTTTTGCAAACATCAAAAATTTTATCTATTGGGAATTCTATCATTTGCTTTTCTCCTGTCGCAATCGTTCAAGATAGATTATAAGCACCGAAATATCGGCCGGGGAAACACCCGAAATACGCGATGCCTGTCCTATATTTTTGGGCTTTACGCGGTTGAGCTTTTCCTTGGCTTCAAGTCGCAGTCCCGTTATATCATCATAGCTTATGTTTTCGGGAATTTTTTGGTTTTCAAGCCGCAGCATTTCCTCAACCTGCGCTAACTGCCGCGTTATATAGCCCTCGTATTTAATTTCGGTTTCAACCTTTTCGGCAACGCTGTCGGGAAGCGAGGGGCGCGCCTTATCAAAGGGCGCTAAAACCGCGTAATTCAGCTGTGGGCGGCGGATAAGCTCATCAAGCTTGCAGCCCGTGTTAAGCGGCGCGGTGCCAAGGCTTTCGAGCAACTCGTTTAATTGCTTGCTCGGCGCCAAGGTTGTATGGCGAAGCCTCTCTATTTCTTCTTCCTTTTGCCTTTTTCTTGTAAGGAATTTTTCCCACGTTTCATCATCAATAAGACCTAATTTTCGGCCCGTTGGCATTAATCTCTCATCCGCATTATCTTGGCGAAGCAGTAGGCGGTACTCACTGCGTGAGGTCATCATACGATATGGGTCGGCACAGCCCTTTGTTACAAGGTCATCAATGAGCGTGCCGATATAACTTGAAGAGCGAGAAAGGGTAAATTCTTCTTCCCCTAAAACCTTTTTAGCGGCATTAACACCCGCAACAAAGCCCTGTACTGCGGCTTCCTCATAACCCGAAGAGCCGTTAAACTGTCCTGCGCCATAAAGGCCCTCAAAGCCCTTAATTTCAAGTGTTGCGTTAAGGCCTATTGGGTCGATACAGTCGTATTCTATAGCGTAGGCGTTGCGTATAATTTTAACATTTTCAAGCCCCGGTATTGTTTTGTAAAAGGCAATTTGCACTTCTTCAGGAAGAGAGGAAGACATACCCTGCAGATACATTTCTTCCGTATCGGCGCCGCACGGCTCAATAAATAACTGGTGGCGCTCTTTATCAGCAAAGCGCACGATTTTATCTTCTAGGCTTGGGCAATATCGGGGACCTACTCCCTCAATGCTGCCCGAATAAAGCGGAGAACGATGCAAATTTTCAAGTATTACTTTTTTGGTAGCATCGTTTGTGTAAGAAATATGGCATAAAACCGTGTTTTCACGCGGTTTTTCGGTGGAATAACTAAAGGGTACAATTTTTGTATCTCCCGCTTGTTCCTCGGTCTTTGAAAAATCTATACTGTCTTTTGCAACTCTTGCGGGTGTACCCGTTTTAAAACGGCGAAGCGGCAAACCAAGACGTTTTAGCGACTCGGACAAAAGGTTTGCAGGGAACTGCCCATCGGGACCGCTGCTGTAAGAAACCTCGCCCACGTATATTTTACCGCCGAGGAAGGTGCCCGTTGCGAGAATAACCGTTTTACAAAAATGCTCTGCACCAAGCATTGTGCGAACACACCAGCCGCCCTCACACTTTTCAATATCGGTAATTTCGGCTTGCTTTACATCAAGTCCCTTTTGCAGCTCTACCGCGTGCTTCATATAGCCGCTGTATGCTCGGCGGTCAATTTGCGCGCGAAGGGAATGAACGGCAGGACCTTTACCGAGATTAAGCATACGGCTTTGCAGCATATTTTTGTCGGCCGCCTTGCCCATCTCGCCACCCAAAGCATCAAGCTCGCGCACAAGATGTCCCTTTGCCGTGCCACCGATTGATGGGTTGCAGGGCATATTTCCAATCCAGTCAGCACTGACAGTAAATATAACGGTGTTGGCGCCAAGGCGTGCGGCGGCCAAGGCCGCTTCGATACCCGCGTGGCCCGCACCTATTACTGCAACATCATAACTATCGGCTTTATAATTCAATCAAAACACCTATTTCCCTACACAGAATTTTTTGAACACTTCATCAGTAACAACATTTGTAGCACGCTTGCCCGTAAGCTCAAAAAGGGCGGCCAAAGCATCATCAACGCAAACACCCACGGCATCTATGGTTTCGCCCATTATTAGCGCATCCCTTGCCGCAGTTACGGCAGACAATGCACGAACTGCGCAGTCGCGTTGCCGCTCACTGCCAAGCACGGCGGAATCGGGGTTTAAAAAGCATACATTTGTCAGTTTCTCTATTGCGGCGGTAAGCTCGGCTTTTCCTGTTCCCGTTTTTGCCGATACGGTAACGGTGGGTAAACCACCGAAATCTTCAGCATTTAAACTGCCGCCAATATCACTTTTATTGATAATAACTATTGTCTTTTTGTCTTTTATTTGCTCGATTAACCGCTTATCATCATTATCAAGCGGTGCGGTAGAATCAAACACCGCTAAAATAAGCTCGGCCTCATCTATTTTGCTTTTGGCAAGATTAACACCAACCGTTTCAACAATATCATCGGTTTTATGTATTCCCGCCGTGTCGGACAAACGCAGTGTTATTTCGCCCACACGCACGGTATCTTCTATAATATCTCGCGTTGTGCCCGCAACATCGGTAACGATAGAGCGTGTAGAGCCGACAAGCAAATTCATAAGCGTGCTTTTGCCAACGTTTGGCTTGCCTACAATGGCGGTGTCGATACCCTCACGGATGACCTTGCCCGCATCGTAGGAGGAAAGCATATCTTTTAAACTTTGCTCACAGCTTAACAGCATCGCGCCAAAGTTTTCGGTGTTGAGCTCGGGCAAAATTTCATCGGGCTCGTCCGCAAAATAGGCGATAGATGCCGCGGCCGATACAAGTTTTTCTTCGGTGGCGGCTATCTCCTTGCTGATTTTACCGCTCACAGCACCGCTTGCCAATCTAAACTGACCCTCCCCCTCGGCCGCAATAAGCGACATAATGCCTTCGGCTTGGGTTAAATCGAGTTTGCCGTTTAAAAAAGCGCGTTTGGTAAACTCTCCTGGCGCGGCACTGTCAGCACCTGCCGAAATAGCTGCGCGAAGCACACGTTTTATAACAAAACGTCCTGAGTGAACAGAAATTTCCACCGTGTCCTCCCCCGTAAAGCTGTGCGGGGCGCGGAAAATTAAGCAAACGGCGGTGTCGATATTCTCATCGCCGTCAACTGCGTTGCCAAAAAGCGCAGTATAGCCCTTTTGCTCGCCGATTTTCTTGCCCGATTTTGCACGGAAAATTTTCTCGGCAATACTTATAGCATCGGGTCCCGATATTCTGATTATTCCTATTCCGCCCTCTCCCAAGGGGGTTGAAATGGCGGCTATGGTGCGGTTTTGCATACTGTTCACCTCTCTAAAACTTTATTTTAACATAAATGTATATATATTTCAATTAAAATTAGGGGTAGATTTTTAAGATAAAAGGTAGTATAATGCGCTTGGAACAAAGTTTCCAAAATGAACTGTACTCGAAAGAGATAGTATCGGAGGTAAAAATATGAATAGTAACAAACAAAAGGCGAGAAACATAGCGGTGCTCGGTATGTTCGCGGCGGTAACGGTTGTATTTCAGCTGCTCAGTTACGCCATCAAAATCGGCACATTTAATTTATCACTTGTGCTCATTCCCATAGTGCTTGGCGCCTATCTTTACGGCGTAAAAACAGGTGCGGTGCTCGGCGGTGTGTTCGGCGTAGTGGTAACTATATGTTGCTTCGCGGGTCTTGACGGCGGCGGTTATATACTGGTAACAGCAAGCCCGTTTTTAACAAGTGCGGTGTGTATTATAAAAGGTATTGCCGCAGGTGTCGCATCAGCTTTGGTGGCAAAAGCACTCAAGGGTAAAAACGAGTATTTGGCTATCATCTTGGCGGCGCTTACAGCACCCGTTGTTAATACAGGTATTTTTGTGGCGGCAATGTTTGTGTTCTTTAAAGATATACTCGCTTCTTGGGCGGGCGGCGCAAATGTTGTAACCTATGCAATTACAGGACTTGTGGGTGTAAACTTTATTATCGAGTTTACAATAAATGCCGTTATGGCACCATCGTTGCTACGCGTTACAAAGGCAATTAAAAAGATATAAAAAGAGAGGGGAGCCGAAGCTCCCCTCATTTGTTTTTCAGTATATTTTATATAATAGCACTTTTAAAAAGTTTTGCAACAAAAAACTTTTTGAAAACAACATTTTTATATAGTATGCCAAAAAAGTGAATAAAAAGGCGATAACAAATATAAAAAATGCAAGAAATTAACAAAAAAATGAAAAAAATAGAAAAAACCCTTTAATTTTCTTAAAAATGTGGTATAATTAAGTGCTACCCTAATAAAATAGGGTAAAATAGGTAAATAATGCGAGCAAAATGTTCGCTAATAATCAGGAGGTAAAACAATGAGTCACAAGTATGTATACCTTTTCTCAGAAGGTGACGCAAAAATGCGTGAGCTTCTCGGCGGTAAAGGTGCTAACCTTGCTGAGATGACCAAAATCGGTCTTCCCGTTCCGCAGGGCTTCACTGTAACTACCGAAGCTTGCACACAGTACTATGAAGATGGCAGAAAGATCAACGATGAAATTCAGGGGCAGATCATGGAGTACATCGACAAAATGGAAGGTATCACCGGTATGAAATTCGGCGATAAAGAGAATCCTCTTCTCGTTTCCGTTCGTTCGGGTGCTAGGGCCTCAATGCCCGGTATGATGGACACCATTCTTAACCTCGGTCTTAACGAAGACGTTGTTGAAACAATGGCTGCAAAGTCGGGTAATGCTCGCTGGGCTTACGACTGCTACCGTCGTTTCATTCAGATGTATTCTGACGTAGTTATGGAAGTTGGTAAGAAGTATTTTGAAGAGCTTATCGACAAAATGAAGGAAGAAAAGGGCGTTAAGCAGGACGTAGAGCTCACTGCTGACGATCTTAAAGAACTCGCAAATCAGTTTAAAGCTGAATATAAAAACAAAATCGGTAAGGACTTCCCGTCTGACCCGAAAGAGCAGTTAATGGGTGCTGTTGAAGCTGTATTCCGTTCATGGGACAACCCCCGTGCTAACGTTTACCGCCGTGATAACGATATTCCGTATTCATGGGGTACCGCTGTTAACGTACAGATGATGGCATTCGGTAACATGGGTGATGATTGCGGTACAGGTGTTGCCTTTACTCGTGATCCTGCTACAGGTGAGCCCGGTCTTATGGGTGAGTTCCTTGTAAACGCTCAGGGTGAGGACGTTGTTGCAGGTGTTCGTACTCCTATGCCGATTGCTCAGATGGCTGAGAAATTCCCCGAAGCATTTGCTGAATTCAATAAAGTTTGTCAGATTCTTGAAGACCACTACCGCGATATGCAGGATATGGAATTCACTATCCAGAACGGCAAACTCTATATGCTCCAGACACGTAACGGTAAGAGAACTGCTAAGGCCGCTCTCAAAATCGCTTGTGATTTGGTAGATGAGGGTATGATCGATAAGAAACAGGCTGTTGCTATGATCGATCCCCGTAACCTTGATACTCTTCTCCACCCGCAGTTTGATGCTAAAGCATTAAAGGCATCTGTTCCTGCAGGTAAGGGTCTCGGTGCTTCTCCGGGTGCTGCTTGCGGTAAGGTTGTATTTACTGCTGAAGATGCAGAAAACTGGAACAATAATGGCGAAAAGGTTATCCTCGTTCGTCTTGAAACTTCACCTGAAGATATTACAGGTATGAAGGCTTCTCAAGGTATACTCACAGTTCGTGGCGGTATGACTTCTCACGCTGCCGTTGTTGCTCGTGGTATGGGTACTTGCTGCGTATCAGGTTGCGGCGACATCATTATGGATGAAGAAAATAAGCAGTTTACCTTGGCTGGTAAAACCTACAAAGAGGGCGACTATATTTCTATTGATGGTTCAACAGGTAATATCTATGACGGTATTATCCCGACTGTTGATGCTGAAATCGCAGGTGAGTTCGGCAGAATTATGGACTGGGCTGATGAGTTCAGAACATTAAAGGTTCGTACCAACGCTGACACACCGGCTGACGCTAAAAAAGCTCGCGAACTTGGTGCTGAGGGTATCGGTCTTTGCCGTACCGAGCATATGTTCTTCGAAGCAGAGCGTATTGCCGCTTTCCGTGAAATGATCTGTGCTGACACAGTCGAAGAGCGCGAAGCAGCTCTTGCTAAGATTCTTCCCTATCAGCAGGGCGACTTCGAGAAGCTTTACGAAGCACTCGAGGGTAATCCTGTTTGCATCCGTTTCCTTGACCCGCCGCTTCACGAGTTCGTTCCGACCGAAGAAGCTGACATCAAGGCATTGGCTGACGCTCAGGGCAAAACCGTTACTGACATTAAGAATATTATTTCTTCTCTCCACGAGTTTAACCCGATGATGGGCCACCGTGGTTGCCGTTTGGCAGTTACCTATCCTGAAATTGCTAAGATGCAGACCGCAGCCGTTATTCGCGCTGCTATCAATGTTAAGAAGGCTCATGCTGACTGGAACATCGTTCCAGAAATTATGATTCCCTTAACTGGTGAAGTAAAAGAGCTTAAGTTTGTTAAGGATGTAGTTGTTGCTACCGCTGATGCTGAAATTAAGGCTGCAGGCGTAGAGCTTAAGTACGAGGTAGGTACCATGATGGAAATCCCGCGTGCTTGCCTTACTGCTGATGAAGTAGCTAAAGAAGCTGAGTTCTTCTGCTTCGGTACTAACGACTTAACCCAGATGACATTCGGCTTCAGCCGTGATGACGCTGGTAAGTTCTTAGGCGCTTACTATGATAACAAGATTTATGAGAACGATCCGTTTGCT
>SVOM01000037.1 GCA_015066405.1 Oscillospiraceae bacterium
TTCATAACGCGAAGCGTTATTTCACAAATCCCGCAAGGGATTTATTTCATTGAAAAGAACCCACACTTGTCGTAGACAAATGTGGGTTCTTTTCTGGTGGAGCATAGGGGATTCGAACCCCTGACCCCCACACTGCCAGTGTGATGCGCTACCAACTGCGCTAATGCCCCGAATATTTACTTCTTACGAGTAGTTATTTTAACACAGTTGAAAAATAATTGCAATACTTATTTGCTCTTTTTTTAAAATCGTTGAATCGGTGTGGCTTTTGTGATATAATTCCTTTAAAAATGAAAGGTAGGGAAAGATATGTCGCACAAAGAGTGGTATGCAAAGGGTCTTCGTGATGGCTTACCGATAGCGTTCGGTTATTTTGCGGTGTCCTTTGCGCTTGGCATTACCGCAAAAAACGCGGGCTTTACTGCCTTTCAAGCAGCGCTTACGGCTTTGCTTACCAACGCTTCGGCAGGTGCTTATGCGGGCTTTACCTTGGTGGCGGCAGGTGCGAGCTATTTTGAGATGGCGCTTATGCAGTTTATTGCAAATGCGCGATATTTGCTTATGTCAACGGCGCTTAGCCAAAAACTCGATAAAAAAACGGGGCTAATACACCGCCTTATTATCGGTTTTGATATTACCGATGAAATTTTTGGCATAACCGTGGCGGTTAAGGACAAGCTTGACCCGTGGTACGCGTATGGTGCTATGACAGTGTCAATACCGGGTTGGGCGGCAGGCACATATCTTGGCGTTGTTATGGGCAATGTTTTACCCGCTATTATAGTAAATGCGCTAAGCGTTGGGCTTTACGGTATGTTTTTGGCCATAATTATACCGCCCGCACGCCGTGATAAAACGGTTGCCGCGCTTGTTATCATATCAATGGCGGCAAGCTTTATTTTTGCCAAGGCGCCCGTGCTATCTATGATACCCGAGGGTGTACGCATAATCGTTTTAACGGTTGCCATATCTTTGCTTGCTGCGATATTCTGTCCAAGGGAGGAAGAGCAGGATGAAAGGTAACATATATGTTTATATAATAATTATGGCGGCCGTTACCTATCTTATCCGTGTGTTGCCGCTTACGCTTATCCGTAAAGAGATAAAGAACAAAACTATAAAATCTTTTCTCTACTATGTGCCGTATGTAACGCTTGCGGTTATGACCTTTCCCGCCATTATAGAAGCCACGGGCAGTATCTGGTCGGGCGTTGTCGCACTGGTTGTGGGCGTGGCACTGGCATATTTTGGTGCGGGGCTACCGATAGTTGCGGCTCTCTCTTGCCTTGCTGTACTGTTTACCGAACTGATTTTTTAGGAAAAAAGAGGTAAAAATTTGACAAAGCATATTGATTTATGTTTTGTGTTAATATATAATATATACGGAGAAATTTGTATTTCAAATATTTTATAGGAGAGTTGCTCAAATGACAAAGAACAAAACTGTTTTAAAATGGCTTGAAGATATGCAAGAACTCTTAAAGCCCGAAAAAGTTGTCTGGATTGATGGCAGTGATGAACAGCGCGAGGAACTTCGTGCCGAAGCCGTAAAAACAGGCGAGCTTTTCAAACTCAATGATGAAAAATTGCCCGGTTGTTATCTTCACCGCACCAACCCTAACGACGTTGCCCGTGTAGAAGACCGTACCTTTATTTGTACATCAACTAAAGAGATGGCAGGTCCTACAAACAACTGGTGTGATCCTAAAGAAATGTACGAAAAGCTTTATGACATCGCAAGAGACAGTTATAAAGGTCGCACAATGTACATCATTCCCTATTCTATGGGACCGATTGGCTCACCGCTTGCTAAAATCGGTATTGAGATTACCGATTCGGTTTATGTTGTACTCAATATGCTTATTATGACCCGTGTTGGCACCAAGGTTCTTGAAGTTCTTGGCGACAGTGATGACTGGGTACGCGGTTTACACTCACGTTGTGATGTTGACCCCGAAAAAAGATATATCTGCCACTTCCCCGAAGATAACACTATTATTTCCGTTAACTCGGGTTACGGCGGAAACGTACTTTTAGGTAAAAAGTGCTTCGCACTCCGTATCGCTTCATTCCAGGGCTGGAAAGAGGGCTGGATGGCTGAGCATATGCTCATCTTAGGTCTCGAAAATCCCAAGGGCGAGGTTAAGTATATTGCAGCGGCATTCCCGTCAGCTTGCGGTAAAACCAACCTTGCAATGTTAATTCCGCCCGAATATCTTAAAGAGAAGGGCTACAAGGTTTGGACGGTAGGCGATGATATCGCTTGGATGAGAATCGGCGAGGACGGCCGTCTTTACGCTATCAACCCCGAAAACGGTTTCTTTGGCGTAGCACCCGGCACCAACGCTCACTCAAACTTCAATGCGCTTGAGTCAACCAAGAAAAACACCATTTTCACAAACGTTGCACTCGACCTTAACGATAACACTGTTTGGTGGGAAGGTCTTAACAAAAACTTACCCGAAAATGCACTTGATTGGAAGGGCAACCCGTGGGATCCTGCTAAATTTAACAAGGCAGACAAAACCACTTGTGCTGCACATCCCAACTCACGTTTCACAGCTCCTGCTGAAAACTGCCCCTGCATTTCGGATGAATTCAACAAGGGCGCAGGCGTTCCGATTTCGGCTATCGTATTCGGCGGTCGCCGTGCTAAGTGTGCTCCGCTTGTATATCAGTCAAAAGACTGGGTTAACGGTGTATTCGTAGGCTCCGCAATGGCTTCCGAAACAACAGCTGCAGCGGCAGGTGCCGTAGGTGTAGTTCGCCGCGACCCGATGGCTATGCTTCCGTTCTGCGGATATCATATGGGCGACTATTTCCGCCACTGGCTCGAAATGGGCGAGAAGCTCGGCGATAAGGCTCCCAAAATCTTCAATGTTAACTGGTTCCGCACCGATGATGAGGGCAACTTTGTATGGCCCGGATTTGGCGACAATATGCGTGTTCTTAACTGGATTATTGACCGTTGCGAAGGCAAGGCAGATGCAGTAGAAACCGCTATCGGTTTTGTTCCGAGACCCGAAGATATCGACCTTACAAATCTCGATATGGACATTGAAACCTTAAAGAGCATCTTAAAGGTTGATAAAGAGGTTTGGACAAAAGAAGCGGCTGAAATTGAAGAGCATTACAAGAAGTTTGGCGATAAGTTACCTGCTGAGCTTCGCGAACAGCTCGAAAATCTTAAAGCAGCACTTAAATAATAAACAAAAAACAAACCCGTGTTAAACACGGGTTTATTTTTATATTACTTATTTATTTTAGCTTGAACATCAACAACTGCGCCGCCGTTTATACGGGATTCCTCAGCCGCCAATGCAACTATGTGGCTTTCAACCGATTGGTTGATATCGGTGCGGCATTCGCCCTCGCCGTCTACAAAGAGGGCTACGAGGTCTTTAACCAGCATCCAGTCTCCACCGCCGTGGCCCAACTCATCGCCAAGCTCGGGTGTGGTGTCAATTATCTCGGTCTCCTTGCCAAATACAGTAAGCTTAACTGTTTCGGCCTCGGCATCTCCCACAATTTCGCCGAATGTACCCATTACGTGAATTTCTCTTGCACATTTATCGGTAAAGGCGCACATTGTGTAAGAAATAGCAATGTCGTCCTCCATCCACATATTAACAACCTGATGGTCAACAACGTTGTTATCGCAGTGGTAAACGCAACGGCCGTAAGGACCTGTTTCAAGGCGTTTTGTCAACTCCTCGTATGTAGGAATGGGTGTAACTATATTAACAGGCCATAACCAGAAGTTTTCCTCGCGTGCTTTGCTCAAATAGCAATATTCAATGCTGTAAGGACAGGTTTTAAAGACGGGGCATTTTTCACTGCAACGCTCGGGTGCACCCTCGGGTGCATTTTCTTTTTTAAAGTGTGATAGATTACCAAAAGAAGAAACCGAAAGACATTTTTTGCCTGTAAGCCACAAAAGTATATCGGTATCGTGGCAGCATTTTTGCATAATCATAGGTGTTGTCTCATTACTGTCGCGCCAGTTGCCGCGCACGAACGAGTGTGCCTGATGCCAGAAGCCTACCTGTTCAATACCCTGTATTGCTTTAACCTTGCCAATTACGCCCGAATCAATAATTTCCTTGATTTTATTATAAAAAGGAGTGTAACGAAGCACGTGGCAAACAAGCACTTTAAGACCTAACTTATTTGCGGTGTCAGCGATTTCGAGACATTCACTGTAGCTTGGCGAAATGGGTTTTTCAAGTAAAAGGTGGTAACCTTTATTGAGTGCAGGAATAGCGTGGCCGTAATGCTGTCTGTCCATAGTTGCAATAACCATAACATCGGCAAGGCGCTCACGCTCGAGCATTTCCTCCGCAGAGTTGAAACGCATATTCTCGGGTATGCCGTATTTATCGGAAAAAATTTGCAGCTTTTCGGCGTCTATATCTGCGGCCGCCACAAGCTCAACCTTATCGGACATATTTGCCAAATGCTCGGCATAGCAGTTACCACGGCCGCCAAGGCCGGCAAATGCAATTTTAATCTTCTTACTCATTAGAACTCCTCCAAAAGATTATTTAGAAATTATAATATAACATTTTTTTGGCAATTTGTCAATATTGTTACATCTTGACATTATCGCTTAAATCAAGTATACTTGGCTTGTAAGGTTAGGTGAAAAATATGAATTTCAAAGAAAAAGCTTTAAACATTTTAAGAATTATCGGTGCATGGGTAAAAACACTGTACTTAACAGTTAAGCAGTTTGTTTTGGCAAACAAAAAGTTGTCAATGATAATTGCCATAGCCTTGGTTGCCGTAATTGTGGTTTTGGTTGTTGTTTTCGGCTTTATAAAGCCCAAGTGGGATTATTCACACAAAGAGGTTGGCGATACGGGCTACACCCAGTCCGAAATTGATGCCATTGCTGATTGGTGGAATAATGAAGCTCACGTTGAAAACGAAGGCAGCACGCCGTTGGAGAAATAAAATAATACCGATTTGAGCGGTATTTTTAGGATTTAGGATATAGGATTTAGGGGTTAGAAAAATAAGCAACTCGTAAATTCTGCTACAGCCTAAATCCCAACCTCTATATCCAAAAAAACACTCCCTAAACGGGAGTGTTTTTAGTTTTTATTAGTCGTTAACATAAGGA
Organism: Oscillospiraceae bacterium; assembly: GCA_015066405.1. Taxonomy (GTDB): domain Bacteria; phylum Bacillota; class Clostridia; order Oscillospirales; family Acutalibacteraceae; genus SIG565. The sequence continues at coordinate 5,126 of SVOM01000037.1, forward strand.
ATAAGGGCTACCTGACGTGCGCGTTTAATTGCACTTGTAAGCTCTCTCTGGTGCTTAGCGCAAGTGCCTGTTGCACGGCGCGGTAAAATCTTAGCGCGCTCAGAAACGAACTTACGAAGACGAGCGATATCCTTATAATCGATAACTTCCACGCGGTCTGCACAGAAAATACATACTTTTCTGCGCGGCTTTCTTACGCGGGCTTTTTCGTTCTTTTCCATAATTCTGCCTCCAAATTATTAATTAAAAGGGCAAATCATCGTCAGAGGTATTCTCAATCTCAACAAACTCGTTTGTTCCTGCATTGCTGAAAGAAGGTGTGCCATCGCCATTGGATGAAGAATCACGCTTCGATTCAACAAACTGAACGTTGTTAGCAATTACTTCAAACGCTGTTCTGTTTTTGCCGGTTTCTTTATCTACATATCTGCGAGTTTGAATAGAACCCTCAATACCAATCATACTGCCTTTGCTGAAATATTTTGTAATAAATTCAGCTGTTTGACGCCAAGCAACGATGTTAATAAAATCTGCCTGACTCTCCTCGCCTGCTTTGTAGCGGCGATTAACTGCAATAGAGAAAGATGTTACCGGTGTGTTGTTACCGGTATAGCGAAGTTCGGGGTCGGCAGTAAGTCTGCCGGTTAAAACTACCAAGTTAAACATTAAAACTTCCTCCGTTATTTTTTAATAACCATTACACGAAGAACGCCATCGGTAATACCCGCTATACGTTCAAGCTCTGCCGGGAATTCCGGAGCGCTTACAAAAGTAGTGAAAACATAGTAGCCGTCGGTTTCGTAGTTGATAGGATATGCGAGCTTGCGCTTACCCCAATCGTCAACATTCTCAACGGTTGCGTTTTCAGCAATCAGGGCGCTGAATTTTTCGTTTAAAGCGTTAACAGCATCATCGCCGTTTTTAACAGAAAAAACCATAGCCACTTCATACTTATTTGTAACCATTCGTTGCACCTCCTTATGGACTTTTGGCCGTAACTTATAGATACGGCAAGGATTCTGGCGATATTTATCGACAGTACAGTGTATTATAACAGTATTTTATATTTTAGTCAACCTTTTTAAAAAATATTTTTTCAAACCTATAATTTTTTACCTCTAAAATATTGATTTTAATAATATGTAGTGATATAATTCTTGTATTAAAGATAAAAGGCGGTGTCAGTATGCTTTTGGCTGTTGATATAGGCAACACAAATATTACCTTAGGTCTTTACGATGATGAGGTTTTGCTTTTTACTGCGCGGCTCTCAACCGAAATCAGACGCACGGCCGACCAATATGCTATTGATATTAAAGATATTCTCTATTTGCACGGCTGCCGTTATGAAACAATAGAGGATGCCGTTATTTGCTCGGTAGTGCCGAGTGTTGGCAAGGCGGTTAGCAATGCGGTTTCAATGCTTTGCCATATTGTACCGCTAAGTCTCGGCCCGGGAGTAAAAACAGGGCTTAATATTAAAATTGATAATCCCGCGCAGCTCGGCGCCGATTTGGTTGCGGGCGCTGTTGGAGCACTGCATGAATACACAATGCCCTGCGTTATTGTAGATATGGGCACTGCCACCACCATTACCGTGCTTGATGAAAACGGCGCACTGCTTGGCGGAGCTATTGCGGCGGGCGTTAATTTAACGCTTAAAGCACTTACCGAAAATACGTCTCAGTTGCCCTCAATCAGTATTGAGTCGCCCGGTAAAGTAATCGGCACAAACACTGCCGACTGTATGCGTTCAGGGTTGGTGCTCGGCACGGCGGCGATGCTGGATGGTATGATTGACCGAATTGAAGACCAATTGTCAAAAATTGTAACGGTTGTTGCAACGGGCGGTCTTTCAAAAGAAATAATACAACACTGCGAACGGAACATAATATATAATGAAAATCTGTTGCTTGACGGATTACGCATAATATACGAAAAAAATAGTTAGAGGTACAAAAAATGAAAAACAAAAAGGGTTTAATTATTTTAGGCGTTGTTATTTTGGTTGTAGTTATTCTTGCGGGCTCAGTTATCGGCAGTTATAACTCTCTTGTGGAAAATGAAGAATCGGTTGCAGCAGCCCGCGCTGATATACAAACACAGCTTCAGCGCCGCGCTGATTTAATACCCAACTTCGTAGCCACTGTAAAGGGCTATTCCGATTATGAGAAGGAAACCTATACCGCTGTAACAAATGCGCGCGCAGCCGTATCGGCGGCTAAAAGCCCCGAGCAAATGCAGGCGGCTAACGAGCAGCTTGACGGTGCTATTTCGGTTTGGGTAAATGCCATTACCGAGGCGTACCCTGATTTAAAGGCAAATCAGAACTATATCGCTTTACAGGATGAGCTTGCGGGCACCGAAAACCGCATCGCACAGGCGAGAATCAAGTATAATGAAACCGCAACCTCGTTTAATGTTTCTATTCGCAAATTCCCCACCAACATTTTGGCGGGTATGTTCGGATTTGACAAGGTCGAGCTTTTCGAGGCGGCAGAAGGTAGCGAAAACGCTCCGCAGGTTAGCTTTAATTAATGTTTATGAACAAATTTTTTAAGCTTTTGGCCTTTGTCGGCGTTTTGTCCCTTGTTTTTGGGTTTACTGCATCGGCAAAGCCCAATTATCCCGAGCCCACAACCGAGTTTTTTGTAAACGATTTTGCGGGTTGTTTAACAAGCCAAGATGAAACCGAGATTTTTAATAAGGCAGAAAACCTTTATAACGCTTGCAAAGCGCAGGTGGTTGTTGTTACGGTCGATTCGCTTGACGGCTATGAGATAGAGGACTACTCTATCGGCCTTGCACGTGAGTGGGGTATCGGCGATAAAGATAAGGACAGCGGAATTTTACTGCTGCTCTCGGTTAATGACCGCGAGGTAAGAATTGAGGTCGGCTCAGGCCTTGAGGGTGCCTTGCCCGATAGCAAAACGGGACGAATTCTTGATACCTATGGTATGGAGTATTTCAGAAACAACGATTTTTCTGCGGGACTCACAGCCGTTCAAGATTCACTCGTTAACGAGGTGTTTATTGAATATGGGCTTGAACCCGATGCCGATTATGAGCCGATATCGGAGGAAGAAGACCTGCCAATAGCAACAGCAGTTATTTTTCTTATTATTTTTGTGTTTATAATCATCCGTGTTTTAGGTGCCCGTCAGCGCGGCGGTTTTTATGGCACGCACCACGGAGGTTTTGGCGGATTTGGTGGTTTTCACGGCGGCTCGGGCGGTAGTTCGGGTGGTTTTCGCGGAGGTGGCGGCGGCTTTTCAGGCGGCGGCAGCTCACGCGGCTTTTAGTAAAAATTTTACTTGTATGTTGTAAATGCAACTGTTTCAAGTGAATATAAATAATTTTTGGAGGAATTAACATGTTTAAAAGCGAATATTTGCAAAGAGTTTACGACTCGGTATGCAAACGCAACCCCGGTGAGCCGGAATTTTTGCAGACAGTACAAGAGGTGCTCGAATCATTAGAGCCCATCGTTGCTGCAAATCCGAAAATCGAGGCAAACGGAATCATTGAGCGTATGGTTGAGCCCGAGCGTATGATTTCTTTCCGCGTTTCGTGGGTAGACGATAATGGCAAGGTGCAGGTTAACCGCGGTTACCGCGTACAGTTTAACTCTGCTATCGGTCCCTACAAGGGCGGCCTTCGTTTCCATCCCACAGTTAACGCATCAATTATCAAGTTCTTGGGCTTTGAGCAGACATTTAAAAACAGCCTTACAGGTCTTCCTATGGGCGGCGGTAAGGGTGGTTCTGACTTTGACCCGCGCGGTAAGTCCGATGGCGAGGTTATGCGCTTCTGCCAGAGCTTTATGACAGAGCTTTCAAAACACATCGGCGCTGATACCGACGTTCCCGCAGGCGACCTTGGTGTAGGTGCCAGAGAAATTGGCTATCTCTACGGCCAGTATAAGCGCCTTCGCAATGAGTTTACAGGCGTTCTCACAGGTAAAGGCCGTTCATACGGCGGCTCGCTCATCCGTCCCGAAGCTACAGGCTTTGGCGCAGTTTACTATGCAGCCGAAATGCTTAAGTCCTTCGGCGAGAACATCAAGGGCAAAACCTTTGCGGTTTCGGGCTTCGGTAACGTTGCTTGGGGTACTGTTAAAAAGATTGCAGAACTCGGCGGTAAGGTTGTTACAATTTCGGGTCCCGATGGCTACATATATGATGAAAACGGCGTAAATACCGAAGAAAAAATTAACTTTATGTTGGAAATGCGCTCTTCAGGACACGATATGGTTAAGGATTATGCCGATAAGTTTGGCGTACCCTACTTTGCAGGCGAGAAGCCGTGGGGCGTTAAGGCAGATATTCTTATGCCTTGCGCAACTCAAAACGAGGTTGGCATTGCCGATGCTGAAAAAATCGTTGCTAACGGCGTTAAGTATTATGTTGAGGTTTCCAATATGCCCACAACAAACGAGGCAGTGGCTTACCTTAAGAAAAACGGCGTAGTTGTAGCTCCATCAAAAGCAGTTAATGCGGGCGGCGTTGCAGTTTCGGGTCTTGAAATGAGCCAGAACTCAATGCGTTACAGCTGGACCGCTGAGGAAGTTGATGCTAAGCTCCACCAGATTATGACCGACATTTATAAAAACTCTTACGAAGCTGCTAAGAAATACGGCATGGAAGGCGACCTCGTTGCAGGCGCCAACATCGCAGGCTTCGAAAAGGTTTGCGAAGCAATGATAGCACAAGGCATTGCTTATTAAAGATGGGACAAAAAGAACGGTTCTTCGAGGCGCACTCCGTAAGGAAGTGCGCCTTAGTTATATTCGCCTGACGGCGAGTGATATTATGCTACGCATAGTGATATTGCCTTCGGCAGTTTAAGTGCGAATAAAATATCACTCATTTTGCCGATCTTTGAGACAGGTAATATTTCAAAGTACGTAACCCACTATGACACTTTCACAGTTTTTTGTGTAAAGTGTCTTTTTTAGGATTTAGGAGTTAGGAGTTAGGATTTAGGGGGGACGGTAGATTATTCGCCGTCTTTTTCACATATTTTTTTGATGGTATTTTGTAGGGGAGGGGTCTACCCTCCCGCTATTTTTAATGAATATTAAAACGGGAGGCGAAACACCTCCCCTACATTTTATTTATTTGTTTATTTTGCATTGCCTCCCTTGCCTAAAGGGAGGGGGACCGAGCTTGCTCGGTGGTGGGATAGATACAATAGCACAAAATTGCTGTATAATAGGACAAAATGGGGTTTTAACCTATAATATCTTTAAATTTAAGGACAATTATGCTACAATGAGCACATAAAACAAGAAAAGGTGATGTTTATGTTAAAAACAGTAGTTTTATCCTCTCTTGAAAAAGTAAAACCCGAGGGAAATTTTGGCGCCGAGGTAAAAAAGTACACTGCGCTTAAAAACGACCCGTTATCTTTTCAAATTGCTTTTAAACTCGAAAACACTGATGCTAAAAGCGACCCTGTACATATTAGAATTGAAAGCGAACTGGATGTTTCCCTTTATTATGTCGGCTACGTGCCTGTTATACACACTGATAATGTAGGCTTTGACAACCCGCCACCTGTTGGCATTTACCCCGATATGCTCCATAAAAGGCAAATCAACCCCAAAATTGTTGATGAGGGCTATCCGTGGGCATCTTCCACTTTTGAGGTAGGCGAGGACAAGCGCATAAACGCTTATAACGATGCTTGGCAGTCTATTTGGCTGATAGTTAATGAAAACGGCAAAAATATGCCGACAGGTAAACATAATGTAACGGTTAAATTCCTTACAAACTGCGGCAAAACCGTAGCGGCAAAATGTGTTGTGTCGGTTGAAATAATTGGTGCAAAATTGCCTCAACAAAAGCTCTACTGCACCAACTGGTTTCATTGTGATTGTTTGGCGGATGCCTATGGTGTTGAGGTCTTTTCGGAAGAATTTTTTGTGTTGCTTAAAAACTATGCCGCCTGCGCCGCTAAAAACGGCCAAAATATGATTTTATTGCCCGCCTTTACCCCACCGCTTGATACACCTATTGGTACCGAGCGCAAAACTGTGCAGTTGGTAAAAATCGCTGCCGAAAACGATAAATACACCTTTGATTTTTCACTTATGAAAAGGTTTATTGATGTTTGCTTATCGGCAGGTATTAAATATTTTGAGCACTCGCACCTGTTTACCCAGTGGGGTGCTGTAGCCGCGCCTAAAATTTGCGCCATAGTAAACGGCGAATATAAAAAGATTTTCGGTTGGGAAACCAAGGCATCGGGCAAGAAGTATAAAAAGTTTTTAGAGCAGTATATTCCCGCTGTGCTTAAGTTTTTAAAGGGCGAAAAGCTCGATAAGAGAACCCTTTTTCATATTGCTGATGAGCCAACCGAGTCTAACCGCGTAACTTACACCGCCGCCGTGAATACTGTTGGCAGCTTGCTTGACGGCTATATGGTGGGCGATGCACTCTCGGATGTTGTTTTTTACGAGCAGGGTATTGTTAAAACACCAATCGCTAAAACCCGAGATGCGATAGATTTTGTAGGCAAATGCGATAATTTATGGATTTATTACACGGGCGAAGAAATAAAGGGCGGTATGAGTAACCGCCTTATTCCGATACCGTCTGAGCGCAATCGTATGATAGGCGTACAAATGTATTATTTTGATATTAAGGGCTTTTTACACTGGGCGTATAACTACTATTATGGTGTGTTAAGCCACGGTAAATTTGATCCGAAATACGAGGCAAACGCCTTTGCGGGCGGCGGCACATCCTATTTGGTTTATACTGGTGCCGATGGCGAGCCCATACAGTCTATGCGCCAAAAGGTTTTCTATGAGGGAATTAACGATATGCGCGCACTGGAGACTCTCGAGAAGCTCACAAGCCGCGAGTATTGTATGAAGCTTATAACCGATACCTTTGGCGAGATGAATTTCTACAAAGCTCCCAAAACGGCAGAGCAGCTGCTCCAATTCCGTGAAAGAGTAAATAAGGAAATTAAAAAGAGAGTATAATAAAAAGCAGGTGTTTTTCACCTGCTTTTATGTTATAATGGAGAAAGAAAAGGGGGATTTCAATGAAAACAAAGCTATCAGGTAAATTTTGGCTTGTGCTTACCGTGTTCTCGATTATGGGACAGGTGGCATGGGTTGTTGAAAATATGTACTTTAACGTATTTATTTACAATATGTTTAAGGCCAGTGCCACAGATATCGCCAATATGGTTGCGGCATCTGCCGTGGCGGCAACGCTCACAACTGTTTTTATGGGCGCGCTTTCCGACCGCGTTGGCAAGCGCAAGGTTTTCATTTGCGGCGGATATATTTTGTGGGGCGTGTCAATTCTCGCTTTTTCGCTTGTAAATGTTGATTTTTTGTCCCGTTTTGTCCCCGTAGTGCAGGCGGCAAGCGTTGGTATTTCCCTCACTATCATACTCGACTGTGTTATGACCTTTTTTGGCTCAACCGCCAACGATGCGGCGTTTAATGCTTGGCTGACCGACAGCACCGACCCCACAAACCGAGGCGCCGCCGAGGGCATAAACGCTATGATGCCGCTTGTTGCCATACTTGTTGTGTTTGGCTCGTTTATGGCGTTTGATTTAACAAAATCGGCCAGTTGGACTGTGATTTTTACCGCAATCGGCGTACTGACGCTGGCGGTCGGTATTATGGGTTGCTTTGTAATACGCGAAAATGCAAGCATAAAACCATCCGATACGGGTTATTTCCAAAATATCTTTTATGGCTTTCGTTTATCAACTGTTTGCAAAAATGCAAAGCTTTATAAATATCTCGGCATTTTCGTTGTCTTTAACATAGCAATTCAAATTTTTATGCCATATCTGATTATTTATTATGAAAAAACATTAGGTATGGCCGACTATGTGCTTATTATGGCGCCTGCTATTATAATTGCCAGTGTTGTAACGGCATTTTGGGGTAGATTTTACGATAAACACGGCTTCTTAAAATCGGCGCTTATCAGTATGGCGTGGTTGATAGCGGGATTTGTTATGCTTTATTTGTTTGTGTCAAAGCTGCTCGTGTTTGTTGGCTCGCTG
>SVOM01000006.1 GCA_015066405.1 Oscillospiraceae bacterium
ATACTTGCTGCAATAGTTTCACCGCCTTTGATTTATTATAGCACATTTCATTTCAAAAGTAAATCTTGCGGTATATTTCTCCCACAATTATAGATAATAACAACACAATTTGTAATTTAAGGAGAAATGTATATATGAAAGCAACTGGAATAGTTCGTAGAATCGAGGAATGTGTTATAATAGGACAAAAGTTGTCGAAACCCGTATAAATACTGGGGTTCGCGGCAATTTTTGAAGAAAAATTTTTTACGAAAAACAGCATGTTTTGACCGATACATAGCAAAAGCGAGGTGATTTCACCTCGCTTTTAATTATATTCTTTCACTAATTCACATTAAAATCTATTTAAGAGAATTTTTATAACCGGTGATAATGCTTTCAATCGTGGAGCCGGATTTCACACCGTGATATGCTTGTGAAGAACGCCAACGGTCAGTGTTGATGGATTGGTCGAAACCGTTAAAGATATTGGAGTCATAGTCGTTGCATTGGGAGGTGCCGTGATAAAGCTCACCAAGCTGTTCCCATTTTGTAGTTCCATCTGTATCGGTAACCTGTGTAAATACTCCGATATAAACATTTTTAATTGTAGACCAAATTCCTGCATCCGATAAATCATCGGGTGTCATATAAATTGTCATTTCGGCCTTACCGTCATTATCCAAATCTTCTTCCTTAATCATACAGGTTAGGTTTGTTTTCACAAGCTCGCCTGTATCAGGGTCGGTGAGCATAAGGTGTAGATTTCCATCAAACAGCTCATCTAAAACCGTGGTATCGTTGCTTGAGCTTCCAACCACATTGCCCACATAAGCACCTGTGCTACTGCTCTGGTCCATAATGCCATCAAGTCTTGCACTGTCTTCAGGTGTGTTCAAAATCTTTTTGAAGGCTTCAAGTGCTCCATCAACAGGAGATGTGAAGTGCTCGGGGTCAATATCGGCAAAGGGCTTGAACACAAAATTTAACACCGAGTTTAGCGTTGCATCGGAAAAGTCGGTGGCGTTTTCCGCAAATTTAAAGGTTATTTCGTATTGGTGTTTTTGCTGTGCCGGAATTCTCGTTACATCATCCGCCATTACTCCATCAATAGTGTAGGGGCGTTTAAGATTTGTTAGGGTGTAGGTGATGCTCGAGTTATCATATCCTGCAGCCGTGCTGACAACTGCATCAAAGCCCTGCTCAACAGAGGTGTTGTTAAAAACGGTGATACGAAATGTTAACTCAGTCCCCTTGGGCACGGTTACAGTACTTGTCAAAACATTATCGTAATAGGTGGCATTTGTATAGGTGCCGTCTCCCGAAAGATAATCTATTTTGGTGATATAAACCATTTCGGGATATCGAAATCTAACCTCCGCAAACGGAATATCGGTGGATTCAGTAACCGCTTTATCTGAGGCAAATTGCCAGGTAGCGCAAACGCCGCCCACCGAAACGATTAAGGTGAGGCATAGCAAAAGAGGCAAAAACCGCTTAATCATCTTGTCCACCTCTTGTTAAAGCAACCGCTTTCTGAGAGCTTGAGCTTATATCAAAATCATTTACTGGGTGGCTTTCCGATTCTATTTTTGCTAAACGCGCATTCGCTTCATTTTCAAGCTTTCTTTCAAGAATAGGGGTAACTATTGCAGCAAACAGAATAAGAAGTATGCATAGCCAACCCGCAGGGGATTGCATAAATAAAATGAAGCTTCCAATAAAGGGAATTCGCTGGCCATTGTATATTCCCTGCATTTGACTATAGAGCACAGGGAATTGGTCGGGATTTAAAACAGAGTCGCCCTGAAGCAGAAAATGGCGACGGTCAGGATGCTTGTCATTCGGCTCTTCAATACCTATAATACGGTGAATAACGAAGGTGTCATCCCTTTTATAAACAACAATATCATAAAGCTTAAGGTCTTCTTCCTTCGGCAAATGGTGTGTAACGATTAAATCAAAGGTTTGAATCTGGTCGTTAAGGTCATTTTTGAAAAGATAGGTGTTGTTTTTGTTTTTTGTTGCCATTGAAGAGGTTTTAACAACCTTAAGGGAGGGAATGCCGTTAGGGGCCTTGTCCTTGGTGAAATTCAAATACAGTGAGAAGACGAAAGAGGCAAAAAGAGCAACACAAACAAGCAAAGAAACCACATCAACAAAAATTGGTGTTACTTTAGAGGTCTTTGCTTTTTTGTCTTTCTCTTTTTTAATTTCTTTATCTTCTAAACCGTGCTTTATAAGCTTAAGCTTTTGCTTCATCATTGTAGTAATTACAAACGAGAACAAAAGCGTAAACAGCGAAAAAACAATTAAGCACAGTATGAAAACATAGGTTTCATAAGCTGTCATAAAATCACCAATTAAATCGACTATCCATGCCCAAGCATAGGATAGTCGAAAATACATTTCTTAGTTAGAAGCAGCACCTGCAGTGCTACCATCGGTTACGCTGAACACTATCTGTCCGCCGCGAAGAGCAACGGTGTAATCATCGTATAATGTCTTGGTATCCAAAACAAATTCGGTTAAGTCAAGGTGTTCGGCAATGTCTGCGGCACTAAGGGTAAAGGTGAAGGTGCCATCATCTTGGGACTGCCAAACAACATCATGTGAGCCAGAGTGTGTTAGAGCAATAACATTTTTTGAGCCTTCTCCGTGAGTGTCATCAAAGGTCCAAGCATCGTTGCTGAGTGTGAAGCTAAATGTTGTGGGAACACCGCTTTCCTTTATCTCAACGGGAGCAACATTTGAGGGTGTGAAGGTAACAACGATTTCACCTGCAACCTGAAGAGCAGTGGTGTGGGTTGTGCCGTTTTTCGGGTCGATGGTGAGTGCGAGGGTGGATTTGTCGATTTCGTATGTACCATAGCTACCTGCGTAAGCAACGCCGGTAAGGTTCATAGCAGCACCGACAGATTCATCGGCAACATCTGTAGTTTGGGTGTAGGTCCAAGTAGCGTACACACCGCCGATGGTGATGCAGAGCATCAATGCGATTAAAATACTTATTTTTTTCATATTTTTCCTCCTCTATATAAAAATTGTAATTATATTATATCATCATTTAAAAAAAATACAAGTCGTTTTGGAATTTTTTTCACTTTTAAATGTTTTAGTAATAAATTTTTGACAATTATCGGCACTATATATGTTATTTGTTGTATCACATTAATTTTAAAAGTAAATTATAGCAGTATAAATCTCCACCATTTACAAATACTAACATCACGATTTAAAATTAAAGGAGATTTATATATGAAAGCAACAGGTGACGTCGCGAGCGCTCACAGTGTGAGATAAAGCGAGCGTAACGCACGCGCCGCGGTCAAAAGTTGTAGGCGCTCCAAGCCGACCGCAACTTTTGGGCACCGCAAGAGGAATAGTTCGTAGAATCGAGGAATGCGTTATTATAACCTCTCAAAATTGTTGCCGAATTAAAATTCAGACAATTTTGGAGAACATAGATACTCGCTTCACTCGTATGAGATAGGGCAAACCGTAAAATAGTCAGTAATGGTGCGGTTTTTGAGCAGTTTGCCCTATTGAACGCATTGGTGTCAAAAACGGGTTTTCGATAGTTTTTATACATAGCAAAAGCGAGGTGAACTTCACCTCGCTTTTATTGTTCATTGTTTTTTGTTTTTGAAAAAAGCGGCGATTTGAAAAATCTATTTTCAAATAGACCTTTATTAACTGACAGAGGCCAAAGGATTAAGCAAATCAGTAAATAATATGGTAATGTCGTAAAACCAAACATTTCAATTCCAAGAAAAATTGCGCTTATAGGACTGTTTGTAGCGCAACAAAACAAGCCTATAAGACCAAGGGCTGCTGAAAATCCGGGATCTAAGCCTAATATACTTCCAAAAACACAGCCGAAGGTTGCACCGACACAAAAAGTAGGAACGATTTCTCCGCCCTTAAATCCCGCAGCCAAAGTGATGGCGGTGAAAACAATTTTTAAAATAAAATCAAACCAATTTGCGTTGCCTTTTACTGCTCCAATTGCCATACTCATACCGGAACCATTATAACGCATATCACCAACAATTATGGTCAACATAATGATAACAACAGCACCGATTACCGAACGAAGTAAGGGATTTGAAATTAACTTTTTGGCCCAAAGCTCTGACTTGTTAAAGAAGAAGCACATAACCCTACCTAACACACTTAGCCCGATTGATAAAACAATGATTTTGGCAATAGAGTTAAATGTAAAAGTAGTTATATTGCTTAGATGAAATGTTTCCCCGGCCGCGCCCATAAGAAAAGAAACTTTTTCCGAAATTACTGCTGAAATAAAGCAAGGTAAAATTGCCAAGGAAACGACTTTTGTCGCTAACGTAAATTCCAAAACAAAAAATGCGGCTGTAAGAGGCGTACCGAACACTCCTGAAAAAACAGCGCTCATTCCACTCAAAACAACAATTGTTCGATCGTTCTCTTTTAATCGAAGAATATTAGAAAGAGCGGATGCACCCGCGCCACCTAACTGAAGTGCAGCGCCTTCCCGACCTGCAGATCCACCCAAAAGGTGTGTGATTGCAGTGGAAATGAATATAAGCGGCGCAGCAATAACTCTTATGGGCCTTTTGTCCTCAAGGCAGTGTATGATTTCATTAGTCCCACCGAAATTATGCATACCGAAAACCCGATATAATAAAACAGTAGCGATACCACCAACGGGCAATAGGAGAATGAGCCACGGCCCTGCCTCGCGTAGTCTTGTTACAAAAGACAACAAATGTGCAAAGCAAGCACCAACTAAACCGCCAAGTGTTCCTATTAGTACTCCGAGTATACACCGTTTTAATAAACCAAAAAATATTCTTTTGAAAGTTATATTTTTCATAAACGATCCAACTTTACTAATCAAATAAAACTATACATCATTATAGTACAATTACTCGAAAAAGTAAATCTTGAAGTATGAATCTCTTCAAGATTCAAAAAATAACAACATAATTTGTAATTTAACTAGAAACGTCTATATTAAAATAACTATTTTAATGAACTAAATATTCACCTTATTGATTTAAAGTGGGTTTGAGATTATTTCAACGATGATAATTAAACTTTATTATTAACAGTATAAAACTCCTTTGTTGACAGATAATAGAAATATCGTTAAAAAAGTTCCCAAAATGAATCAAAATTTAAAAAAGGAACCTTAAATTTTCAATTATCTAAACAAAGGAGAAATGAATATATGAAAGCAACAGGAATAGTTCGTAGAATAGACGACCTTGGTCGTGTCGTTATTCCGAAAGAGATAAGACGCACAATGCGCATACGTGAGGGAGACCCGTTGGAGATTTACACTGATGCGGGTGGGGAAGTTATTTTTAAAAAATATTCGCCGCTGGGCGAGCTTGGCACGTTTGCGGCGCAGTACTGCGAGGCGTTGGCGGGCGGCACGGTGCTGGGTGTTGCGGTTACCGACTGCGATAAATTTATCGCGTGTGCGGGCATATCTAAAAAAGAGGTTATCGGCACACCTGTTATGCCCGAGCTCGATATACTAATGCGCGAGCGCCGCAGTGTGAGCGAGGGACTTGAGGAGCTAAAAATCGCCGAGCGATCAGTGTTGGCGGCTTCTCCCATTATTTCGGCGGGGGACGTTATGGGCAGCGTGGTGCTTTTTGGCACTGACAGTGTTACAACTGCTAACGATAGCGATATTAAACTTATAGGCGTTGCCGCCGCATTCCTTGGCAAGCTTATGGAAGAATAGGAATTAGGATTTAGGATTTAGGATTTAGGAGTCAGGATTTAGGGATTAGTAAAAAGTACTTGCATTTTATATTTATATATGTTATACTCTTGGTAGTATAAGATGTAGGAAAGAAGAGTAGGGCGACCTGCTCTTTACTTTTTGTTTGGGCAAATGCGGCAAAACCGCACCGAAAAAAAGAAAGGACTGATATTTTGGCAGGTATAGCAGACAAAATCTTATCGCTTATCAAAGATACGGTGGAAGCACAAAACGTATCGCTTTGGGATGTGCGTTTTGTAAAGGAGGGCGCATCGTATTTTCTTAGGGTTTATATCGACAAAGAGGACGGCATTAATATTGATGACTGCACGGCTGTTTCTCACGCAATTGACCCCGTGATAGACGAGGCTGACCCGATAGACAAATCGTATTATCTTGAGGTTTGCTCCCCAGGTCTTGAGCGCGAGATTACCCGCCCCGAGCATTTTGAGTGGGCGGTGGGCCGCGAAATAAAGGCAAAGCTTTACAAAGCGATAAACGGCACCAAGGAAATTATCGGTACACTTTTAAAGTATGACGGCGGAATAACACTTTCTGTCGGCGACAATGAAATTTATTTAGACAAAAAAGAGTTTTCTACAGTAAAACTTAATGACTTAACGGAGGTATAACGGAAAATGAAAAAGCCAACAAAAGACACAAAGGAATTTTTTGAAGCACTCAAAATTATGGAGGAAGAAAGAGGCGTTCCAAGCCAGTATCTTGCAGAGAAAATAGCAAATGCTATCGTTGTAGCTTTGCGTAAGGACTACGGCACAGGCGACAACGTTATTTGCACCATCGACCCTGAAAAAATGATTTTCAGCGTTGTTGTACGCAAGGAGGTTGTTGACGAGGTTACCGACCCGTACACCCAAATTCTTCGCGATGAAGCCATCACAATCGACTCAAAGGCGGTTGAGAACGGCTTTATTGAGATTAAGCTTGACACCAAGCAGTTTGGCCGAATCGTAGCGCAGACCGCAAAACACGTTATCCGCCAGGGTATTCGCGAGGCCGAGCGTGGCCACACACTCGCTGAGTTCCAAAACCACAACCGCGAGTTACTTACTGCCGTTGTTCAGCAAATTGATGCAAAAACAGGCAATGCTACGGTAAAAATCGGTCGCACCGAAACAATACTGCCGAAACTCGAGCAGGTACCGGGTGAAGAGTTATATGAAGGCGACCATATTAAAGTTTATGTAGTAGACGTTAAAGAAACCGAAAAGGGACCGAAAATTATGATTTCGCGCACACATTCAGGTCTTGTGCGCCGCCTTTTTGAAACCGAGGTTCCCGAAATATTTGACGGCACCATCGAAATTAAGTCAATTTCACGTCAGGCAGGCTCACGCACCAAAATTGCGGTTTACAGCGCAAATGAGGAAATCGACCCTGTAGGTGCTTGTATCGGTCAGCGCGGAGCTCGAGTTAACACAATAGTTGAAGAGCTCGGGGGCGAGAAAATCGACATTGTTAAATACAGCGATGATCCCGCTAAATTTATCGGAGAAGCACTTTCTCCCGCAAAGGTTTTATCGGTTGAAATCGAGAGTGAAAATCCCAAGGTTTGCCGCGTTACAGTTCCTGATGCTCAGTTGTCTTTGGCTATCGGCAACAAGGGACAAAACGCGCGTCTTGCCGCTAAGCTTACGGGTTGGAAAATTGATATAAGACCCGAAAGTGGATTCTATGGAGAAGACACCGAGGACTAAGAAATGCAAAAGAAAAAAATACCGATGCGTATGTGCTTGGGCTGTAATGAAATGAAGCCCAAAATAGAGCTTATCCGCATTGTAAAAACACCCGAAAATGAAATAATGGTGGACTTAAAGGGCAAGGCTAACGGCCGCGGCGCATATATATGCCGAGATGCCGAATGTCTTAAAAAAGCCGTAAAGGCAAAACGGCTTGAGCGCACCTTTGCTACCGAAATTTCGGATGAAATTTATGAAACTCTTAAAAAGGATTTAACCGATGAACAGTAAGATTCTTGCCCTTTTGGGCTTTGCATCCAAGGCGGGTAAATTGTCCTACGGTATGAATAATACCGAGGCAGCCTTAAAAAGCGGTGTATCTTGTCTTGCGGTAAGCGCCGCAGATACATCCGAAAAAAGCAAAAAAGAACTTATATTTCAAGCCGATAAATACGGCACGGAAAGTATGGTGCTCGAAGGTGTTACCGCCGAAACGCTTTCAAAAGCGGTTGGTAGGCAGTGCAGCATACTTTCGGTAAATGATACAGGTTTTGCCGATGCAATAAAGAACGGCAAAGATTAAAGGAGGAAATGCGATGACGGTAAAATATAAGGTAAGTGAGATTGCCAAAGATTTTAATGTTAGCGCCAAGGAAATATCTGCGATTATTGAGGAGAAAACGGGCGAGAGCAAAAAATCGGGCTCGGCCCTCACCGAAATCGAATTAGATATTATATTTGAGGTTTTAACCACCAAAAATCAGGTTAAAAGCTTTGATGAATACTTTAAAACAGGCGAGACAGCCCGTGCGGCCGCCGCACAAAAGCGCCAGGCCGAAAAGGATAAAAAATTGGCCGAACAGATGGCTATACTTGAGCAGTTAAAGGCCGCGGCAGAAGCCGAGAAAAAGGCCGCCGAAGAAAAAGCGGCACCTAAAAAGGCGGCTGCCAAGGTTGAGACCAAAACCGAAGCAAAGGTAGAGAAAAAGGTTGAAAAGAAGGTAGAGCCCAAGGTAGAAAAGCCTGCCGCACCTAACCCTGAGAAAAAGGCCGAAACCGAGGAAATTTTGGTGGCTCCGCCTAAAAAGCAAAAGGTGGGTGGTGCCGCTCCCAACCGTGGTCCTGCACAAATTCGCCACGTAGACACCCGTACTGTACACGTTGATATGGATAAATACAACGAGAAGTACGAGAATATTGCGCCCGCAAACTCAATGCGCGATAACTATTCAAGAAAGCAAAAAATCAAGCAAAAGTCGCAGGACTACAAGCGCCCGCAAAACGCCAAACGCGAGACTGAGGCCGATAAACTGCGCAGACTTCAGCTTGAAAAGATTAAAAAGACACCGATTACAGTTACTGTAGGCGATGAAATCACGGTAGGCGAGCTTGCCGCCGCACTTAAAAAGACAGCGGCTGAGGTTATCAAAAACCTTATGAAGCTCGGTATGCTTGCAACCGTTAACCAGGTAATCGACTATGATACCGCCGAAATCGTTGTAACCGAGATGGGTGCTAAAATCGAGCGCGCGGTTGTTGTAACCATTGAAGAGCAAATTATGGACGACACCGAGGATACGGCAGAATCATTGAAGCCGAGAAGCCCCGTTGTTGTTGTTATGGGACACGTTGACCACGGTAAAACATCCCTTTTGGATGCTATTCGTAACTCCGCCGTTACCGATACTGAAGCGGGCGGTATTACACAGGCAATAGGTGCTTACAGGGTTAACTGCAAGGGACAGGACATTACCTTCCTTGATACCCCCGGCCATGCCGCATTTACCGCTATGCGCCAGCGCGGTGCTATGGCTACCGATATCGCGGTGCTCGTAGTAGCAGCCGATGACGGTATTATGCCGCAAACGGTTGAAGCTATTAACCACGCAAAAGCGGCGGGTGTACAAATTATTGTAGCTATCAACAAAATGGATAAACCCACTGCCAACCCCGATGTTATCAAACAACAGTTAACCGAGCATTCGCTCGTTCCTGAAGAATGGGGCGGCGATGTTATATGCGTTCCCGTATCTGCTAAAACCAAAATGGGTATTGATGATTTGCTTGAAAATATCCTTCTTGTTGCCGAAATGATGGAACTCAAAGCCAACCCCGACCGCCGTGCAAACGGTGTTGTAATCGAAGCGTGTCTTGATAAGGGTCGCGGACCTATCGCAACGCTTTTAGTACAAAAGGGAACTTTGCACGAGGGCGATATTATCGTTGCGGGTACAGCGGTTGGACGTGTGCGTGTTATGACCAACGAAAAGGGCCAGCACGTAAAAGAGGCAGGCCCCTCAGTACCTGTTGAAATTGCAGGTCTTGCCGAAACACCGTCAGCAGGCGATACCTTTGATGCGGTATCGGATGAGCGTTTGGCTCGCCAGCTTGTTGAACAGCGTAAGCAAAAGATTAAGGAAGACCTCTTTAACGCAAAACAAAAGGTTACTCTTGATAACCTCTTTGACCAGTTAAGCGAGGGCGAACTCAAAGAGCTTAACATTATCGTTAAGGCTGATGTTCAGGGCTCGGTTGAGGCCGTTCGTGAAAGTCTTGAAAAGCTTTCAAATGAAGAGGTGCGCGTAAAGGTTATTCACGGTGCTGTTGGCGCTATTAACGAGTCTGACGTTATGTTGGCTACAACATCAGGTGCTATTATAGTTGGCTTTAACGTACGTCCCGATGCGGTTGCCAAGGCATCCGCCGAGCGTGATGGTGTAGATGTGCGCCTCTATCGCGTAATCTATAACTGTATTGAAGAAATTGAAGCCGCCATGAAGGGTATGTTAGCACCTAAATACCGCGAGGTTATACTTGGTACTGTTGAAGTGCGCGACACCTATAAAATCTCGGGTGTTGGTACAATTGCGGGCGCCTACGTTACAAATGGTAAGGTAACCCGCGCTTGCAGTATTCGTGTTGTACGTGATGGCATTGTTATAGCCGAGGATGCTATTGATTCTTTACGCCGCTTTAAGGATGACGTTAAGGAAGTAGCACAGGGCTATGAATGCGGTATCGGACTTGAGAAATTCGGCGATATTAAGGTGGGCGACATTTTTGAGGCCTTTATTATGGAGGAATATAGAGACTAATGGCAGGATATAAAGCAGGAAGAATTACTTCCGATATAAAAATGATGCTGTCTGATATTCTAAGAGACGTTAAAGACCCGAGAGTAAGCCGTCTTTTAAGCATTGTAAAAGTGGATGTATCGGGCGATTTATCATACGCTACTGTTTATGTGAGCGCAATTGAGGGCTATGACAAAACGGTAGAATCGGTTAAGGCACTCAAAAACGCGGCGGGCTTTATCCGCCGCGAGCTTGGAGCCCGCATGTCGCTTCGCAAGGTACCCGAACTCAGATTTATAGCAGATAATTCTATTGAAAAAAGCACCGAAATTTCTAAAATAATAAATTCATTTGATGATAAGGATTAATTTATGGAAAGAACTTGTAAAGAGTTAAATTTAGCAGAGCTTTGCCATTATCTTAAAACCCATGATGATTATATTATTTTGACCCATATCTCGCCCGATGGCGATACGTTGGGTTCGGCTTATGCTTTGGCACTCGGCCTTTTAAGCATAGGCAAAAAGGCATTTGTGGTTTGCAATGATGAAATACCGCACAAATACGATTATTTCGTAAAAGCGGCGGCGCTAAAATCGTTTGATTATAAAACCATAATCTCGGTTGATGTTGCCGATGCAAAGCTGCTTGGCTCACTTTATGAAAAATACAGTGATAAAATCGAACTCAATATAGACCACCATATTTCCAATACCCGATATGCCAAAAATCTATATTTAGATGCCGCGGCTTCGGCCACGGCAGAGTGTATTTACGATATATTTACCGAGATGAATATGCAAATTACACCTCTTATTGCCACCGCACTTTATACGGGTATTGCTACCGATACGGGTTGCTTTAAGTATTCAAATGTAACGCCCAAAACACACTTGATTGCCGCTGAGCTTTATAAATATGGTATTGATGCGGCCGAGGTTAACCGCGTTATGTTCGATACAAAATCAAAAAATCGTATTGAGCTTGAAAAAATGGTGCTTGAAACGGCAGAGTTTTTGTTTGACGAGAGATGCCTTATGCTCACTGTTACGAGTGAAATGCAGGAAAAATCAGGCTGCGAGCAAAGCGACCTTGAGGGTGTTGCGGCCATTTCACGCTCGGTGGAGGGTGTGCTTTGCGGTGTTTCGATAAAACAGTCGGAGCCCGATGTATACAAGGTATCGCTTCGCACCTACCCGCCTCTTGATGCTTCGCGTATATGCGGCACGCTTGGCGGCGGTGGACATGTATCGGCCGCGGGCTGCACGCTTGAAGGCAGTTTAGAAAAGGTAAAGGCAGAGATAACGGCTGCTGTAGGAAAGGCTTTCAATGAATATGACGCAAGGACTATTGCTGATTAACAAGCCAAAAGATATAACATCCTTTGGCGTTGTTGCAAAAATTAAGTGGTTATTACACGAAAAAAGAGTAGGACACACCGGTACGCTTGACCCAATGGCAACCGGTGTTTTGCCCGTTTTTGTGGGTAGAGCCACCGCGCTTTCCTCATTTTTGCTCGATGCCGACAAGGTGTATACAGCCACCTTCCGCTTTGGCGTTACAACCGATACTGCCGATATTACGGGCAAGATTTTAACCGAAAATGAGGTAAAGATAACGGCCGATGATATTTTATCGGCATTTGAGGAATTTACGGGCGAAATAAAACAGGTGCCGCCAATGTTTTCGGCAATAAAGAAAAACGGCGTGCCGCTTTATAAATTAGCGCGTGAGGGTAAAACGGTTGATGTGCCGGAGCGTGCCGTAACCATTAATTATATAAAACCCGTGAATGAGTTTGAAAATAACGAAATCACAGTTAGGGTTTCCTGCTCAAAGGGTACATATATACGCTCCCTTTGTCGAGATATCGGCGAATATCTTGGCTGTGGTGCTACTTTGTCGGAGCTTCGTCGTGATGAAACATCGGGCTTTGGGTTAGAAAATTGCGTTAATTTGGATGATTTAACCCCCGATAATATAAGGGACTTTTTAACCGATGAAGAGCGAGCCGTGAGTTATTTAAGGGAGATTAGTATAAGCGAAAAGCAGGCCGTTCGTTTTTCTAACGGCGGTCAGCTAAGCTTTGAGAGATTGAGCTACTCCTTCAATACCCAGGGCGAGCTTTTAAGAGTGAAACATAAAAACGAACTGCTTGGTATCGGTATTGCCGATTTGGAAAACCGCCAAGTAGCAATTAAGTGCGTTTTAAGAGGTGTATCCAATGAATAAGACTGCAATTGCGCTCGGCACATTTGATGGGGTCCATACCGGCCACCGCGCCGTAATTGAAGCTGCTGTAAACAGCGGCTTTAAGCCCATTGCAGTGGCATTCAAATTTCCGCCAAAAACCTATTTTGATGATACTATGGGTTGCATCAGCACCTTCGCCGATAAGGACAAGGCGTTGCGCTCTTTAGGGCTTTATGAAATTCATTATCTCGATTTTCCTGCCGTTCGCGATATGTCGGCAAATGAATTTTTACAACACTTAAAAGAAAAATACAACTGCGCATTTTTAAGCTGCGGTTTTAACTATCGCTTCGGCAAAAACGGTGCGGGAGATATAAAACTCTTGCGTGAGTTTTGCGAGCGAAACGACATCATTTTAAAGGTTTTAGAGCCTATTGTTATTGATGATATTACGGTGTCCTCAACCTATATAAGAGAGCTGTTGTCAAGCGGTCAAATACCGCTTGCAAATAAACTGTTGAAGATGCCTTTCGGGTTTTCCGCCGCAGTAATACATGGCGATGCCAGAGGCCGAACAATTGGTTTTCCAACCGCTAATCAAATATACCCCAAAGAACTTGTTGATATAATGCATGGCGTTTATAAATCAATAATTACGGTAAACGGGAAAACCTATAACGGCATTACAAATATAGGCAACCGCCCGACCTATGAAACAAAAACAGTGGGCGCAGAAACATACATTTTAGATTTTTATGATGATATTTACGGCACTGTGGCTGACATTCGCATTACCGAGTTTATTCGCCCCGAGAGGAAGTTTGGCTCGGAGGAAGAACTAAAAAATGCCATCAAAAACGATTTAAGTAAATAAGAGACACCTTTTTATAAAAAGGTGTCTCTTATTTTTGTTATGCCCCTAAACGAAACGAGGGCGGCTAGTTGAGTTTAAGTGTCTTAATTGGGTCGGCGGACTTGCCGTTTTTGGTAACCTCAATGTGAATATGCATATCATCGCCACACTCACTCGGCACACCTGAAAGGGTACCGATTTTATCGCCACATTTAACGATATAATCTTCTTTAACAGCGAGCTTGTCGGCAAGACCTGTATATTTAACGATTATTCCGTTGCCGTGGTCAATTTCTATTACGCGGCCGAGCAATTCATCCTCGTAAATCTTTTCTACAACGCCATCGCCTGCGGCAAAAACATCCGCTCCTGCGGCCGCCTTTATATCGGTGCCTAAATGTATTCTCATATCAGAATAGGTGGCTGAAAATTGCAAGGCGGTGGCATCATAGCCCTTAACTATTTCGCCATCCTTTACAGGCATTATAAAGCTTTCGGCCACGGGTCTTTTTGGGGTTGTATCGGCGGGCTCGGAATATGGCTCATCGGTAACGGGGGTGTCGGTGGGGGTATCGGGAATTTCCACAGGTGTAGACTCTACAGGTTCATTATATGATTCCGAAGGTGTGGAATATGACGGATTATCATCATTGGGGGTTATGTTGTTAAGCGAATCAAATGCCGACCATCCCGCAACGCCAACGGCTATAAGGCAAACGGCAAGAATCACATAAAACCTTTTGCCAGAGAAAAATTTTATAAATTTATTTTCATTTTCGGTGTTCATATTATTTTTCCTTTCAAAACAGTGTCAGTTATAGTATCATCCGAAAATTTTAAAATTATACTTATTTAATTAAAAAAATATTCATAATTTGGGTGTATTATAAAATTGCAAAAGGGAAGCCGCAATCCCATTTGCAACCCAAACATTTTGGGTTTCTCCTCAAAAACCCCTAAAAAGAAAAACGACCGTGTCCCCCACGGTCGTTTTTCTTATATAAATTAAATTTTATGCTGCAAATGATACGGCGTTATAATCAATGTCAGAACTGATTATATTGTAGCCGAAGCTGGCGCTATCGTTTTTAGCGAGCTTTGTTGTGGCTGTGCCTATTACACTGTGGCTGTCGTGCGCATCAACCGATACAAGAGATACAACTGTTAAAAAATCGCCGTTGTCGGTAACGCTCATAATCTCGTGGGTGTAGGCTGTGTAGCCGCGCGGTATTAAATAAACATAGCCCTGTTTTTTAGGCATATTAACATTTATCGTTTCATTAATTTCTATGTCGATATCATAAATATCTTTAATGTAGGCGGTAACTATATCGTTTTCGATAAAGCCCTGCTCGCTGGCATAGGAGCGCAAATTAATTGCTGCCGCGTTAACAAGTGCCTCGTTATTTGTAAAATCTTCGCCGTAGACATTGTTAAGGTTTAAAAGATTTAAAATTTTTGCCTCGGCAACCTTTTGTGCATCGGCAGGAGCCGAAACTGCAGGTGCATCAGGCAAGGTGCTTTCGGCGGGCGGCAAAATAAAGCCGTTCATACACAAACAGCCGATTAAAAATAAGCTTAAAAGTACAAAACGTTTCATAATTCCGCCACCTTTCTTTACTCTAATATTATTATATCAATAGAATCTGAAAAAGTCTTTTCTTTTTGATTACATTTTAATATCAATTTTGTAACTATCGGTGCAACAAAATTTCAATTTTGTTACATTTTTAGTTGCGAAGCGTCATATAATAGTTATTTGTTGATATTTAATAAAACTTTTTAAGAAAAATATAAAATTTTATTGAAAAACTACAATAAGTGTGTTATAATTTAACAAACAATAAACTCAAAGGAGTGTATCATCTTGAAACGGTATTCAACTTCTCAAATCAAAAACATTGCATTGCTCGGCCACGGCGGTTCGGGTAAGACAACACTTGCCGATGCATTACTGTATTATGGCAAAGCAACCGAGAGAATAGGTAAGACCGGCGATGGTACAACGGTTATGGACTGTGAGGCGGAAGAGAAGAAAAGGGGCTGTTCTTTGTCGGCTTCCTTCTACCCGCTTGAAATAGGCGACAAAAAAATTAATATTATCGATGCGCCCGGACTTTTTGATGCATCTGCCGGCGCTTATGAGGCACTTTATGCGGCCGATAGCGCGGTGCTTGTGTTATCGGGTAAATCGGGTTATACAGTCGGTGCACAGCAAAATTTTGAGCGTGCAAGGGAGATGGGTAAGCCCGCCGCATTTTTCATTGGTAAGCTTGATTCAACCCACGCGCATTTTTATCGTGTAATATCAAGATTAACCGGTCTTTACGGTGCCATTATTTGCCCCGTTGTAGTTCCATTTATTGAGCACGAAAAGGTAGTTTGCTATGTGGACTTTGTGAAGGACACAGCATATACATATAACGGCATTACCGCTACCGAATGCGCTATGCCGAGCAATGATGAAATAGAGCAAATGCGCAGCATTATGCTCGAGGCCGTTGCATCAACCGATGAAGCGCTTATGGAAAAATATTTTGAGGGCGAAACCTTCACTACCGAAGAAAAACTTAGGGCGCTTAAAAACGGTGTAAAATCGGGCGATATATGCCCGGTATTTTGCGGCATACAGCAAACGGGCGATGCAGTGCCGCTCTTTGCCGATATAATTTATGAAATTATGCCGTCTGCCAATGAAAGTGAAATTTCGGTTATCGCGGCCGGCCAAGAGAAAAAGGTTGCACCCGATGAAAACGCGACTGCTGCGGCAGTGGTATTTAAAACGGTTGCCGACCCGTTTGTTGGCAAGTTGTCCTTCTTTAAGGTTGTAAACGGTGTGCTTTCGGGCGATACAAAGCTTAAAAATATGCGCACGGGCGAGGAATTCCGCTTGGGCAAGGTTATGATAGCAAGAGCCGGAAAGCAAGAGGATATTGACGCTGTAAGTGCGGGCGATATCGGCGTTGCGGCTAAAATTTCGGGCGCATCTACGGGCGATACTATTGCCGAAAAGGATGGCATTATTGTAAAGCCGCCTGTATTCCCGGCATCCGAATATTCAATGGCTGTGTTCCCGCAAAACAAAGGCGATGAAGAAAAAATTGCAAACTCTTTGGCACGCCTTTGCGAAGAGGACCCCACTATCAGTGTTGAATATAATAACGAGACACGCGAGCAGGTTTTATCGGGACTCGGTGAACAGCATATTGATATAATTGTTTCGAAATTAAAGCAAAAATTCGGCCTTGGTATAGTTCTTAAAAAGCCTTCCGTGGCTTATAGAGAGACCATTCGTAAATCGGTTAAGGTACAAGGCAGATACAAGAAGCAGTCGGGCGGCCACGGCCAGTTTGGCGATGTTTGGATCGAGTTTGAGCCGACCGATAGCGAAGAGCTTGTATTCGAAGAAAAGGTATTCGGCGGCGCCGTACCCAAAAACTTCTTCCCTGCGGTTGAAAAGGGACTGAGAGATAGTGTTAAGACGGGCGTTTTAGCGGGCTACCCGATGGTAGGCATCAAAGCCACATTGGTGGATGGCTCATACCACCCTGTTGATTCATCCGAAATGTCCTTTAAAACAGCCGCTTCACTGGCTTTCAAGGATGGCGTACCCAAAGCCTCCCCCGTATTGCTTGAGCCCATCGGCACGCTAAAGGTTATAACCAATGATGAGTCGCTTGGAGACGTTATAGGCGAAATCAACAAACGCCGTGGTAGAGTTATCGGTATGGCACCGACAGAAAACAAAATGCAGGAAATTGTTGCCGAAACACCTATTTCCGAAATGCATGATTTTTCAACTGCAATGCGTTCTATCACACAGGGCAGGGCTAAATTTACACTAACCTTTGAAAGATACGAGCAGTTGCCCGAAATGTTGGCGAAAGACGTAATCGCCGCAAAAGCTTAAACAAACAAGCCGAAGCAAACGCTTCGGCTTGATTTTATTTAACGGGTGTGGTAAAATACCCAGTGGTGAAAAAATATGTTTTTTAAGAAAAAGGAAAGCGACATAATCTTAGTTGCGGGGCTCGGCAACCCGGGTAACGAATATGAGAACACGCGGCACAACATAGGTTTTGATGCCGCTGATTTGTTGCACAAAAAATTTGGTGGCACACCGTTTAAATCAAAACATAAAGCGCTTATTTCTGAATGTAAAATAGCAAATAAGCGTATATTTATAGTAAAGCCGCAAACATATATGAATCTATCGGGCACGGCAATTAGTGAAATTTGCCGCTTTTACAAAATACCGATAGAAAATATAATTGTAATATTCGATGATATATCGTTAGATGTCGGCAAAATGAGAATACGCCGCGGCGGCTCTCACGGCGGACATAACGGTATGAAAAACATATCGGAGCATTTGTCTACAAACGATATTATGCGTATAAAAATCGGTATCGGCAAAAAGCCGCATCCCGATTATGATTTAAAGGATTGGGTACTTGGTAAATTTAGCGCAGACGATAAGGAGAATAAGGAAATAGCTCTTCAAAAAGCGGTGGCATCGGTTGAGGAGATAATCTCGGGCAATATCGACCGCGCTATGAATAAATACAACAGCTAAAGGCATTTTATGAAATTTTTACACAAAATATTAAACACCAGTGCGCCTTACAAGGCCCTAAAAAATGATGTTAAAAACGGGTATTTGCCCGTTGGGGCATCGGGGCTTTCGGGTATTCATAAGGCGGTGCTGGTAAGTGGTTTGGCAAATGATGTGGGGCAAAAAATCCTGCTGATAACTCGTGATGAAGCATCCGCCACCGAGCTTTCAAACGATTTATCTGCGTTAGGCGTAGCATCTGCAGTGTTCCCCGTAAAAGATTTTTGCTTTAAGGATATGCTCGGCCACTCAAATGAATATGAACAAAGAAGAATAAACACCCTGTCAAAAGTTTTTGACGGGGACTTGCGCGTGCTTGTGTGTTCCATAGAGGCGGCAGTGCAGTATACCGTACCGCCCGAGGTTTTAAAGGAAAACACCTTTGCTTTATGTGCCGGTATGCAAATAGATTTAAACGATTTAAAAACAAAGCTTCTTTTGGCGGGCTATGAAAACTGCTCTCAGGTTGAGGGTGTGGGACAATTTTCCGTACGTGGCGGTATTGTCGATATTTTCCCCGTTAGCGCCGAGGCACCCGTTAGAATTGAATTTTGGGGCGATGAGATTGATTCTATCAGCGACTTCGATATTTCAACACAGCGCCGAACCGATATTTTAAAATCGGTAAAGATAACACAAGCGAGTGAAATTTTGTGCGATGGCGGTTTGCTTTCGGAAATTTTAAGACGCAAGCTTAATTCCGATAAAAAACTAAACGATGCCGCCCGCATTGCTTTGGAGCGAGATATAGATTTACTTTCCAACAACATAAAAATATCGCTTGACCGATATATAAGCGATATTTATAGGCCTTGCACGGTATTTGATTATATGAAAGACAGTTTGGTTGTTGTTGCCGAGAGCAGTGAGGCCGAGGAGCAGTTAAAAACCATTACTGAGCGCACCTCATTAGACTACCAGCAGCTTTTGGAAGAGGGACTTTTGTGTAGCGATGCTCGGTTTGGCTTAACCTTTACAGAGTTTATTAACAACACCGAAAAGGCAGTTTTCCTTGAAAATTTTGCAAGGGGCAACTATAACCGCCCGATAAAAGATTTGGTAAACTTTAATTATAAGCGCATTTCCAGTTGGAAGGGCGAAATGTCGGTGCTTATAGAAGATACGGCATTTATGCTCGGTCGTGGTGGCAGGTGCGCCGTGCTTGTATCGGGCGAGAAGGCCGCAACTGTGCTGTACGAGGGGCTTAAAAGCCGTGGCATAACTGCATTTCTTTCGGAAGGTATACCCGATACGATAGAAAAGGGCATAACCGTTATAAATGCCGCATTATCGGCGGGCTTTGAAATGCCCGAGCAAAAATTTATGCTAATATCGGGCAACTATATTCACGCCGATAAAAAGGCTATAAGGGCAAAGCCAAACGAAAATTC
Organism: Oscillospiraceae bacterium; assembly: GCA_015066405.1. Classification (GTDB taxonomy): domain Bacteria; phylum Bacillota; class Clostridia; order Oscillospirales; family Acutalibacteraceae; genus SIG565. The sequence goes on from SVOM01000006.1 coordinate 19,567, forward strand.
CTTTTCCAGTCTTGATGAGCTTAAAATAGGCGATTATGTTGTGCACGTATCCCACGGAATCGGCATTTTTGCCGGCATTAAAAAGATAACAACGGGACTGCTTACAAAAGACTATATTAAAATTAATTACGCAAAAACCGATGTACTGTATGTGCCCGTAACTCAACTTGACTTAATATCAAAATATATAGGCGCGGCCGAATCGGGTGCTGTAAAGCTTAATAAACTCGGCTCATCCGATTGGCAAAAAACGAGGGCCCGCGTTAAACACGCCGTAAAAAATATGGCTAAAGAGCTAACGGCACTGTATGCTAAGCGTATGTCGGTAAAGGGCTATGCCTTTGCCGCCGATACCGAGCTTCAGCGTGAGTTTGAGGCGAGCTTCCCCTATGTCGAAACCGAGGACCAGCTGCGTTGCCTTAAAGAAATAAAATATGATATGGAGCGCGATGTCCCGATGGACCGACTGCTTTGTGGCGATGTTGGTTTTGGTAAGACCGAGGTAGCACTCAGAGCGGCGTTTAAGTGTATTAGCGAGGGCAAGCAGTGTGCGTTTTTGGTGCCAACTACAATTCTCGCATTACAGCACTATAACACTACCCGTTCGCGCTTTGGCGAGTTACCGCTAAATGTTAAAATGCTCTCACGCTTTGTAACCCCCGCTGAGCAGAAAAAAACTGTTGCCGCGCTTAAAAACGGCAAGGTTGATATGGTAATCGGCACGCATAGAATTATTTCTAAGGACATTGAATTTAAAAATTTGGGGCTTGTAATTATTGATGAAGAACAGCGCTTTGGTGTGGCTCAAAAGGAAAAACTCAAGCAAGATTATCCCGAGGTGGATGTTTTAACCCTTTCGGCAACACCGATACCGCGTACACTCAATATGGCGATGTCGGGTCTTCGAGATATGTCAAGCATAGAGGAAGCACCGAGCGACCGCCTGCCCATACAGTCCTATATTCTTGAATATAACAAGGGCATAATTATTGACGCAATAAACAAGGAACTGCGCCGTTCGGGACAGGTGTATTATTTGCATAATAAGGTTGAATCTATTTATGGCTGTGCCGCAAAACTCAAAGAAAGTTTGCCGGATGCGAGAATTGAGGTAGCACACGGACAAATGAGCGAGGAGTCGCTTTCACGCGTATGGAAGCGCCTACTTGAGCACGAAATAGATGTTTTGGTTTGTACAACCATTATCGAAACGGGTGTGGATGCGCCTAATGTCAACACCTTGATAGTTGAGGATGCCGACCGCTTTGGTTTATCACAGTTGCACCAGCTACGCGGTCGTGTTGGCCGCTCGCCTCGGCGCGCCTATGCATATTTTTGTTATAAGCCGAGTAAACAGCTGTCCGAGGTCGCCGAAAATCGCCTTGAAGCGATAAGGGAATACACGGAATTTGGTGCGGGCTTTAAAATTGCTATGCGCGACCTTGAAATACGCGGGGCGGGTAGCATACTCGGTGGTGAGCAGCACGGCAATCTCGAGGCGGTAGGATACGATATGTATATAAAACTGCTTAATGAGGCGATTAACGAAGAAAAGGGAATCGAAACAAAGGTAGCCGCAGAGTGTGTTGTAGACCTTAACGTTTCGGCGCATATACCCGATCGTTATATCGAGTCCCTACCTGCGCGACTTGGAATTTATAAGAGAATAGCAAAAATATCAACCGATGAAGCGCGTAGTGATGTTATAGATGAGCTGTGCGACCGATTCGGCGAGCCGCCAAAAGCAGTTTTGGGGCTTATTGATATAGCAATGCTCAGAAATAAGGCAGCGCAGCTTGGTATTTATGAGATAGCGCACTCTAAAAACGCCATAGTTTTAAAGGTTGAACAGGTAAATGCCGAGCAAATTGAAAAGGTAAATTCGGCATTTGGCAAAAGGGCTGTTTTGTCTGCCGCAGATAAGCCGTATTACACCGTTACGGCAAAGCAGGGACAAAACACAGCCGAACTTATATACGAAATTGCGGCGGCGCTTTAATTTGTGTAAAAAATTTATGGACATTTTGGCTTTTCTGTTATATACTTAATTATGTATGATTAAACCGAATATTACGGAGGATAAATTAATGAAAAATTTGTTTAAAAGAGCAGCGGCAATATTTTTGGTGGCCGTACTTGCATTTAGTTGTGCTGCTTGCCACAAACCCGGCGAGCTGGCTTTAACAGTTGGCGGCGAAGAGTTTTCGTCCGGCTTTTATGCCTGCGCTTTTTTGGCGGCTGATAATGAGGCACAGCAGTTGGTTTATGAGCAGGCAAGCAAGCAGGGTATAACCATTACAAGCAAAAATATGTACACCCAGAAAATTGATGGTGTTGTATACGGAGATTGGGTAAAGAATAAGACTCTTGAAATTTGCAAGCAAATGATAGCCGCAAAGCAACTTTGCGAGAAAAGCGTTGTAAAGACTGCGGAGTATTTAGATAATGCAAAACAAACCGCAAAAGCCGAGTGGCAGTCTAACAAGGATTATTTTGAGAAAAATGGTATAGGTCTTGAAAGTTATCAGAAATTCTGCGCTTATCAAGAGTATGCAACTGCTTATTTTGATTATCTTTACGGCAAGGGCGGTCCCGAAGAGGTTAAGGATGATGTACTCAATAAGTATATTACCGATAACTATGTATACTTAAATGCTTTAAGCATAGATATTACCGCTATGACCGAAAAGCAGCAGCAGGACCAGGAAAAGAAATATAAAGATTATATCGAGCGCATTAAAAAGGGCGAGAGCTTTGGCAAAATTTATGCCGAGGCACAGGGTACTCAATACGCCGAGGACAAAACCGATGAAGGCACCTTCAGCCATTCTTATGCAATGCTTTGGGGTGGCGAAAACACAGGTAGCTACGAAAGCCCCTTCTTTGCTGATGTTAAGGACCTTAAAAAAGGCGAAATGAAGGTTATCGTTAACGATAAAGCGGTAGATGGCTATAAATATATGTTTATGGTTTATATGGGCAATATTTTGAGTGAGAAAAACACAAATCTTGATACCATAAAGGCCACTGCTATGGACGCTATGAAGGGCGATGAGTTCTTAGGCAAAATCAACGAGCAGGCAAAGGGCGTTACCTTAACCGAAAACACAAAATCTACCAAGCAGTTTAAGGTAGAAAATGTTTATTATCCTGAATCAACAAGCTATTAATAAAGGTGTTTATATAATGAGAGGGTTACAAATTCCTGATGGTTACACCTCGCTTTTGGACATTCGTTCAACCGAGGTTGCCATAAAACAGGTTAAAGATTTTTTTGAGCGAGCGCTTGCCAAAAAACTTAATTTAACGCGTGTTTCCGCACCGCTCTTTGTAGAGTGCTCAAGCGGTCTTAACGATACGCTAAACGGTGTTGAGCGTCCTGTCAGCTTTGATATTAAGGATGGCGGCTATGATGTTGAGATAGTGCATTCGCTCGCTAAATGGAAGCGTTTTTCATTAAAGCGCCACGGCTTTTCAAAGGGCGAAGGTCTTTATACCGATATGAATGCCATTCGCCGCGATGAAGATCTTGATAATATCCACTCGGTATTGGTTGACCAGTGGGACTGGGAGCTTATTATAGATAAGTCCGAGCGCAATATGGCAACACTTAAGGCAACGGTTGAAAAGATTTATGAGGCGCTGCTTGAAACCGAGGAATACATATCGAAAGAGTATTCTTTTATCGAGAAAACGCTATCTGATAAAATTCACTTTATAACTACAGCGGAACTTGAAGATAAATACCCCGCGCTTACTCCAAAGCAGCGTGAGGAGGCCATTGTTAAAGAAATGGGCTCGGTATTTATAATGCAAATAGGCGGTAAGTTAAAATCCGGCAAGCCGCACGATGGCCGTGCGCCCGACTATGATGATTGGTCGTTAAACGGCGATATTATGGTTTATAACCCCGTGCTTGATGCACCGCTCGAGCTTTCAAGTATGGGTATTCGTGTTGATGAGGATGCGCTGATAAGCCAGCTTGATATGGCGGGATGTCCCGAAAGGAAGGAACTGTCTTTCCACAAGGCGCTGCTGGAGGGAAAGCTGCCGTATACTATCGGCGGCGGCATAGGTCAGTCGAGAATGTGTATGTTGTTTTTACGCAAGGCTCATATTGGCGAGGTGCAGTCAACCGTTTGGCCAAAAGAAATGGTAAAAGAGTGCGAAGAAAAAGGCGTAGTGCTTTTATAAAACAAATCTCGGGATATTAAAAAATATCCCGAGATTTTTTATCCTCTATTTTCATTTTTTTGCGGCTTTCGGGCTTTGCCAAGCCCTGCGCAATTTTCGGAAAAGAGTTATCGCTATCTCCCGTTGGCTGTATGTTATAGGTGCCGTATTTGTTTATTTGCTCAATTGAATTTTGCGGTTGTCCCACAACATTATTCACACTCGGCAATAAATCCAATGCATCATAATCCTTTTTGTTTTTTCGCATAATAATCACCATATCCCTTCGATATTATTTTGCGCCGAAAAATTTCTTTTATTAAAACAAAAAAACAGGGGTACATTTGTACCCCTGAATTAATTTATCTAAACCATTGGACTCACCAATTCATAAATTTTTATCATTTTAAAAATTTAACTGTATTTTGGACTCACCACTTTCAACTTAAATTTTGGGCTGAATGCTTCGGTTCGGTTTCCGTGAACATCGGTATCAGTCCTTTCCTCTTCTTTCTGTCTTTAATATACCACATAACACACTAATTGTCAAGCAAAAGTTGATAAATTTTGTTTAAAATATATAAACATATTAAAAAATGGTTTAAATGATAAATTTCATTGACTAAAACGAAAAAATATTTTAAAATAATATAGTGAAATATATTTAAGTGAGGTAATAAAAATGGCTGAAAATAAAAACATTACGGAAGAATATAATCCCGATATTATAACCCTTTCGGATGATGAGGGACACGAGTATACATTTGAGGTGCTTGATGCGGTAGAAACCGATGAAGCAAGATATTTAGCATTGCTTCCCGTACACACCGACCCACAGGCGTTGCTTGATGATAGCGGCGAGCTTGTAATAGTTAAGGTTGAGGAAGAAAACGGCGAAGAATTTTTCTCTGAAATCGAGGATGATGAAGAGTATGAAATGATAGCCGATGCATTTATCGACCGCCTACAAAATGCATTTGAAATTACCGAAGAATAATTTTTTAAAAACTAAATAAAATAGTATTATCCTGCCCTGTTCGCGGACTGTTCTATTATAACCCTACAAGTTTCTTTAATGGGGTCCGGCTTGTGCGGTGGGATGCAGACCTCCCGTTATGCCGCCTTATTTGTGCGTTTGTACTAACGGAAGAAGGGAGCGCGAATCCGCACACACGACACCCACCTGCTATTTCGCAGGTTATCATTAGCACATTACGGCAGGGTGGGGGAATTATTGACAAAATATGTCAAATATTGTATAATATTACAAACAAATTAAAGAAAGGTGATATTATGCAAGCAAGTGGGATTTTAAGACCGGTTGACCGCAACGGCCGTGTTGTTATACCAAAAGAGCTTCGCAAGCAGTTGGGCATTGTTGATGAGGTTGACAGTTTTGAAATATTTGTTGATGGCGATATGATTATTTTAAGAAAATATCAGCCAAAATGTATTTTTTGCGGTTCTGAGGGCGATGTTATGCAACTTAAAGGCCACAAGGTTTGCCTTGGCTGTATAGACCGCCTTTCTGCTATGAAAAACTCGTTGTAAGAAAAATCCTTACGGTTTGCCCAAGTGTTCTTAAGGACACTTGGGCAGTTTTATTCGCCAAAGGCGAGTGATATTGCTTCGCAGTTATATTATGCTTTCACATAGTGATATTGTCCTACGGACAGTTTTGGAGCGAATAAAATACCACTACGACCTTATGGGAGTAATATCACTTTCACAAAGTGAAAATATCACTCTGTGCGCCAGCACAGAATATCACTATATAAAAAGTACCACCCGAAAAAGAGTTTTGTTTTCTCTTCTTCGGGTGGTTTTTGTCTTATAGTGTTACAAGCAGGAATTTTGTGTGCCAAATTCCGCATCCTTATAGAAAGCTGTCCTTAGCAACCTTGCTCATTTCCGTAAGGATTTTTTTAATGCTCTCGCACATTTATATCGCCCTCAAAATAAAGCGCTAAAGAATCGGGGCCTAAATGTATGGCGGTTACGGGCTCGTGCACAAGGGTAATGATTTGGGCTTTAGGATTAACCTGCTTTATCATGTTTTCGAGCATTTCAGCATCCGCCCTACAATCGCAATGTGATATGCAAACGGGCAAATCATTTATGTTTTTGCTTAATGTGGCGTATTTGTTTTTAAGCTCTTCAATTACCTTGCGGCGCCCCCTTATTTTGCCGCATACAACAATTTTTCCGTTACTGTCGCCCTTTAAAAGCGGTTTAATACCGAGTGCCTTACCTATAATGGCGGTAGCACCCGAAACCCTGCCGCCGCGGCGTAAATGCATAAGGTCGCCCACGGTGAACACCTGCATAATACGGGGTACTAGCTCGTTTATAAGCTTGGCATTCTCATAAATATCAATACCTGCATTTTTGTTGCGCACAGCTTTAAAAATAGGTAAAAATATACCGAGCGAGGCACCGCGGCTGTCCACGATTATGATTTTTCGGTCGGGGTATTTGCTTTTTAGTTCCTCGGCGGCAATTTTGGCGGAAGATATGCAACCGCTGATACCTGAGGAAATGGCGATATAAAGTATATCATCGCCTTTTTCTATAATTGGCTCAAAATATGATATATAAAGTTCGGGGTTTATCTGTGAGGTCGTAGCGGTCATACCGCTTCGTAATTTATCGTAAAAATCCCTATAATCGCAGTTTTCGTCAAAACTGCCCACAACATCGCCAGCGGTTGTATGGTATGATAGTGGTATTACCGTTATATTATTTTCTTTTGTGAATTTTTGTGTTAGATTCGCCGCAGTGTCGGCAACGATTTTATAAGACAAAACAAGGCCTCCTATATTTTCAGTATAATAATTATAAAAAAATTATTTTATGTATTCAACCTACCGTGAGTTTTCTTTTGTCTACTGATTAGAAACGGGCGGTAGAGTTATCATGTATAGAGATTATTGACATATTTTCAGAAAAATATAATGCCCGAGGCAAACCCTCGGGCATTTTTTATTTAATTATATCTTTGAGCTCCAAAATAAGCTTATCGGCAATTTCTCTATGTCCGTTTCTAAGCGGATGTAACGGATGGCCCTCACCCCAAGAAGAAGCATCAATGAAAATAATATTATCATCGTGCTCGGCATTAAAATCGGCAACCAAGGATTTAAGCTCCTTAGGAAAAGCACCGCAAAAGGCCGATAAAACAATTATAACCGACTCTTTATGGGTGTTCCTTACAAGCTGAAGCAGCGCGCGGTATTCGGTAATATATTCCTCTGCCGTTCCACCGCGGTCATTTGCACCGTGGTTAATAAGAATATAATCGGGGTGGCTATAGGTTACGGGTGCACCGTCAAAGCAGTAAGGATATGCATCTGCCGCCTTTGGAACCATACCTTGTCCACCATGTGTTACACCAACAGCCCCATAGCCCATATGTAAGTTTTTAAGCCCAAAATGTTGTGCTGTTAAATATGCGTAGGTTGCGGTAACATCATCAACAAAGGGACGTGTTTCCTGCGGACCGGCATTATCATAGAGTTCTACATCGATAAGCACACCCTCGGTTATGCTGTCGCCAACAAACTCTATGGTCTTGCGGTTGTCCTCGGGTAAAACTGCCGCGGACTCGGCAAAATAGCCCTTAAAGGCGATTTTACCAACAAGCGGGTGGTAAAATCTCGACTGTGCTTCCACGGCGCTTTTATATATTATTCGCAATAAATGTGCGCCGCTTTTTGTGTTTACTCGCATAAAATCACTGATAGCCGCCTCAAACATATCGCCGCCATCCAGCTGCATATAAATATGCGGCACGGGATTTTGATAATTTTCGGTATTAAAGGACAAAACAATATTATCGCCCGAAAAGGCAATTTCGATTTCGGCGCCTGTGGTAGTTGCTGTCATAGCGCCACCACACTCGGCAAATCTGCCCGTAAAACGAACAGACACATGGTCAAATTTAAAAAACATAAAATCCCTCCAACTCTTTCAAAAAGTATAACATATATATAAAGAGAAAACAATAAAAAATAGGTAAATCTTGACTTTAATTTATACGTAATATATACTTAAAAAAGTAAAAATGTTATTAGGAGATTTTTAAAATATGTACGATTATTTAGTGGTGGGCGCAGGTCTTTACGGCGCGGTTTTCGCAAGGGAGATGACCGATAAGGGCTATAAGTGTCTGGTTATTGATAAAAGGCCGCATATTGCGGGAAACGTTTATACCGAAGAAATTGAAAACATAAATGTGCATAAATACGGCGCGCATATTTTCCATACAAGCGAAAAACAAGTTTGGGACTATGTAAACCGCTTTGCCGAGTTTAATCGCTATACCAACGCTCCCGTTGCAAATTATAAGGGCGAAATTTATAATTTACCCTTTAATATGAACACGTTCAATAAAATGTGGGGTGTGATAACACCGAATGAAGCGCGTGCTAAAATAGAGCAGCAACGAGCCGCGGCAAATATCGATAATCCCAAAAATCTCGAAGAGCAAGCGATTAGTCTTGTGGGAATAGATATCTATGAAAAACTTATAAAGCACTATACCGAAAAGCAGTGGGGAAGACCTTGTAGCGAGCTGCCGTCCTTTATAATACGCCGTTTGCCCGTTAGATTTATATATGATAACAACTATTTCAATGATTTATATCAGGGTATCGCCATTGGCGGTTATACAAAAATGGTTGAAAAAATGCTTGAGGGCATTGAGGTGCGCCTTAATACCAATTATTTGGAAAACAGGCAAGAGCTTGAAAAGTTTGCAAAAACAGTAGTGTATACGGGTCCTATTGATGAATATTTTGGCTACAGCAAGGGCCATTTACAGTACCGCAGTGTACGTTTCGAAACCGAAATACTTGATACCGACAATTTCCAGGGTAATGCCGTTGTAAACTACACCGATGGAGATACACCGTATACTCGTATTATCGAGCACAAGCATTTTGAGTTTGGCACACAACAAAAAACAGTTATAAGTCGCGAGTATTCTGCCGAGTGGAAGCCGGGGGATGAGCCGTACTATCCCGTAAATGATGAGAAAAACGGCAAACTTTATGAAGAATACAAGAAAATGGCCGAAAAAGAGAAAAATGTAATCTTTGGCGGTCGCCTTGGCGAATATAAGTATTACGATATGGATAAGGTTATTTTATCAGCTTTACAAAAAGCGGAAAGCATAGGTAAATAAAAATATGGTTGCATTTATAATAGCCGATATTTTGATAATTTTAATAGCCATTTATATTTTGTCTGTTCGCGGCAGAACTAATAATAAAAATACCGGAAAATTTTTAAATTTTCGCTATGCGCATAGGGGGTTACATAATAAACCCACTGTACCCGAAAACAGCCTCGCGGCATTTAAAGCGGCGGTAGATAACGGGTATGCTATTGAACTTGATGTGCATTTAATGAAAGACGGTAACATTGCAGTTATACACGATGCAAGTTTAAAAAGAACTGCGGGAATGGATGTTAAAATCGAGGATTTAACAACTGCCGATTTAGAAAAATTCACTTTGGAAGAATCAAGTGAAAAAATACCAACGCTAAATCAGGTTTTAGAGTTAGTAGATGGCAAGGTGCCGTTACTCGTTGAAATAAAGCCCGAGGGCAACTGTGCGGCAGTAACAGCAAAAACGGTTGAGATACTTAAAAGCTATAAAGGCGACTACTGTATTGAGTCGTTTGACCCGCGCTGCATATTATGGCTTAAAAAGAATGCGCCCGAAATTGTGCGCGGACAGTTAACACAAAATTTTATGAAGGGCAAAAGCGAGTTATCGTTTTTTACACGGCTTTTGTTAACACCGCTTGTGCTTAATTGCTTAAACCGCCCCGATTTTATAGCGGTCGAACAAACTGATAGAAAGGACCCGCAAATAGTTTTAGCCACACGGCTTTGGGGTGTTAAAAAATTTGTGTGGACGGTAAAAAGCAATGAGGATTTAATAATGCTCGAAAAAGAGGGCTTTACCCCAATATTTGAACAATTTAAACCGTAAATAGAAAAAACGCTCGAATCATTTGATTCGAGCGTCTTTTATTTTATCTTGTGGGTTTTACGGTTATTGCGTTTTCTTCAGCATAGTTTGCGGTAGGACACTTCATAGTATCGCGGTCAAAAGTGGACGCGGGTTTTCCGTTTATCGCATGTATCCAACCTTTTTTCTCATACTGACAGTAAACGTTACCATCGAGTGTCGGCAAATATTTTTCGCCCGCTGCCGCCGCTATTTGTATAAGTAAATAATCGGCACGGTCAAAAATGTTGTTTCGAATAACAAAGTTTTTGCTCTTGTTTTGATGTCCCGCCCAAGATTTAAGGCAAGAGGGTGTATAGCGGTCGGGGCGCTGATTACCAAAGCCATAGCCATTTTTACGGCATATATTGTTTTCAAAAACAACATCATAAAAACCGAAGCCTGTATCGGCCTTGTGCTTGCGATTTTCATCAAATTCGGTTAAGAAATACTCATAGTCGTATGTATTGTTTTCAAACAGATTGCCGCTAAATACACAGTTTGTAACTGTTACGGGTATATCGTTGGACATACAGCCGTTAAACTGCTGGGTAAGTGCCGCATCGTAGCACTGATTAAAATAGCAGTTATAAACCTTTAGGTTGTCGCATCCACCCCAAATTTCAAAGCCGTTACCAAAACGTATTGTGCTTTTTGTAACATCTCCCTGCAAAGAGCCGCCTATCCACTCAAATTCACAGTTCCTAACAGTAAAATCGGTGAAGCCGTAGTTATAAATACCGCCTGATACAGGGTAATCAACAGTACCGAAGCCGATACCGAAGCCACCTGTGTATCTAAATGCAATGCCATCAACCACAGCGCCTGTGGGACGACATTCATCGGATGCCGAGAACATATTGTAGAGTGAACCTATGTCTATTGTGTTCCAGCGTTCTTTCGGGTTGCCTTTTTCAGAGCAAAGGTAGAGCTTATAGCCCACAATATCGTGGTAATATTCTAAATCAAGCTGTGGGGTAAGGTTTTCATCCTGACCTTTAACTAATTTATAGCCCCACTCTTTATCGCCGTCAAAAATAATGTTGCCGATATCAAACTGGTGGTCAAGAGTGATAGAGTAAATATTGTTGCCTTCGTATTTCCAGTCAAGTGTAGTACCATCCACGTTATATGCGCGAAGGTCGGGCTTTGCGCCCTCTCCAAAGCTTGAATATGTAACACCGGGCTTCATAAGCAAACCGCGTCTACGAAGCTTCAATGGGCGGAAAATGTCTCCACAGCGGAAAAGCACCGCATCCCCTACATTTAATTTATCGGAATTGTTATCAACCGCATCGATTGATTTCCAGGCAGTTTCGGGGGAGAGACCGTCATTATTATCATCTCCGTCAGCCGATACGTAATATGTTGTGCCTTTGATGTCTAACTCAGGCTTTGCATTACGGATTTTCTCACGCAGAGCGCGGGATTTGTGTTCAATTTCTAAAAAGGTCATAACAATTCTCCTTACTTTCTTGTAATGATAGTTATTGCATTTGCTTCGGCATAGTTTGCAGTGGGGTTTTTAATAGTATCGCCATTAAAAACAGAGGCGGGTTTACCCTTGACTTTTCTTATCCATTCCTTATTTTCATACTGGCAGTAAACGTTACCATCAAGCGTTGGCGCATATTCCTCGCCGGCACCTGCCATAATTTCCAAAAGACAATAATCAGCGCGGTCGAAAATATTGTTTTTAACAACAAAATTTTTACTCTTGTTTTGATGTCCCCACGCCTTTAAACAGGCGGGAGAATAGCGAGCAGGGCGCTGATTACCAAAACCATAGCCGTTTTTGCGGCAAATATTGTTTTCAAATGAAACATTGAAAAAGCCAAAGCCCGAGTCGGCTTTGTGTTTTCGGTTTTCGTCAAACTCGGTTAAGAAATATTCATAATCGTAGGTGTTGTTTTCAAATAAGTTATTGCGGAATACACTGTTCTCAACAGTAACGGGGAAATTTGTACCCATTTGACCGCTGAATTGCTGGGTTAAAGCCGCATCATAGCACTGGTTAAAGTAGCAGTTTTCAACAAGCAAATTACTGCCTCCACCCCAAATTTCAAAGCCGTTACCAAAACGGGTGGTGCTTTTTGTGGGGTCGCCCTGTATAGAGCCGCCTATCCATTCCATTTCGCAGTTTCGAACTGTAAAATCAGAAAAACCTTCGTAATAGGGCAGGGCATTGGGGGGATATTTTACGGTGCCGCCGCTAATAGCAAATGCACCCGCATATTTAAGTGTAAGGCCGTCGATTACAACACCCGACTCAACACCGTGTAAAATGGTACAGCAGTTGCAAATGTGCATATCCTTCCAACGTTTAGCGGGCTCGCCTTTTTCAGAGCACAAATAAAGCTTGTGGCCCGAGACGTCGTGGAAATAGTCAAGGTCAAGCGTGGGGGTTGTATCTTCATCGCGTCCCTTAACCTTTTTATAACCCCACTCTTTGCCTTCATCAAAAACAATGTTGCCGATATCTAACTGGTGGTCGATATCGAGAGAATAGAGTATATCTGATTCTTTCTTCCAGTTAAGCGTTACACCGTTTACGGCCGTACCGTAAATTATCGGCTTTTTGCCTTCACCGAAAGAAGAATATGTAACACCCGGGCGAAGCTTAATACCTGAGCGGCGAGGATATGTGGGGCGGAAAATATCGCCACAGCGGAAAAGCACCGCATCCCCGGGATTCATTTTTTCAGAATTGTTAAATGGGCCGTCAAGTGTTTTCCAAGCGGTGTTGGGGGAGAGTCCGTCATTTTCATCATTGCCATCATGTGATACATAATAGGTAGTGCCTTTAATGTGTAACTCGGGCTTTGCATTACGGATTTTCTCACGAAGCTCACGAGATTTCATTTCAATATCATAAAAAGTCATTGCTATAATCTCCTTTATCTTCTTGCAACTACTATCGTTGCATCATCCTCTGTATAATCAAGTTTCCCGTTTTTGACAGCGGTCTCGCTGAAAACAGAAACAGCTTTTTGGCGCTGAATACCGAGCTTTCCAAGGTATTGGCAATATGTATTGCCTTTAAGTGTTGGTATCCATTCATCCTCATCTGCCATAATCTCTACCAATCGGTAATCGGCTCTATCAAAAACATTATTGCTTATAACAAAGTTAACCGCTTTATTACGGTGTCCCCAGCTTTTTATGTGTGCGGGAGTGTAGCGGTTGGGACGTTGATTGCCAAAGCCGTAACCGCAAAGCCTACAAATATTGCTATCAAATAAAATGTTTGTAAATTGAGATAATGAATCAGGCTTTCGCTCGCGCGTACCGGGAATAAACTCGGTTAAGAAATATTCAAAACTGTACACACTGTTTTCAATAAGATTATTTCGCATTATAACATTTTCAATATTAAGCACTTTGTGGTCAGAGAAGGAGCCCTGATACTGTTGAGTAACGGCAGCATCGTATATCTGGTTAAAGTAGCAGTTTTCTATAAGAACGCCATCACAACCGCCCCAAACCTCAAAGCCGTTGCCGTAGCGGCTGTTCTTGCTTGATTCGCTACCGCCTATCCACTCGAATTCGCAGTTGCGAACGGTAAAATTATAAATATTATCGTGCCGCGGCGGACCGCCTACGGTATAGTCAAGCGAACTAAGACCAATGCCGTGAGAGCCTGTGTATTTAAGGGTTAGTCCGTCAACTGTGCAGTTGTTAGGACAGGTGCCGTGCATATTGGCTATTTTTGGGCAAAGTTCAATGCTGCTCCAACGCTCATTGGGATAGCCCTTTTCGGAGTAGAGATAAAGCACGCCTGCTTCTACATCGTGATAAAAGTCTAAATCCAATTCGATGGTAGGTGCCGATTCAAATTTTTTATAGCCCCACTCTTCGCCATGGTTAAAAACGATATTTCCTATATCCTTTTTAAGAGGGAATGGTATCGAATATACATTTTCGGTAATTTTTTTCCACTCTTTTTCGGCGGCATTAAAGGGAGAAGCCCAAATTTCAGGCTTTGCACCCTTGCCAAAAGAAGAATAGGTCATATCTGCTTTTAAGTGTATATCACCGCGGAAAATATCGCCGCATCTAAAAAGCACCGCATCACCCACACCAAAATTATCGCAATTTTGATTAACACGCTCGGTTGTTTTCCAGGCGGTGTTGGGGCAAAGTCCGTCATTTTCATCATTGCCGTCAAGAGATACATAATAGGCAGTGCCTTTAATATTGAGCTCGGGTTTTGCGTGACGTATTTTTTCCCTAAGCTCACGCGACATTTTCTCTATAATCACTTCATTCATAATAGGCACCCCGCAGATATTTTTTATTCGTGGTTATTATATCACGGCAGGTGCCTAAAAACAAGACAAAAATGCCAAAAAACACCGCTATTTTGCGGTGTTTTTTGGCATTTTTATTTGCAATAATTATCAATATAACCGTCAATCGCTTGTGCGATGATTTTTTCGGCCTCGTTCCTGCCGCTCACTTCATTAACGGCGGTTTCTTTGCCTTCCAATTCCTTATATACTTTAAAGAAATGTTTCATTTCATCAAATATATGTGTGGGGATTTCATCTATATTTTTATAAGAATTATAGGTCGGGTCATTAAAGGGAATTGCTATAATTTTTTCATCGTTTCTTCCGTTATCAACCATCGAAATTACGCCTATAGGATAGCAACGCACTGCCGTCATAGGTTTAAGTGTTTGTGAGCAAAGTACGAGTACATCCAACGGGTCAAGGTCATCGGCCCAGGTGCGCGGGATAAAGCCGTAGTTGGCAGGGTAGTGGGTTGATGTGTGCAAAATACGGTCGAGCATTAAAATACCCGTTTCCTTATCAAGCTCATATTTACATTTACTGCCCTTTTCAATTTCAATAACGGCAACAAAGTCCTTAGGGGTTATGCGTTTTGGGTTAATGTTATGCCAAATATTCATAGTTCTCTCCTATTTATTTTCAATAGTTGTAATCATATCAACGCGGCGCTGATGTCTGCCGCCTTCAAACTCGGTATCAACAAAAAGGTCAACAAGTTCTATTGCTGTACCAACGCCGATAACTCTGCCACCAAGGCAAAGTATATTTGAGTTGTTGTGAAGGCGTGTATATTTAGCCGAAAAATGCTCACTGCAAGCGGCGGCGCGTATACCCTTTACCTTGTTCGCGGCAAGCGACATACCTATACCTGTGCCGCATACGAGTATGCCAAGCTCGGTTTCGCCCGATGCTATGCTATTTGCAACCTTCTCAGCAATTTCGGGATAATCAACCGATTTTTGCTCGTAAATACCAAAGTCCTTAATGTCAAAGCCGCGTTCTTTCAAGTGCTCTGCAATAGCGTTTTTGTGTTCAAGACCACCATGGTCGCAGCCAAGTGCAATTTTCATATTAGTTTCCTCTTTCCTGTTTTAGTTTAAGTTCACGTTCTGCCTGTGGCAAACGAAGATATGTGGGTAGCAGTTTATCGGGTGTAACGGCAGCTTCACAGTCGCCTGCGGCGAGTATTACGCCTACGGCATTTTGATAGCGCCTTTCTTCCTCCGATAATATAATGTTGTTGTCGGCGGCATTATGGAAAAGATAAGTGCCGTCCCCAACTATTATAACCTTTTTATCACTATATTTTTCTTTAATTTCTAATATAAGCTCATCACACATAAGCGCGCGGTCGGGTGTTAAGCGCGTAACAACACCACCGTTTATTTGGAATAAGGCATTATAAACCTGATTACATCTCGCATCCATAACCGCACATACAATACAGTCGGTATCTATGTAGTTATATGCCATTGCGAGCAAGGTTGAAACGCCAACACATTTTGCGTTTGTCGGTGTGGCAAGTCCCTTTATGGCACTAATGCCGATTCTAACACCGGTAAATGAGCCGGGGCCCGCGGACACTGCAAAGCAATCTATATCGGCAGGCTTTAAGCCCACTTTTTTGAGCATTTGCGCAATTTTGGGTAAAAGTGTTTGAGAGTGGGTTATTTTTAAATTTGCAAAGGAATGCTCTATGATTTTTCCATCAACACTTATCGCGCAGGATACGGGTGTGGCAGAGCATTCGGCCGCTAAAATTTTCAAAGGTTATCAACTCCGCAAATTTTAATATTTCTTGTGTTTTCATCTAATTTTTCGATGGTGATATATATTGTGTTTTGGGGTAGCGCTCCTTCAATATTCTCGCTCCACTCGGCCGCTACAACACCGCCCATATCAAGATATTCAAAAAAGCCTGTAGAATAAAGGTCCTCCCAATTATCAACGCGGTACATATCAAAGTGGTACAAATTAATTCGACCGCCAAGATACTCATTAACAAGTGAAAAGGTGGGGGAGTTTACCATACCCGTAAAGCCAAGACCACGGGCGAGTCCCCTTGTAAAACAGGTTTTGCCGGCGCCCAAGTCCCCACGAAAGGCAATAACCTCACCGCCCGCGAGTTTTTTTGCCAGCATTACAGCGATTTCCTCTGTTTGAATATCAGAGTGGGATATAAATTCTTTCATTGTATTATCACCCACACAATTATACCACAAATAAATGGAAAATCAAACGTTTTCCTTGCATTTGTACACCTTATAAAATATAATAACAGTATAAAAGGAGAGAAAATATGAAAATTTTTTCCAAAATTGCCGACTATATCCGCGAATGTGATAAAATATTTTTAATACTTTGTATTTTTACCACCTGTTACGGTTGCCTTGCGGTTATGTCCGCTACGCACCATACGGGTACTTACAGCGAGTTTTTTACCCAGTTTGGTGCTATGCTGTTAGGCCTTACTGTTGCGATAGGGATTTCGCTTTTTGATTTTTCTACATTTATAAAGTATTGGCCGCTCGCCGCGGCAGTGGGCTTAATACCCGTTATATTAACCTTTTTTATAGGATATGCACCACCCGGCACTGATGATAAAGCGTGGCTTATTATCGGCGGCATATCATTTCAACCTGCCGAGCTTTTGAAGGTTATGTTTTTAATTACCTTTGCGGCGCATCTTGATAAAGTAAAGGAAAAAATCAACGAGCTTTTAACGCTGATACCTGTGTGCATACACGCGGCAATACCCGTTATACTTATACATTTTCAAGGGGACGACGGCACGGCTATGGTTTTTGCCGTAATGGCACTTGGTATGATGTATGCTGCGGGGTTGAGAATTAGATATTTTCTTATCGCACTTGCCGCGGCGGTGGTGGCCTCCCCGTTTGTATATTTCTTTGTTATGAATGACGACCAACGCTCGCGTATTATCAACATTTTAAGCGGTCAGGCCGATATTCAAAACGCAGGTTACCAGCAGTATCGCGGTTCGGTAGCTTTGGCTAACGGCGGATGGTTTGGTCAAGGCTTTTTAAAGGGCAGCTTAACACAGGTAGGCGGTGTGCCCGAAGGACACAACGATTTTATCTTTGTATCTATCGGCGAAGAACTTGGCTTTTTTGGTTGCCTTGCCGTAATTTTGTTGCTTGCGGGTATATGCATTCGCATACTTATGACCGCCAAAAAGTGTTCTAAAAAAAGCGGTACACTTATATGTGTTGGCGTTTTCTCAATGTTGCTTACACATATTATTATAAATATAGGTATGTGCTTATCGCTCTTGCCCGTTATCGGTATAACCTTGCCGTTCTTTAGTGCGGGCGGAACATCACTGCTTTGCCTTTATATGTCGGCAGGCCTTGTGATGAGTGTCTATATGCATAGGAATTCAAGAACGCTGTATTTAAGAGATGATTATTAAACAAAAATTCCTCAGAAAATCTGAGGAATTTTTTATTTACCTGTATAATCATTATCAAACGTAATAACGCACTCATATCTTGTATCAACCGTTTTTGCCGCGCGGCAGATTTCTTTTTTTAGAGTATCAAGCGGCATATCTACGCTCGACGGCACCACAACGTCAAAAATAAGATTTATGCGGTTATCACTTTTTGGGGTCATACGGAAGTCGTGCAATGAAAAGCCGTTATCGATTTTGTACAAGGCCGCTGCGATAGTTTGCTTTGCGGCATCAATTTCTTCATTATCGGTTTCAATGGGGTCCATATGAATAACAAGCTCCACACCCAAATTTTCCTTAACCAGTTTTTCGCAAATATCAATTTTTTCGTGGCATACAACGATATCAACGCTTTCGGGCACCTCAACGTGCACCGATGCGAAAAGGCGGCTCGGACCATAGTTATGTACTATAAGGTCGTGAATGCCCAAAAACATATCGAACGACATTATATTTTCTTTTATTTGTTCTATAAGCTCGGGCTCGGGTAGTTTGCCGAGAATGACGTCAAGCGTTTCCTTGGCACTTGTAAAGCCCGATACTATAATAAATACAGCAACACCGATACCAAGCACAGCATCAAGATTAAAGCCTATATCTACAAATCGGGAAACAATAACAGCCAACAAAATAACTGCGGTTGAAATACTGTCGTTTACCGAGTCCTTTGCAGTGGCTTTGAGCGCATCGGAATTAATTTTTTTACCGAGTGCCATATTAAATAGGTACATAAGGAACTTAATAATTACCGAAACGGCAAGCACTATTATCGACCATATACCATAGTGTGGCATTTCGCTGCCCGAAAAAACTGCGGTGGCCGATTCTTTAAAGAGTTCAACACCAACAAGTATTATGAGAGCCGATACAATAAAAGCCGACATATATTCCATTCTGCCGTGGCCGTACGGGTGGTCGGAGTCGGCAGGCTTGCCCGCAAGCTTAAAGCCAATCATGGTAATAACCGATGAGCCCATATCGGAAAGGTTATTAAGTCCGTCAGCAACTATAGAAATACTGTGGGCGAGAAGACCCACAGTAATTTTTATTGTGCATAGAAAAAGGTTTGATACTATACCGAAAATTCCGCCGAGCGTTCCTACACGGTTACGTACGGCGGCTTCACCCAAATCGCCTTTTTGCTTTTTTGCAAGATTAATTATAAAGTTTACCATTAGAATTTACTACCCTTTGCACCCTTTGCGCCTTTTGAACCAAAGGAAACGCCCGAGAGAATATTTGTGGGTATGGTAAATGTCAAATTCTCGCGAGAACGCTGTCTTTTAAACGCAAGGTCAATAAGTTTATCCAAAAGCTCGGGGTATTTGATGCCTGTTGCATCCCATAAATAGAATGACAATGAGCCGGGTACGGTATTGATTTCATTTGCGTAAACCTCTCCCGTTTTTGAATCCATCAAATAGTCAATTCTCACAACACCGTTACAGCCGAGCGCCTTGAAAATATCACAGGAGAGCTTGCGGATTTTATCGGTTGTGTTTTCATCCAATTCCGCAGGAATTTTTCTGGAGAGCGAGGCCATACCCTTTGATTTTTCGTTGCCCTCGTATTTATCTTTATAGGACAAAATTTTATCGTGCATAATCGGCTCTTCAAGCACCGATGCCTCACACTCATCACGGTCGCCCATAACCGAGCAGTTGATTTCGCGAAGATTTTGCACAGCACGTTCAGCCAACACTAACTCGGAAAACTTAACGGCTAATTCTATGGCATCAATAAGTTCTTCCTTTGTATCGGCTTTGGTAATACCAACGCTTGAGCCCAAATTTACGGGTTTTATGATAACGGGCAAAGAGAACTCTGAAATGATTTTTTCTACAACACCATTACGGTCAAGTGAATATTCACGAGATGTAAATTTATAGCAGTCAAGTACGGGTAGCCCCGCATTTTTAAGTACATCCTTGTATATCGCTTTGTCCATACCAACTGCGGCCGATAAGATATCGCAACCAACGTAAGGCAAACCTAAAAGCTCAAAGAAGCCCGCAATGGCACCGTCCTCACAGTTTGTGCCGTGAACAATGGGCAGTGCAACGTCAATAATAACATCTTTACGGCGAGATAAGAAACCGCTCTTTAAGTATTTCATTACAACATTCGCACCGCTTCTTACAATGCTTACAGGGTTGCTTGCAGATAAAAGGTACTGCATATTGCGGTAGTTTTCAATAAAGAAAAGCATAGGGCCTGTATACATTTCGGCATCCTTTGTTATATAAACGGGGATGATGTTATACTTTTCGGTATCAAGTGCCTTCATTGCCTGTACGGCGGAAATAATGGAAACCTCGTGCTCAACACTGCGTCCGCCAAAAAATACTGCTAAATTTGTTTTCATAGATATCACCTGTTAGTTCAAATAATTATCGGGAAGGTCGTTTTCAACGAGTACTACGGTATTGCTGTCCGCAAAGGTTGAAAGAACCTCTACTGCTTCTTTAAAAGAGCCAACTATGTGGCGGCGTGATAAATCAAAATCAGTGGATGACACCGCATCGTTAAGCGGTATCGCGCGGCGCCTGCCAACGAGTATTATATGGTCGCACACCTTCGTAGCGGCAAGACCTAATTTGTAGTTAAAGTCGTACTCCTTATCTCCAAGCTCCACAAGTCCGGGTGTTATTATAACCTTTTGCATACCGCTAAAGCTTGCAAGAACGTTGACAGCCTCAACACAGCCCTCGGGGTTGGCGTTGTAGGCATCATCTATCATAACCGAGCCGTTTACAAAGCCCTTAAGCTCTAAGCGGTGTTCGGTGGGCTCCAAGTGAGATATGGCAAAGCGAATTTGCTCAGCCGTAACGCCAAGGTCATAAGCTATTGCCGCAGCACCCGTGATATTAAGCACATTGTGTTTGCCAAGCAGCTTTGTTGAAACCTTTATTTCAGCGCCATCCATAAAGCATATTGTGAAAACCGAGCCCTCACGCGAATAGGAAATGTCCTTTGCGTATACACCATTACCACTTACCGAGTAGCCAACGCACTCACGCTCGCCTAAATTCTCGGCTATATGTTTGCTGTCGGTGTTTACATACACTTTGCCGCCTTTGTTTTTGCAGGCATCGTAAAGCTCGAATTTTGTATTAAATACATTCTCGACCGTTTTAAAGGTTTCAAGGTGCTGTGGACCCACTGCCGATATAATACCGATTTCGGGGTTTACAATATCACATATTTCTTTTATATCGCCAATGTTTTTAGCTCCCATTTCACAAACAAATATTTGTGTTTGTGCGCGCAGACTTTCTCGTATGGTTTTTACAACGCCCATAGGTGTGTTATAGCTTTGCGGTGTTGCAAGCACGTTGTATTTTTCGCTGAGTATTCTTGCGAGAATAAACTTAGTGCTGGTTTTGCCGTAGCTGCCCGTAACACCTATAACCTTAAGGCCGCGAACACTGTTTATTTTTCTTTTAGCATCACTTATAAAATAAAAAGAAATTAATTTTTCAAAAGGATAGGTAATAAGCCAACTTATAAGAATAAGTAAGGGGGCAAATACACAAAGTAAAATTAAAACAGAGAAGAATATACCCCTTGTCATACCCTTTGTGCAAATAGTTGCAAAGAAGAGTGCTATTTGCACAAGGAGGGCTGTGGAATAAAGGCGTTTTATACGCGCTGTAATAACAAGGCGTTTTATTGATTTTTTGCGGTCATAAAACGCAATGAATACCTGCGCTACAGTGTAAAGCGATATTATAATAAGCGAGAAAACGATATTATACTTTACAACCAAGGACAGAGCGCAAAATATAACTGTCAAAAGCAACAGACGCATAAAATACGCATCATAAAGCCATTTAACATAACGCGAGGGGTAATAGGAA
The DNA here is from genome assembly GCA_015066405.1 of Oscillospiraceae bacterium. GTDB lineage: Bacteria > Bacillota > Clostridia > Oscillospirales > Acutalibacteraceae > SIG565. Next base: position 41,390 of record SVOM01000006.1, read on the forward strand.
TTTTGCTGTAACATATGGAAATGCTTGTAGGTTGCAAACAGCGGTGCGATGGCCGCAATAATGCATACCGCGATAAAAACCTTTTCGTTCATTTTTTACTCCTATCCTAAAAAACTTTTAATTATAGCATGGGCTTGGCGTGGTTGCTCCACAAATGCAAAATGCCCTGCGAATTTTATAACACATAGTCCCGCATCGGGGATGAGTTTTTCCATAATTTGCGCATCTGCCAGCGGTGTTGCCGTGTCATTTTCGCCCCATATAAGCAGTGTGGGGCATTTAATGTTAGGCAAAATAGAACGCAAATCGGTATTAACAAGATTTACCAAGGTGTTTCTAAGCTCCGGTGTGGCGGCGTTGCGGTAATCAGCCGAGCCGTAACGGTTGCGCGCCTTTTCAAGCATATTGCCCGAAAACTTATTTATAACGGGTAGGCGAAGCACTTTTTTAACAACCGAAAAGCCCGCATCCCTTACCTTTCGCTTTAAACTTTTTTTGGGGATAAGCCCTGCCGCATCGAGCAAAATAATTTTTGGGGGCGTCAGCATTTTCTCACCCGCAAGCTTAAGTACAGTTCTGCCACCGTGCGAGTGGCCAATAAGTATAGGGTTTACAAGCCCCGTTTTTTCTATAAACTCCAAAACAAAATCGGCGTAAGTATCTATTGTCCAAACTTCCGGTAAGGTGCCGCTTTTGCCGCATCCCGGAAAATCGAGCGCAGTCAAACGGTAAGAGCCCTGCATAAGCTCCATAATGCCTTTATAAACATCGTTTGATGAACCCCAACCGTGCAGCAGCAAAATGTCGGAGCCACTACCTATTTGTTCGTAATTTATTTCAATATCTTTTACCAAAATTTTCATAATGACCCTCGTTGCAAACTGTTTATTTATTTATTATACCAAATAGTTTATAAAAATAGAAGCATTAATTTTAAAAATTACAATATTTTACATAACTTTTTGCTCGTACAAAAATAATTTGACATATTGAGCCGTAAAGTATATAATGTCAAATGGAATTAAATGTTTTTTTGCGGACAATTTTTGGGGAAAGGAGTGCTACCTTGGAAAAGTTTGTAATTAACGGCGGTAAACGCTTATGCGGCGAAGTAAGAATAAGCGGAGCTAAAAACTCGGCAGTAGCAATTCTCCCCGGTGTTCTTTTAGCGGAGAGTCCCTGCGTTATAGAAAACCTACCCGAAATATCCGATGTGCGCTCGGTTTGTACAGTGCTTAGTCGGCTTGGCGCAAATGTAGAGTTTTTAGACAACACTACTGTCAGAATTGACCCAACAGGTGTTAAAGCTTTTACTGTAACCGAAGAAATGTCAAAAAGCATGCGTGCATCGAGTTACTTTATGGGCGCATTGCTCGGCCGTATGAATCACTCACGCGTAGCCCCTCCCGGTGGTTGCGATTTTGGTGTGCGACCAATAGATTTGCATATAAAGGGCTTTGAGGCGCTTGGCGCTAAAGTAATGATAGAGGACGGCATGGTTGATGTTAAAGCCGATGCTCTTAGTGGCGGATATGTTTATCTCGATTTAGTGTCGGTTGGCGCGACAGTTAATATTATGCTTGCAGCCGTCAAGGCAAACGGCGTTACGGTAATTGAAAATGCCGCAAGGGAGCCGCATATTGTTGATTTGGCAAACTTTTTAAACTCAATGGGTGCCAATATTATGGGTGCGGGTACAAACGCCATAAAAATCCGCGGTGTAGAGCACCTTCACGGTGTAGATTACAGTATTATACCCGACCAGATAGAAGCGGGAACCTATATGGCGGCAGCCGTTGCCACAAAGGGCGATGTGCTTGTAACCAATGTTATACCAAAGCACCTTGAATCAATTATTGTAAAAATTAGAGAAATGGGCGCCAAGGTTGAAGAAAATGATGAGTCGGTAAGGGTGTCAATGGATACAAGACCCCGTATGTGCAAGGTAAAAACAATGCCGCACCCAGGATTTCCCACCGATATGCAGCCGCAGGTTGCAGCGGTGTTAACTGTGGGAGAAGGGACAAGCATTATAAACGAGGGCGTGTGGGATAGCCGTTTCCGTTATGTTGAGCAGTTGTCCTTAATGGGTGCTGAGGTTCAGGTTGACGGCAAGCGCGCATTTATAAATGGTGTTGAAAAATTAAGTGGTACTCGTGTTCGAGCTGTAGATTTAAGAGCGGGCGCCGCAATGATAGTGGCAGGCCTTATGGCTGAGGGCGAAACCATTATTGAAGATATTGAGCATATAGACCGCGGCTATGAAAATGTTGTCGGCAAATTTATGGCTCTCGGAGCAGACATTAAACGCATTAACTGATAAAAGGGCTATCGTTATAGCCCTTTTTATAATACTTAAAAAGGGAGGTGCTTTTATGGCAAGATTTTTACCGCTTTTCAGCTCAAGCAGTGCCAACAGCTGTTTTGTGGGCTGCGGGGGTGGCGGCGTGCTTGTTGATGCGGGCGCATCAGGCGTGCAAATTATAAACGCTCTTGCCGAAAAAGGCATCGAGCCCACTGATATAAAGGCGATTTTTATAACCCACGAGCATAGCGACCATATAAAAGGCTTGTCTGCCGTTATTAAAAAAACAAAGGCACCCGTTTTTGCCTCATGCGATACTTTATGTGCCATTGAACAACACTGCAAATTACCCGTTGATGCCGTACTTAACGAGATTAATGATAAAACGATGATAGGCGATATAGTGGTGGGGCGCTTTGAGACAAGCCACGACTGTATGGGCTCGAGCGGTTTTTTCTTTAATATGCCCGACAACACAAAAATCTCGGTTTGCACCGACCTTGGCATTGTTACCGATAGCGTAAGACAGGCGATAAGCGGCAGTAATCTTGTATATATTGAATCAAACCACGATATAAAAATGCTCAAAAGCGGACCTTATCCGCCGGAGCTTAAGCTTAGAATTTTAAGTGATAAAGGGCATTTATCAAATATCTCTTGCTCGGCAGAGCTGCCTAAACTGTTAAACAGCGGCGCAACAAGATTTGTTTTGGCGCATTTAAGCCAGCATAATAATTTACCAAGGCTTGCCGAAAATGTCGCGGTAGCATCGCTCGGAGATATTGGCGCCAAGAGGAATGAAGACTACATATTAAGCGCTGCAAAGGTGAGCGGCGGGGACTGGTTTTGCGTATGATAAAAATTAAGATTATTTCTCTTGGAAAGCTAAAGGAAAAATTTTTTATCGATGCCGCACGCGAATACGAAAAGCGCTTATCTTCCTTTTGTAATTTTGAGGCGGTGGAAATAACCCCCGAGAGATTAAGCGAAAACCCAACACAAAACGAAATAGTAAACGCCCTAAAAAAAGAAGCGGCCGCTATCGAAAAAAAGATACCGCAAGGCGCGCTACGTATTGCGATGTGTATCGAGGGCAAGCAATTTTCAAGCGAAAAGTTTTCAAAGTATATAAATGATGCGGCTATAAACGGCAGAGGATGTATTGTCTTTTTGATAGGCAGCTCTTATGGGCTTGATGAAGCACTAAAGCAAACGGCCGACCTCAAAATGTCAATGTCGGAAATGACCTTTCCGCACAAATTGGCACGTGTTATGCTAACCGAACAAATCTACCGCGCATTCAAAATATTGGGCGGTGGCACATATCATAAATAAAATATAAAAAAAGACTTGACCGAAGGGGTAAAGTATGATATACTGTTACTTACCTCTGAAGGTCTTTTTTTTTGCGCCCATTTTTCCGCAAAAAGAGGGATTCAAAGCAGTTTTGCATATATTGTGCGTGCTTTACTTTGGCGCTACAATATAGTGCGTCAAGGTCAGTATATGCTCTTGCTGAGGGAGGCGATTTGCCCGAATTTCAGGGCAAAAATAAATTCCGTAAAACGGGAGGTGCCGTCATGAGAGTTAAGATCACTTTAGCTTGCACAGAGTGTAAGCAGCGCAACTACAACACAATGAAAAACAAGAAAAACGATCCGGACAGACTTGAAATGAATAAGTATTGCAGGTTCTGTAAAAAGCACACCGTACACAAGGAAACAAAGTAAGGAGGGTGCACATGAAAGCTATTAACAAGGTTTGTCAGATTTTAGGTTTGATAACAGGCGTTGCCGCAGTGGTAATGTTCTTCACAAACTTTGCTTCCATAGCGACTGCCACCACCACTATTACGGCAACAGGTGCTGAAATGGCATTTGGTTCGGCTGTACAGGGTGTGGACTTGCACAAATCCTACAAATTACTTTTCTGTTTCTGTGTTGCTGTGCTCACAGTGGTGCTTAGCGGTTTTTCCTTTAAATCTAAAGGTGCTAAGTATGCCGCACCCGTAAGTGCTGCCGTAGTAGCAGTATTTATGTTGGTTGTAACACTGGGAGATCCCTTCAAATACATCAATGCCGATGGCGTAGGTGCCAAAAGCATTACCTATGTATTGGGCGGTCTTATCACAGTAACCGCACTTCTCTTCGCAAGTATGCTTTTAAGCGGCGCGCATTTATTTATTAATGATTATATTGAGTGCGCAGGCAAAAAGCCAACTATTTTGCAGAGAGTAGTTAAGTTCTTACGTGATTATAAGAGCGAAGCCAAAAAGATTGTTTGGCCCGGCTTTAAGGACGTTTTAAAGAACACGGTAATTGTTTTGATTATGTGCGTTGTTGTCGGTGCGTTTATATGGGTTTTAGACTTCGGTCTTGCAAAACTACTCGACATAATTTGGGCGCTTTAAGCCAAATATTGTGGAGGTAATATAAATGTCAAACGAAGCAAAGTGGTATGTAATTCATACCTATTCCGGCTATGAGAATAAGGTTAAGGGCGACCTTGAGAAGATGGTAGAAAACCGCAAAATGCAGGATCTCATCTTTGACCTTAAAATTCCAACCGAGACCGTTACCGAGATAAAAGGTGAAAAAACGCGTGAGGTTGAGAGAAAACTCTTCCCCGGATATGTGTTTATCAAAATGATCGTTACGGACGACAGCTGGTACGTTGTAAGAAATATTCACGGCGTAACGGGCTTTGTAGGTCCGGCATCCAAACCTGTACCTCTAACTGACGAAGAGGTTGCTAAATTCGGCGTTGAAAAGCACAGCGTTGAGCTTGCATACAAGGTTGGAGATAATATTAAGGTCGTTTCAGGACCTTTCGAGAACTTAGAAGGTGTTGTTGATGAAATTGATGCAGAAAACAACAACGTTCGCGTTCTCATCACCGTATTCGGCAGGCAAACACCTGTTGATATGGACTTAGACCAGATAGTTCTGGCCGATTAATTGTTAACTAGCGGCTGTTTTGCCGCCGACGGCTTAGACCGTCACGGTGGGAGGAACGGGAAGATGAACGTTCCGCCAAGTGTAAAAACACTAGTTACCACGAATATTGGAGGTGCAAACAATGGCTCAAAAAATTACAGGTTACATCAAATTACAGATTCCGGCAGGTAAAGCCACACCGGCTCCCCCTGTTGGTCCGGCGCTGGGTCAGCATGGCGTTAACATTATGGCTTTTACAAAAGAGTTTAATGAACGCACAAAGAATGATGCAGGTCTTATCATTCCGGTAGTTATTACCGTTTATGCAGACCGTTCATTCAGCTTTATTACAAAGACTCCGCCTGCAGCCGTTCTTTTAAAGAAGGCATGCGGCATTGAGACTGCTTCGGGCGTGCCGAACAAAAATAAAGTTGCTAAAATCACCAGCGAGCAGATTAGAAAAATCGCAGAACAGAAGATGCCCGACTTAAACGCAGCAAGCGTTGAGGCTGCTATGTCTATGATAGCAGGTACCGCTCGCAGCATGGGTATTGAAGTTATCGATTAATACTCTCTTCTCGTGGGAGGAAATTTCCGATTTAACCACTTAGGAGGTAAAGAAAGTGAAACACGGTAAAAAATATAACGAAAGCGTAAATCTTATCGAAAAAGGTAAGTTTTATGATGCCGAAGAAGCTGTTGCATTAACAACTAAAACTGCTACAGCTAAATTCGATGAAACAGTTGAAATCCATGTACGTTTGGGTGTTGACTCACGTCACGCAGACCAGCAGGTTCGCGGCGCCGTAGTTCTTCCTAACGGTACCGGTAAAAAGGTAAGAACCCTCGTTCTTACAAAGGGCGACAAAGCTAAAGAGGCAGAGGCTGCAGGTTCAGATTATGTAGGTGCTGAAGAGCTCGTTGCTAAAATCCAAAACGAAAACTGGCTCGATTTCGATGTTGTTATCGCAACACCTGATATGATGGGTATGGTTGGTCGTCTTGGTAAGGTTTTAGGTCCGCGCGGACTTATGCCTACCCCCAAGGCAGGTACAGTTACACCTGATGTTGCTAAGGCAGTTACCGAGGCTAAAGCAGGTAAAATTGAGTACCGTCTTGACAAAACAAATATTATCCACTGCCCGATAGGCAAGGTATCTTTCGGTCCTGAAAAATTACAGGAAAACTTTGATACCCTTATGAATGCCATTATCAAGGCTAAACCGGCCGCTACAAAGGGTCAGTATGTTAAGTCTTGTGTTGTTGCTACAACTATGGGCCCCGGCATCAAAATTAACGTTGCTAAGTTCGGCGCATAAAATTTGTGGTTGACAAATTAAGGTAAGTGTGATATTATAATTTGGCGCGACAGGATATCCTGTCAAACTAATGCAATCCGAAGACAGTAGGTCTTTTACTAAAGGTAAAGGGAAACCGCCTACCGAGGTGTGCGTATAAAAGCTTATTCAAAGTATTTTTATGCCTATCCTCATGTTTTCGGGGATAGGCATTTTTAATTTATCGGAGGTGAAAATTTTGCCAAACGCTAAAGTATTAGAGCAAAAGCAGCAAATCGTTGCTGGTCTTAAGGCCGATATCGAAAACTCGGTTGCAGGTGTTATCGTTGATTACAAGGGTATCTCGGTTGCTGACGATACAGTTCTCCGTAAAGAGCTTCGTGAAGCAGGTGTTGATTACCGCGTAGTTAAAAATACACTTCTCGGCCGTGCTATTGAGGGTACTGAGCTTGAGAGCATCAAGTCGGTTCTTGAAGGCACAACAGCAATAGCAATTTCTAAAGAGGATCACGTAGCAGCGGCTCGTATTCTCGGCAAATTTGCAGATGCACACGATAATTTCAACATCAAAGCAGGTTACTTAGATGGTAAAGCTATTGATATTGAAACCATCAATTCCCTTGCAAAGCTTCCGTCAAGAGAGGTTCTCCTCGCAACAGTTGTTGGAGCTTTCCAGGCACCTATCGCAGCATTTGCACGTGCAGTTCAAGCCATCGTTGATAAAGACGGCGCTGCAGAATAATTAATTAAAAAACAAATTTATTTATTATTGGAGGAAAATAAAATGGCAGCAGAAAAAATTACAGCTATCGTTGAAGAGTTAAAAACTCTTACAGTTCTTGAGCTTTCTGAGCTCGTTAAAGCAGTAGAAGAAGAATTTGGCGTATCAGCCGCAGCAGCAGTTGCAGTAGCAGCTCCCGCAGCAGGTGGTGCCGCAGCAGCAGAAGAGAAAACTGAGTTTGACGTTGTTTTAGCTTCTGCCGGTGCAGAAAAGATTAAGGTTATTAAGGCAGTTCGCGAAATCACAGGTCTTGGTCTTGCAGAAGCTAAGGCAATGGTTGATGGCGCTCCCAAAACCCTTAAAGAAGGCGCTTCTAAAGAGGAAGCTGAAGAAATCAAAGCTAAACTCACTGAGGTTGGCGCTACTGTTGAACTTAAGTAATTATAACTTAACAGTATTTAAACCCGCACATTATGTGCGGGTTTTATTTTTTGCCTTTTGTTTTATAACAAAAGGTTATTTTTTTTAGGTTGTCCGCATAACATTTATTGGTGATATTTAAAGTGGTGCATTTACTTGAATTATTGCCGCTGAAAATTTCGGCGGCGATAGGTCTTTTATCGGAAAATATAAAACAAAGCGCGGATGAAATACGACTGCGCTCGGGCAAAGAGATATGCGTTATGTGCGGCAAAACGCCTATTTTTATAAAGCCGATACTTGAGAGTGAGGACATAGCGTTTACTGTAAAGCGGTTTTGTAACAGCTCGGTTTACGCGCACACAAACGAGCTTAATAACGGCTTCATTTCTTTGCCTTTTGGGCATAGAGCGGGCGTTGTGGGGAATTTTTCGGGCGAAAACCTTTATGAATTTTCATCCGTTAATATAAGAATTGCGCGGCAGGTTGTGGGTGCGGCGAATTTTTTGAGCGGTAAAATTACGGGTGGTGTTTTATTGGCAGGTCCGCCCGCCAGCGGCAAAACAACGGTACTTCGCGATTTGGTGCGACAGTTGTCTAAAGAAGGTAATAAGGTAAGCGTAGTTGATACCCGCGGCGAAATCTCGGCCTTTTCCAAGGGTGTTATCTTTAACGATTTAGGTCCGAACACCGATGTTTTATTCGGTATAGAAAAAGACAGGGGCATAGAGATAGCACTCCGCACAATGACACCCGACTATATTGCATTTGATGAAATCGGCACCGATTTAGAGCTTAAACGCGTGTTTGATTCGGTAAACGGCGGTGCCGAGATAATCACAACGGCGCATATCGGAAGCGTAGAGCAGTTGATATTACGCCCCGTAACACGCCGACTAATAACCTCGGGTGCTGTAAAAACAGTTGTAATGCTTGATAGAAATAAAGGAAATAAAATTTTTACAAGTGAGGAAATATTAAAATGCTATTCGTAATTAAATTGGCAGGATTTATCCTTATAACCGCCGCGGCAACGCTAACGGGTGTTAATTTATCGGCAGGTCTTAAAAAACGTGCCGAAACGCTTAATTGGTATGTAAGAACAGTGGGTATTATTGGCGATAAAATACGTTATTCTTCGGCTGAGCTATCAACAGTTTTGGAGGAAATACCAAATCACGATGGTTTTTTTGCAGTGCATAGTCCGTTTAGGGTTGAGGTACTGCAAAACGGGCTTAACCCTGAGGATGCCCAAACCGTTAACGAGTTTTTTTCGCGGCTTGGTATGGGGGATGTTGCCGAGCAAATTAATATTTGCAAAATGTATATGAAAGAGTTGGAGTTTAGATATGAGGATGCCAAACGGGAGTTTAAAGAAAAATCTAAACCCATAAAGACACTCGGCTTTTTTGCGGGACTCGGTATATCGATTATTTTAATTTAAGGTGATAAAATGGATGTTGATTTTATTTTTAAGGTGGCGGCAATAGGCATAATTGTAACGGTGCTTCATCAGGTGCTTGTGCGCTCGGGCCGTGAGGAGCAGGCAATGCTTACTACCCTTGCAGGACTTGTGGTGGTGCTTTTAATGATAGTTAATGTTATCGGCGAGCTTTTTGCAACGGTAAAATCGGTTTTCGGGCTTTAAAAATGGAACTGTTTGAAGCACTTGGCATCTGCCTTATAGCAGTTATGCTGTCGGTGGTTATCGGAAATTATAAAAAGGAATATGCAGTTGTAATAACCGTAGCGGTGGGGTGCATTATTCTTGTGGGGGTAATCAGCACGCTGGTGGGTCCCGCAAAAGAGTTTTTAAGTACGCTTAAAAACTCGGGCATACAAAGCAGTAGGTTTTTTCTTGCGGCAAAGGTTTTGGCAATAGGGTACATAACGCAGTTTATTGCCGATACCTGCCGCGATTTTGGACAAAGTGCAGTGGCCGCAAAGGCCGAGCTTGCAGGTCGCGCGGCAATTTTTGTTTTAACAGTGCCCTTGCTTCAAGAACTATTTACGGTTGTTACAACGCTTATAGATTAACAATGAAAAAGATAGTTGTTTTAATAGTTTTGATTTTTTTATTTTCGTTCTCGGTGTCGGCCACCGATATGTACAAGCAAACGGCACAAAACACCAGCGTTAACGAAATAAATGAGATTATACCCGAAGAGGTAAAGGAATTTTTCGAGAGCAACAATATTGATATAAACGATTATAATTGGAACAAAAATCTTACCGCAAAAAGCGTGTTTTCGCATATATGGTCATTTTTAAGAAGCGGCGGAAATGCGCCCTTTAAATCTTTTTTGGCGGTGTTTGCGGTTATGATTTTTTCGGCCGCCGTAAAGGCATTCACACCTGATAACAGCAAGCTTGCCGAAACAATTAATTTTATATTTTCCTTGCTTGTCAGTTTAAGCATCGCCGATGGTGTGGTGGGCGTAATCTCGGCATCGGTTTCGGCTATAAAAGGCACCGGTGTATTTATGCTGTCATTTATACCCATTTATTCGGGTATAATTTTGCTTTCGGGTTCGCCCTCGGCCGCCTCGGTGGCGGGCGGTATGCTGCTTCTTGCCGCCGAGATTATTGTACAAGCCGCCGCATTTGTAATAGTGCCGCTTATGTGCGCGTATTTTGGGCTGGGACTCGCCTCGGGTGTGTCGCCGCTAATAAAGGATAATTCGCTCGTATCCACCGTAAAAAACGTTGCCCTTTGGATTTTAGCACTTGTATTTACGGCATTTGCGGGGCTTCTATCTTTGCAAACCACCCTTAGTGCCGCGGCCGACACGGTTGGCGTTAAAACGGCTAAATTTTTTGTGGCATCCTTTGTGCCTGTGGCGGGACCTGCGCTCAGCGAAGCACTCACAACCGTTACGGCATCGGTACAGCTGCTTAGAAGCTCGGTAGGGCTTTATGCCGTGGTGGCGGTGGTGCTGATACTCTTGCCGCTTATTTTCGAACTGTTTTTGTGGCGTATAGTTATAATGGTTTCTTCCGCTGTGGCAAATATGATGTCGGTTAAAGCGGTGGGCGTTTTAAAGGCTGTAGATAGCTTGTTGGCATTGCTTATGGGTATGATTTTGTTTGTGGGTGCGCTTTTTGTTATATCAATATCGGTGCTTATCAAAAAAGGGTGAAACAATGGAAGCATTAAAACAAATATTAATAGGCTTTTCCGCAGCGGCGATTTTTATCGGCGCTTTGACAGGCCTTTACCCATCGGGAAACATACAAAAATCGGTTAAATATGCAGTATCACTTCTTTTTTTATGTATATGCGTTGCACTGTTTACGGCGGTGCAGAGGGTTAAAATTGATATAAAAATACCGAGTGTGGAAGATAGCACAAAATCGGTAACCGCCGCGGCCGATGTACAGGCCGAGTATCTATGTAAAACTCTACTTACGGAAAACGGGATAACCTATAAAAAAGTGGCGGTAGATACTAATATTAACGAGGGCGGCAGCATATATATTAACAGTATAACGGTGTATACCGACTGTGAAGAAAAAAAGGTCAGAGAAGTTTTGGAAAAAACGGTGGACGGGAAACTGGTGACGGTTATATATGAATGATAAATTACAGGCGGTGCTAACACGTCTAAAAAACGGAAAATTGATACTGATTCTCGGCATTCTCGGTGTTGTGTTGATTTTGCTTTCAGGTCTTGCACCAAAAGAAACACAAAGCGTAGTTACGGCGGACAATTTTGATGCTGTGGCTTATCAGCAGCAGTTGGAAAAGGATATAGAAAAGCTGGTTAAAGATATTACCTCCTGCCGTGCAACAGTGGTTATAACGCTGGACAGTGATATTAAATATAACTATGCTGATGAAACAAAAATTTCCGACAGTATGCGTGAGTCCGATACCGCAACGGACAAATCGAGTGATGGCGAGAAAAATCGGGTAATAATTACCGATTCTTCGGGTAACCAAAAGGCGCTTGTTGTAAATAGGGAGCTGCCGCAAATACGCGGTGTGGCGGTTGTGTATGACGGCGCAAACAACGAACTGACCAACGAAAAAATAAAAAACTGTCTGATGGCAACATTATCGGTAACATCAAAAAGAATATACATATCCGGAAAGGGAGGAAAATAGGTTATGAAAAAAGGTAAGGTTTTAGGGAAAAGTCAGTTGGTGCTGGCGGTTATGATTGTGGCACTCGGTGCGGCGGTGTGGCTTAATATGCGATATCAGCCAAATGAGAACAAGTATTTAGGCGAAGCCGAGTTTGTTGATGGTGCCGCTGACAGCGAGTCGCTCGAAACATCGGCAAATGCCGAAGATTATTTTACAAAATCGCGGCGCGAGCGAACCGAACAAAGAGCCGAAATTAAAGAAGAATTAGCCGAAACTATCAAGAGTGCAGGGGACAATGCCGATGTTATAAAAACTGCGGTTGATAAGGCGGCTTCCATTGCCGCACGGCAAACGGCGGAGGGCAATATCGAAACACTGCTTAAAGCCAAGGGCTTTACCGAAGCACTGGCAATTATAGGCGATAGCGATATAAATATTGTGGTAAAAGCCGATAGCTTAAGTGCGGCACAAACACTGCAAATTCAGGATGTTGCAAAGGCACAAAGTGGGTACACGGTTGACAAAATTAAAATTCTTACTGTAAAATAGTTGAGTTTACGGCAAAATGTGGTATAATAGAGGTAACGAATATATTTTCTCTAAAATAAACGATGTTGAAACGGAGGATTTTAATATGTCAAATATAAATGTTTCGGGCGGTCTTGGTATAAACACCGATGTAATCGAAAAGATGGTAACCATCGCTTCTTTGGAGGTTGAGGGTGTTGCCGCGCTTTCTAACCGCAACCTTGATATTAAAAGCGTTGTAAGCGGTAATTCGCCGCTTAAACCCGTTAAGGTAACTGCCAAAAACGGTGCGGTTGATATAAGCGTTTATATCTCGGTAAAACCGGGCTTCAAGGTAAAAACCGTTGCTGAAGCGGTGCAGGTAAACGTTAAAGACAAATTGCAGGATATGACAGGCAATGCCATAACGAGAGTTAATGTTCTTATCGCCGATTTAGCAGAAGAAGAAATTGCAGAAGATTAATTTTTAAATAAAAAACGAAATAATTCAGGCCAAGTACCGTTAAGGAACTTGGCCGATTTTTTTATAAATCTTCTGTTTTAAAAGTAGTATAATCTTCGTAATAATAACTATGGTCAATACCCTTCATAAACACTTCGCGGTCATTTATTTTATCTGTTAAAGCGTTTTTAAAAATATGCTTGATTTCAATATCTTTAATGGGGCTGCGTTCCATAGCAAGTAAATAGTCGTCTTTATCTACCAGGCTCCAATCAATCACTTTACCTATTTCGCGTTTTAATATACAGTCAAGCCAGATACGAGCTGCTCTGCCGTTGCCTTCACGAAACGGATGAGCGATATTCATTTCGATATATTTTTCGATTATCTCATCAAAATTTGATTGTGGCATTTTATCAATATTATGAAGGGCGGATTCCAAATACATTACGGGCGCAAAACGGAAATTTCCTTTTGCAATATTAACTGTGCGGATTTTTCCTGCAAAATCATAAATATCTTGGAATAAGGCCTTATGAATTGCTATAAGGGACGATGTTGTACCTGCTTCTAAATTATCAAGAACTCCGTTTTCGAATAACTCTCGCGCTTTCTTCTTGCTGATTTTCTCCTCTTCACGGGCAAGTTCGGCAGAATCTGTTATTCCAAGTTTATTTTCAAGCATTCCTTCACCTCTTTTTTGCAATTCTATACTAATAGTATATCATATAAAAATAAGTATTACAATATAAAAATCCGTCCGAAGCAATTCGGGCGGATAAATTTTGATTATTGCATATACATAATCGCAATTCCCTTTAGGCAGGTCTTTTTATATTTTACTGTCTTCGACAACAGTGTAAAAATAAAAACAAAAAGAAACTAAAAGTTCGGTGTTGTTTTGACAAAATAGTAGGTAGGACAAGCGGTATAATAGTATCACAAAAACTATCGGCGGTGAAAAGTATGAAAAATGAATCGGTAATCAGTTCCTTGTCCACTACACCTACGCTAACCGATATAATCGGTGCGGTTGCGAAGCATTTAATTTTTGCGTTTTTGGGTTTTTTAACTACGCGCGGACAGCTGTTAGGAGCATTAGTTCCTTTTGGACTTTCCTTTACGGGCGGTGTAATGAGTCCATACATATTATCCTCGGCCGCGGGTGCGGCAATGGGCTATTTGCTTGCCCCCGCCGAATTATCTTTTTTTAGATATTTAATAACGGTGCTCGGCATTGCCGCTGTGCGCCTACTTGCAAACGGCACATTTAAAGGCGCCGTAAAACCGTTTTTTTCGGCTTTATCTGTGGCGGCGGTAACCTTGGCAACGGGGCTTGTTGCGGTAAAAAGTGAAACCATCGAGATAGTATTAGCCGTGGCCGAGGCACTAATCGCCGCGGGTGGTGCCTATTTCATAAACCGCGCGTTAGAGGTTATAAAAAGGGATACTGTAGGCGTTTCGGGCGAAGAATCAGGCGCAATGCTTATAACCCTTGGCATACTTTTGTCGGGCCTTTTAAGTATCACTTTAGGCGAAATTGTTTTCGGCAGAATTATCGCTTTCACGCTGGTCCTCATTATTTCAAGGTTTGCGGGCGTTGTGCCATCAGGTATATTTGGCATAACCTTTGCCGTTATTTCTCTTTTTTCAGGTGCCGATGCCGCCGTTTCGGTAATTTTGGCTTTTTCGGCGCTTATTGCGGGTACCTTTTCTTCACTTGGCAAATACGGCGTTCTAACGGCGTTCGCTATATCGATTTTTGCCTGCTCTGCCGTTATTTCTTCTGATAGTATCGTAACATATTTAATAGAAACTGCCGTGGCGGCACTTATATATATTCTCGTGCCAAGAACGGCGGGCGTTAAAATCGGAAAAATATTAGCACCCTTGCCCCAAACCGAGCCACCTGAGGGACTTAAAAAATCGGTTACGATGCGCCTTAAAAATGCATCCAATGCGCTAAAGGATGTATCCGATACGGTTGAACAGGTGGCGGGCGAGCTATCTCGCATTAATGCTCCTGATTTTTCGGATGTTTTTGATGGCGTTGAGGAAACCGCCTGTCGCGGTTGCACCCTTCGTGTGCACTGTTGGGAAAGCAAACGAAACGACACAGTTTCGGCGGTTATTGATATGACAAAGGCGGTAAAACAGGGGGACGGCGAGCCCGAAAATCTCGCACCCGATGAATTTCGCGGCAGATGTGTGCGACTGCAAGAGGTTGGCAATGCGGTTAGACGGCATTATACCGCGTATGCCGCGCGTATTTCGGCGGAATCGCGCATTGATGAGGTCCGCAGTGTTATCGCCGACCAGTTTTGCGGCATATCAAGCCTGCTTGGCGATTTGGTAACCGAAATCGATGCGGGCGAGGTGTTTGATAATGCCGCCGCAAACAATATTTTGGCGGCACTAAAAAGCATTGATGTTGTGGCTGACGGATGCTGCTGTAAAATAGATAAATACGGCAGGATGAGTGTTGAAATCCGCATAAAAAACACAAAGGATACCGTTATTAACCGTATGCAAATAATGCGGCAGGCTTCTCTTGCGGCATCACGTGATTTTGATGCGCCGTGCGTGTCGGCCTTTGGCGATGAAACCATTATCAATATTATAGAAAGATGCACCCTTAAAGCCGATATAGGTGTTAATCAAATAATATCGGCTCCCCACACACTTTGCGGCGATGCATATAGATATTTCCCCGATGGCAAGGGTAGGTTTATTATGGTGCTCAGCGATGGTATGGGTACGGGCGGCCGTGCCGCAGTGGATTCCGCAATGGCGGCGGGACTTATAGGGCGCATGATAAAGGCGGGCTTTGGGTATGACTGCTCGCTTAGTATTTTAAATTCATCAATGATTTTTAAATCGACCGATGAGTCAACCGCAACAGTTGATATAGCGGCAATTGATTTGCATACGGGCAGGTGCGATTTGCTAAAGGCGGGCGCCGCACCGACCTTGGTGCGCCGAAGCGGCAGAACGGGTAAGGCGCAAAGTACCTCGCTTCCTGCGGGTATTTTGCGAGATATATCTTTCGATAAAGCAACTATACGGCTACGCCCGGGCGATATATTATTGCTTATGTCGGATGGTGCCACACAGGAGGGCACCGAGTGGATATGCGCCGAGCTTGAAAATTGGGGTAACGGCTCAGCCCAAGAGCTTAGTGAGCATATATCCCAATCGGCAAAACGCAGGCGCCAAGATAATCACGAAGATGATATTACCGTTATGGCGGCAATAATAGAAAAAGCGGAATTTTGATATTATCTTTACATTTCAATTTTTATGTGGTAAAATGTGCTTGCGACACTAACTGAATAATAGTTTCTCTATGTGGGATGATACCTTGGTAAAAGGTGTCTTCCTCTAATTCCGCATAGGGAAATGGTTAGTGTCGCAGCTATACCGAGGGGACACTTTTTCGGCACACTCTTCGGGGTGTGCTTTTTTATTTTACGGGGGTATTTGTGTGAAACGGAAATGGTACGCTCTTTTAGCGTTATCGTGTTTAGCTGCTATAATATGTTTTGCCTTTTTAGTTGCAGCTATCGCATTAACTGTTATAGATGTTACCAAGTATGATACTTACCAAATTAAAATTGAAACCATTTGTATTGAAAATAACAATGTTGGTAGCGAGTGGTCAAAAATATTCATAATGGATGGGCAAGAAATTTCAAATAAACATAGGATAAAAGTGCCCAAAGGTGAAATAGTGGAGAAAACTATGAATGTTAAAATAACCGAGCACGACAAATACTCGGACTCGGCTTGTGTAGATATGAATTTTTTGCTACGCAAGAATGAGAGGGTTGTAAAAACCGTAAAAGTGATTGAGGATAACGGGAGATATAAAGGCAATACAGCAAGCTGGAAGATAAAAATCTCGGTAAAATAAATTTTATAACCCAAAAGCTCCTTGGCTGACAAGTCAAGGAGCTTTTAATTTTGTTTTCGCACAACACCGTATTCATCATCAAGTCGAAAATACGGGCAGTTTTTTTGATTTCCCGATAAAAACCGCACGTATTCATCCTCATCAAATGCGGCAACGCAAACATACTCTTGGGTTTCTTCATCAAAAACAAAATTTACACAATTTTCGCAATTCATTTTTATCACCAAATGTATAATATCACAAATTTTTTCTCTTTGCAAATTATTGTATTATTTCGCATTTTATGATATATTAATTATATTAATATTTTGATAGGAGAAACGTTTGTGTCATTCCCACTTGAAAATATAAGAAACTTTTGCATAATTGCACATATTGACCACGGCAAATCCACCCTTGCCGACCGCTTGCTTGAAAAAACAAGCTCGGTGTCCTCAAGGGAAATGGAGGAGCAGATACTTGATAGTATGGACCTTGAAAGAGAGCGTGGTATTACAATAAAATCTCACGCTGTAACGCTCTATTACAACGCAGCCGATGGTAAACAGTATGAGCTTAATTTAATAGATACCCCGGGACATGTGGACTTTAACTATGAGGTTTCGAGGTCGCTTGCGGCGTGCGAGGGCGCACTGCTTATAGTTGATGCTTCTCAAGGTATTGAGGCGCAAACCCTTGCCAACACATATTTAGCGGTTGACCACGGTCTTGAGCTTTTGCCCGTTATTAACAAAATAGATTTACCGTCTGCCGACCCCGAGCGCGTAAAGGGTGAAATTGAAGATATAATCGGCATACCCGCCGATAATGCCCCCTTGGTTTCGGCAAAAACGGGCGTTAATATTGAAGAGGTGCTTGAGAAAATCGTTACTGAAATTCCCGCACCAAAGGGAGATAGAAATGAGCCATTGTCAGCCCTTATTTTTGACTCTTATTATGATGCCTATAAGGGTGTAATCGTGTATTTCCGTGTAGTTTCGGGCAAAATCCGAACGGGAGATAAAATTAAAATGATGGCAACGGGTGCCACCTTTGATGTTGTTGAAATCGGCCGAAAGAGTGCAACTGCACTCGTGCCCTGCGACTGTCTTGAAGCGGGCGAGGTGGGCTACCTTGCCGCATCCATAAAAACTGTTAATGATGCGCGTGTGGGCGACACCATAACTTTAGCCGAAAACCCAACGAGCGAGGCGCTCGCGGGCTACCGCAAGGTAAACCCCGTTGTTTTTTGCGGTATTTACCCCGCTGACGGCGCACATTATGAAGATTTGCGTGAGGCACTCGAAAAGCTACAGCTTAACGATGCATCCTTGCTTTATGAGCCTGAAACCTCAAAGGCACTCGGTTTTGGCTTCCGTTGCGGATTTTTAGGTCTTTTGCATATGGAGATTATCGAGGAACGCTTGGAGCGTGAGTATAATCTTGATATAATCACAACAGCACCCAGCGTTATTTATAAATTTGAACTGACTAACGGCGAGGAAATCAGCGTTGACAACCCCACAAACTATCCCGACCCTGCCACCATTTCTTCGGCATCTGAGCCGGTGGCGGATGTGCATATCTATGCTCCGAGTGAATATGTGGGTGCAATTATGCAGCTGTGTGAAGAACGCCGCGGCATTTATACCGATATGAAATATATGGGCGACCGTGTGGATATTCATTACATTATGCCCGTGGGCGAGATTATTTACGACTTTTTTGATGCGCTTAAATCACGCACAAGAGGTTATGCTTCCTACGATTATGAAATAAGCGGCTATAATAAGTCTGACCTTGTAAAGCTTGATGTTATGATAGCGGGCGATGTTGTTGATGCGCTGTCTTTTATAGTATTTAGAGATAACGCCTACAGCCGCGCTCGCCGCATTGCAGAGAAACTCAAAGACTATATTCCGCGCCAGCTTTTTGAGGTGCCGATACAGGTTGCCGTTGGCGGAAAAATTATCGCTCGTGAAACTGTAAAAGCTATGCGCAAGGATGTACTTGCAAAGTGCTATGGCGGCGATATAACACGTAAGAAAAAGCTGCTTGAAAAACAAAAAGAAGGTAAGAAACGTATGCGTAAGCTCGGCAGTGTCGAGGTTCCGCAAGAGGCGTTTATGGCGGTGCTTAAACTTGACGAATAAACAAAGAACACCCAAAACTACTAAAGACAGGTTAAAAAAAGTCCGCGGATTCATCCGCGGACATATTGCTTTGTCGGTAATTTCGGGTGTTTGTTTTTTATTGTGCTTGGCGCTTGTTGTACCGCTTGTGTATGTTACCAAAAATGGTTTTTATATCGAAAAGCCCTACACCGAGGTAATTACTCAATCGGTTTCTACACCGTCCTCAAGTCAGCAAAGTTCCACTGATGAAATTGTAATACCCGAGGTTGAAATAGCCGATGAAAACTCTAAAGAGGACACAAAAAACAACACTGATATGAATAACGATAAGTTAGAGCAAAGTGAAGTTTTAGGAGATATCACAATATACGATTCGGTAAATACTGTTATTAGCGAGCATTGGCAAGCACTGTCTTATGGAATTGATGTATCGAGCCACGATGGCAAAATCGATTGGAAAAAGGTTGCCGCCGCGGGCGTTGAGTTTGTAATGATACGTATGGGCTACCGTGGATATGTTACCGGCAAAATCGTGCAGGATGCTTATTTTGAGCGTAACATAAAGGGTGCGGCCGAAAACGGAATTGCGATAGGTGTTTATTTTTATTCCACCGCCATAACCGAGGCGGAGGCCCGTCAAGAAGCGGCATGGGTATGCCAAATGCTTGATGAAAAGGCGGCCGAGGGTATAAAAATTCTCTATCCAGTGGCATACGATTTTGAGGAGTTTTTCAATAAGCAAAAATCTCGCGCGGAGAATTTAAGCCGTCAGCAATTAACCAAAAACACCATTGCGTTTTTAAATTATGTGTCATCATCGGGCTATAACCCTATGCTCTATGCGAGCAAATCATCAATTACTGATTATTGGGATTTTGCGGCTATAAAGGACTATGATTTTTGGCTTGCGCATTATGTTGAGTCAACAAACTATAAAGGCGAGTATGCTATGTGGCAGTACACCTGTCGCGGTAAGGTTGATGGAATTAAAGGTTATACCGATTTGAATGTTTCTTACTACCGCTATGTCTATCCCAGCGAGCCGATAGAGTGCATAAATGATGCTGTAACGGTTTATAACAGTTATAATAAAAATTCGGGCGAGGGCGGTATTATCGTAAAAGGCGTTATTTACGAGCGCATCCGCACACTTGTTACCGGTTGGTCCGAGATAAGATACAACGGAATGGTGGGCTATGTAAAAACCGATGAGATAAAAAAAGCCGAGTTTACTAAGTGCGATGAAACATTAACGCTCGACAGTAAAAAACACATATATTCAGTGGCAGCTACTAACGATACGTATAAGGTAGGTACCTTAGCGGCGGGCACAAAAATCCAAGCCACCGCCACCTATAAAAACAAATGGTACGAGTTTATAAGAGACGGCGAAAAGGTTTATATAAAGTGGTAAAAGTCAGTAAAATAAGTTAAAAAATGCATTAAATTTTGTCTTGACAGGGACATGCAGTATGCTAAAATAAAAGCATAAAGCTTGAAATAAAAGGGGAGTTTCTATGAAATACGGTTATCAACTTTATTCGGTACATACCGCAATGCGCGAAAACGTAAAAAACACACTTATCGAAATAGCAAAAATGGGTTACACTCAGGTAGAACCATGCGGCTTTTTTGACAGCACACCTGCCGAGTTCAGAGCTTGGTGCGATGAGTTAGGACTCGAAATACCTGCCGCTCATTTCAGCCGAGATATTACGTCTGAAGAGCTTTTTGAAGATACCGTGCAAATTTTCAAAACACTCCGTTGCAAAAAGCTAGTTATACCATGTAAAGTTTGCAAAACAAAAGAGAGCTTGGATGAACTTATAGATTACATAAATCGTTGGCAACCGAGATTGGCAGAACGCGGCATCACTTTGGTTTATCATAATCACTCGCAAGAGTTTATGCTTAACGAAGATGAGTTGTTTATGCATACGGAACTGCAAAAACGAACCAATGTGCGTTTTGAAATCGATGTTTTCTGGTGCCACTATGCAGGTGTTAACCCCGTTTATGTGCTCGAAACACTTAAAGACCGCGTTGATTTAATACATTTCCGTGATGGCCTTACAACGAGGTGGCCGCAGGAGTTCCGTTTGCTCGGCAAAGGTACAACCCCGCTTGATGATGTTTATAAGTGGGCAGAGAAAAACGGCTATGATTTAATTGTAGAAACTGTTCCCACGGAGGTTGCCGAAACCGAGCTTAAAGACGCAAAAGAAAATATGGAATATTTAAAAAGTCTTTAATGGGTAATGGCAATAAAGGTTTCCGCCGATTATCATAAAGGAATAAAAAAGCACTCGGGTGTCTCTCAAGTGCTTTTTTAGTGAAGAGTGAAAAGTGAATAGTGAAAAAGTAAAAACCCCGTTCTCGTAAGAGAACGGGGTTTTGGTGCCGGTGACCGGACTCGAACCGGTACGGTGTCGCCACCGGTGGATTTTGAGTCCACTACGTCTGCCAATTCCATCACACCGGCGTATGCATAGAATTGCATTTTTGCAACGGAATTATTATACACTAATAGTTACTTTAAATCAAGAGTTTTTTTATCTTTCTTTTTAAAAAGCAACACAAATATAGAACTGCCGATTATTAAAAGCCCTAAAAGCAACACAAACAATAAAATGTTATTAACAAAAGAGCTAATAAACAAATGCATAGAGCGGGCGGCAATACTAATTTTATTTACAAATCTTCCGATTAGAATAATGGCGGGTACTATTGCCAGTATCAACCCACCGCCGCAAAGCGCAAAATACATAAAGCGTTTATCGGGGGCGTTTTTGCTAAGCTTTAATACAAAACAAATTCCAAATGCCGCAAGCAAGGCGGTGCCGATTATTGCAAAGAGGGTATAACGATTAAGCTTGCCCGCATAGTAAGAAAGATACTTAAAAACGCTGTTTGCCGCAGTTTTTTCGTATTTTTCGGCACACAAATCGGCAAGATAACCCAGTGCTTCATTGGTTACATCGACATCTGATGCTAACGCACCCGAAGCGGCGTAATCTTTAAAATCGTTAACCAAATCTTTTTTTAGTTCGGTTGTGTCTACCGAGAATGTGCCCTTATTATAGGCATTATCAATGCACGCATTATTAAGCTTTAAAAGTGCGGCGGAATCTATCTTATCATCAAAAAAGCTTTCGGGCAGACCGCTTGGTATCGCAAGGGAAATAAGTCCCTCTTTTAATTCGGCACTTGAATTTTCAATATAATCGGTGCTCTTGACCGTAAATTTGATATAACCCTTTGATGTTGCTATACCTAAAGCCAAACACGTCCCAAAAAGGAAAATAAACATTGCCGTAATTACCGCTACGGTGTAGTTTATGATAGCTCGTATATTTTTTATATTTTTATCAGTCATATCATCCACCAACCTTACTCATTAAGCAGTATTTTCGGCCCCGAAATATACTCGCCATACACAAAATAACGCTGTTTGGTAAGTCCCAACGCATTAAACGGATAACAGGTATATAAAACGACGTTTTCGTGGTCAGCATTAATATCAAACGCGGTGCGGTCATCAAATTTCTTTATGGCCGATCCCGTAATTTTGTAGGTGTAAACGCCGTAGTGCGTTTTTATGGTTATTATACCGCCAACCTTTGCATCCTTAAGTGTTTTAAAAAATGAATTATTATGCCCGCCTATAATTGTGGTTGAGCACATACCGGGGAAGGAACTGCCCCTATACTGTCCTACCCCGCGGCGCAGTGTTTTGCTGTCGTCCCCAAAGAAAAGCGGACAATCAACTGAGGTGCCTTCAATGGTAATTTCGCCGTATTTCGTACCGGGCAAAGGAAAGGTAATAATACTGCTTGGAACAGTATCGGTGTAACTATGAAAGATTTCGCCCGAATACAAATCGGTATAGGTATCATCCGTATCGTAAACCTGTGTATCGGTTGCCATCATACTCCAGATGTCTACAACGGAATTTATTGCTGATTTTGCTGAAAAAAACAAAATCAAGTATCCAACTAAAGCAAAAGCTAATGGCACTAAAGACAGCACCATTAGCTTTTTAAAATCAATACGTTTTATCAAGATTAAAATAACTTAACCTTTTTAGAAACTACAAATGCGGCAACCATAATAACTGCTAATGCTGCAGCTGTGATAACAATTACGCTAACCTCAGCGCCGGTTGTTTTAATGATCGGCTCAGAGTTAAATACTTCAACGGGAGCGCCTGTAGCAGCATCGGTCTTTGTGATAACAACTTTTTCTGTAGCTGCATCATAAGTAAGAGTAAGGTCAACAACTGCACAAGCATCCTGACCTAATTTAAGGATTGCCTGTTTGTCAGCAGTAGGGAGAACTTCCATATGGAACTCTTCATCAGGTGTTGCATCTTTTTTGAGAAGTTCAGCACCCTCGTTGATGTATCCAATGATTTCATCAGCCTGAGTTTTAGTGATATCAATGGTTAAGAAATGGTTCTTTGCCTGTGCGATATACTCATCAGGAATGTGGTACTTGGTTTTGCCAAGCTGAACATACTGATCGAGTGTGTCGAGAATTCTCTGCTCATCGGCATTGATTGCGCCTGCGGCAGAAGCACCTACACAGCAGGGAACAGCGATAAGAAGCACTGCAAAGAAGATGGCTAATAACTTTTTCATGGTAACATACCTCGCTTAAATAATTTTTTACAAGTACATTATACAATACGGAACTCCATTTGTAAAGAACTTTTTTATAAAATAGCTAAATAATATTTTTTTGCAGTCTTGATAATGATGTTAATATACAGTATAATATATACTGAATTAAATTATACTTTTGTTAGGTGTTTGGATGTTTAGTGAACAATTAGGATACATAGAAAAGGCAAAAAGCATTGCCGCCGCGCGCTACGGTGTGCCGAAGGCGTGTATAAATACATACGGCTGTCAACAAAACGTCAGCGATTCCGAGCATATAAAGGGTATGCTTGAGAAGATGGGCTATGCGTTTACGGAGGATGCATCGGATGCCGATTTTGTGCTTTTCAACACCTGCGCTGTGCGTGAACACGCGGAAGACAGGGTGTACGGCAATATCGGTACTATGAAGGCACTTAAAAAAGCACGCCCCGATATGATAGTGGCGGTTTGCGGCTGTATGGCCCAGCAAGAAAAGGTGGCAGAGCGTATTCGCAAAAGCTACCCGTATGTTGATATACTTTTCGGCACGCATTTAATACACCGCTTCCCTGAGTTTTTGTATCGCCGCCTTAACGGCTCAAAACGTATTTTTGATATTTCTACCGATACAAAGCATATTGTTGAGGGCATACCCGTACACCGCGATAAAACGGTTAAGGGCTGGCTGCCGATTATGTATGGGTGCGACAATTTTTGCACCTACTGCATAGTGCCGTATGTTAGAGGGCGTGAGCGTTCAAGAGCGAGCTGTGAAATTTTGCGCGAGGCTGAGCAAATGATAGCTGCAGGCGTTAAGGACATAACCCTGCTCGGACAAAATGTAAACTCATACGGTAAGGGGCTTAGCGAGGACATAAATTTTGCAAAGCTTATCCGAAAAATCAACGATATTTCGGGAGAATTCCGCATAAGGTTTATGACCTCACACCCGAAGGACTGCACACTCGAGCTGCTTGATGCAATGCGCGACTGCGAGAAGGTGGCACACCATCTACATTTGCCTGTGCAATGTGGTAACAATAGGGTGCTCGGCGTTATGAATAGGCGATACACAAGGGAGAAATACTTATCGCTTATAAAAGCAGCGAGAAGCCGTATGCCTGATTTATCGATTACCAGTGATATTATTGTGGGCTTCCCTGGGGAGACCTATGAAGAGTTTTGCGATACCTTATCGCTTGTAAAAGAAGTAGAGTATAATTCACTTTTTACTTTCATCTATTCGGCACGCCCGGGTACACCCGCCGCTGAAATGCCCGATATAATAAGCCGCGCTGAAAAGGGCAAGTGGTTTAATGAGCTACTGCAAGCGCAGGACATTATCGGCAAGCAAAAGCAAAACGATATGAAAGGTAAAACCTACCGCGTTTTGTGTGAAGAGGAAAGCGAAAACGAAGGCTTTATAATGGGGCGCACAAATGGTACTGATGTAATAGAGTTTGCAGGCGATAAAACGCTTATCGGCAAATTTGTAAATGTAAAAGTAATCGACACAAATAATGTACTTAAAGGTACTTTGATTTAAAAGGAGATAATTAAAATGGACGTAATTTCAGCAGCAAGACAATTAGGAGAAGCTTTACAGGCCGATCCGGCTTACGTAAGATTTGCAAAGGCGATGATTGATAGCGAAAAGGATACCGATTTGCAGGACAAAATCGGCAAGTTCAACATAGCTCGTATGAACCTTGATAACGAACTCTCAAAGGATGAGAAGGATGAGGTTAAGGTTAAGATGATGAACGAGGAGTTGCGTGCTCTCTATAACGATATTATGGCTAATGCTTCAATGGTGGAGTTCAATGAAGCACGCGCGGCAGTTGATAAAATACTTGCTGATGTTAACACAATTATTAGTATGTGTGCTCAGGGCGCAGACCCCAAGACCTGTGAAATTTCTAACTGCACACACGACTGTTCAACCTGCGGCGGTTGCCACTAAGGGATATTTGGATATAAGAGGGATGTTTAATGGCTGATTTATCACCGATGATGCGGCAGTATATGGAAATTAAAAGCCGACATGAAGACAGTATACTGTTTTTCCGCTTGGGCGATTTTTATGAAATGTTTTTTGAGGATGCGAAAACCGCATCAGAGGAACTGGATCTTGTGCTGACAGGCAAGGATTGCGGTCTTGAAGAACGCGCCCCTATGTGCGGTGTGCCGTATCATAGCTGTGATGGCTATATTGCCCGCCTTATTGAGCGAGGTTATAAAGTTGCCATTTGCGAGCAGGTGGAAGACCCCGCAACAGCAAAAGGCATTGTTAAGCGCGATGTTGTAAAGATTATAACGCCGGGTACCGTACTCGAAGACACAATGCTTGACGAGGGCAAAAACAACTATGTTTGCGCCGCAGTATTGCGGGACAAGGTGTATGGTATATGCTTTGCCGATGCATCCACGGGAGAACTTAGAGTTACCGAAATTACCGGCGATAATGCCGAAAAACGCTTAATCAACGAAATCGGCAGTTTTTCTCCAAGAGAAATTTTGTTGGAGGAAAATAATATAATCGACAGCGCATCGGAATTTGTAAAGGAACGCCTTGGCAGCTCTGTAACGGTAAGAGGCAAAGAAAGCTTCGATTTAAGCTTTA
>SVOM01000038.1 GCA_015066405.1 Oscillospiraceae bacterium
GATACAACAAATATTTGTTGCACCCGTTATGGCAATGTAATGTGCTCACGCGGTTCGGTTATTCCGCTTTGGATTGAGCAGATTAAGGCAGGTAACCCCATAACGATTACAGAACCCAGTATGACACGCTTTATTATGTCGCTTGATGAAGCGGTTGATTTAGTGCTCTTTGCGTTTGAAAATGGCGTAAACGGCGATATTCTTGTGCAAAAAGCACCTGCTTGCACCATTGAAACGCTGGCAAAAGCAGTAACTGAACTCTTTAACCCTGAAACCGAGATTAAGGTTATCGGCATTCGCCACGGCGAAAAGCTTTATGAAACCTTGCTTACCAACGAAGAGTGCGCAAATGCTGTTGATATGGGACAGTTTTACCGTGTGCCTTCTGACAACCGCGGGCTTAACTATGATAAGTATTTTAAAGACGGCAATGTAGAACGTAATACCTTAACCGAGTTTAACTCTAATAATACCGAGCTTTTAAATGTAGAGCAGGTTAAGGAGAAATTATTGTCGCTTGCATATATTCGTGATGAACTTGCATCATTGGAGAAATAGTATGAAGATATTAATTACGGGTGCCGCGGGCTTTGTTGGCAAAAACCTAACTGCAGCACTAAAAAATATTAGAGACGGCAAGGACAAAACTCATCCCGAAATAAATATTGAAGAAATATATCTTTACGATGTTGACTCCACGCTCGAGCAGTTGGATGAATACTGCAAAAATGCGGATTTTGTATTCAATATGGCGGGCGTTAACCGCCCACAAGATGCGGCGGAATTTATGCAAGGCAATTTCGGCTTTGCAAGCACCTTGCTTGATACACTAAAAAAGCACAATAATACCTGTCCCGTGGTGCTTTCTTCATCAATTCAAGCAACACTTATCGGTCGGTATGACAGTGAGTATGGCAGAAGCAAAAAGGCAGGCGAGGACCTTTTCTTTAATTATGGAAAGGAAACGGGTGCGAAGGTTTTGGTTTACCGTTTCCCAAATCTTTTTGGCAAATGGTGCAGGCCTAATTATAACAGTGCCGTTGCTACATTTTGTTATAATACCGCAAATGGTTTACCGATAACTGTAAACGATAGAGCAGTCAAGCTTGAGCTTTTGTATATTGATGATTTAATTAACGAAATGTTGGCAGCTCTGGATGGAAATGAACATCATTGTGAATTTGAGGGTATCGATACAGTTTTAACCGATAACGGCAAATTCTGTGCCGCGCCTATAACACATAAGGTAACACTCGGCGAAATCGCCGATTTGTTGGATGAATTTAAAAATCAGCCACAAACGCTTATAATGCCCGAGATACCCGAAAAAAGCTTTGCTAAAAAGCTTTATAGCACATATTTATCTTATTTGCCCGCCGATAAAGCGATATTTGATTTAAAGATGAATATAGACGACCGCGGCTCCTTTACCGAGCTTTTAAAGACCGAAAAATGCGGTCAAATAAGCGTAAATATATCAAAGCCAGGCATTACAAAGGGCCAACATTGGCACCATACAAAATGGGAGTTCTTTATTGTTGTATCGGGTAAAGGCCTTATTCAGCAACGTAAAATCGGTGGCGATGAGGTGCTTGATTTTTATGTATCGGGGGACAAAATTCAGGCGGTACATATGCTGCCCGGTTACACCCACAACATAATAAATTTAAGCGAAACCGAAGATTTAGTAACTGTTATGTGGGCTAACGAACAATTCGACCCAAATCATCCCGACACATTTTTTGAAAAGGTGATAATATGAGTAAATTAAAACTTATGACAATAGTGGGAACCCGCCCCGAAATTATTCGCTTGTCAGCGGTTATTAAGAAGTGCGACAAGTATTTTGAGCAAATTTTGGTACATACAGGTCAAAACTATGATTATACCTTGAATCAGGTGTTCTTTGAAGATTTGGGCCTCAGAGCGCCCGACTATTATCTCGATGCCGTAGGTTCTGACCTTGGCGAAACGGTAGGCAATATTATTGCCAAAGCATATAAACTGATGGTTGAGGTAAAACCCGATGCATTGTTAATTTTAGGCGATACTAACTCTTGTCTTTCGGCAATTGCGGCTAAGCGACTGCATATACCGATTTTCCATATGGAAGCGGGCAACCGTTGTAAGGATGAGTGCTTACCTGAAGAAACCAACCGCAGAATAGTTGATATTATATCGGATGTTAATTTGGCTTATTCGGAGCACGCAAGAAAATACCTGCATGAGTGTGGCCTTCCTAAAGAGCGCGTTTATGTTACGGGCTCCCCAATGGCTGAGGTTTTGAGTGATAATCTCGATAAAATCAAGGCATCGGACATCCACACAAAATTGGGACTTGAAAAGGGCAAATACATACTTTTATCGGCGCATAGGGAAGAGAATATTGATACCGAAAAGAACTTCTTATCTCTCTTTAATGCCATAAATGAAATTGCTGAAAAGTATCAAATGCCGATACTTTATTCTTGCCATCCGCGTTCTAAAAAGCGAATTGCCGAGAGCGGATTTAAGTTGAACCCGCTTGTTATTCAGCACGAGCCACTCGGCTTCCACGATTATAACTGCTTGCAAATGAACGCATTTGCCGTTATATCAGATAGCGGCACTCTCCCTGAAGAAAGCAGCTTCTTTACAAGTGTTGGAAATCCGTTCCCTGCGGTTTGCATTCGCACATCTACCGAGCGCCCCGAGGCGCTTGATAAAGCGTGCTTTATACTTGCCGGAATTGATAACAATTCTTTATTGCAGGCGGTAGAAACTGCAGTTGAAATGAACAAAAACGGGGACCACGGTATACCCGTACCCGATTATGTAGAAGAAAATGTTTCTACAAAGGTTGTTAAAATAATTCAGTCATACACAGGTGTTGTAAACAAAATGGTATGGCGTAAATTTTAGGAGATAAAATGCGAGAGTTTTCGTTATCACAAAAGATAGTTTTAGAGTTGCTGTCTTCTGCTGTAACAGTTACAAAACCAAATATTGATAATGAAACATTAACACAGGCTGATTGGGATACAATCGGCCTGATTTCTTCGCACCACGCCGTAACGCCAATGGTGTTTGATGCTATGGCGCAATATAAATCCTTAATTCCAAAGGAAATATATTCAAAGTGGTATAGCCATATTTTAAAGGTACTATCACAAAATTCAGTTGTACAAGGCGCGCAGGATGAGTTATGCAAGCTTTTGGGGAATTCCACCGATTATGTTATTTTAAAGGGACTTGCCGCCGCCGCTTATTATATAAAGCCCGAGCTTCGCGGTCTTGGTGATGTAGACTTTTTGGTGGACAATAAAAATGTTGCCGAAACTGAAAAAAGAATAGTTGATAGCGGATACGAGAACTATCTTGATAACGGCAGGCATATTACCTTTAAAAAAAGCGGTAAGATGCTGGAGCTTCATCGCGAAATACCGGGTGTTCCGTATGGCGAAAAGGGTGCAATAACACAAAAATTTGTAGCAGATATTTTTGAAAAAGCCAATACTGTTTTGGTAATGGGCAGTGAGTTTAAAGCACCTTGTGATATGCATCACGGCGTAGTGCTGCTTTTGCATAGCGCACATCACTTGGTATCAGAGGGCTTGGGACTTAGACATTTGTGCGACTGGGCATGCTTTGTAAACAAAACTGCAAGTGATGAGTTTTGGCAGGAAGAATTATTGCCGTTTTTAAAGCAAATCGGTATATATAATTTTGCCGCAATTCTTACAAAGACCTGCGCTGTATATTTAAAAACCGCTTTACCTGTTTGGGCGAGCAAGGCGGATGACTCGTTAGTGGATGCTTTAATGGAGGATGTTTTAATAGGTGGCAACTTTGGTGAATTTGATAAAACCAGGGCGGGCAGTGGAATGATGATTTCCGAGCACGGCAAGGGCGGCACCAAAAACAGCAAAGCATATAATTTGTTTAGAGCACTGCATACATCAATGTACACAGTATATCCTGTGCTTTACAAGGCACCGTATTTATATCCGTTTATATTTGTGTGGCGAATTATAAAATATATCTTTATGATGTTGGCGGGCAAAAGACCTTCCCTTATTGCCGCATCTCAAAAAGCGGATGAGAGAAAGCGTCTATATGATAAACTAAAATTATTTGAAGATTAAAAGGGTGCAGTTTAGCACCCTTTTTCCTTTTGTTACAAATTGACAATATAGATAAATAAATGTATAATAAAGTATTATATATAGGGAGATAAAAAAGTGTTTTTTGCTGAACTTATTTATGTGCTTTTTAAAAACATAATATTTAAGCTCTACACCATGGCCGATTATTTTCGTTATATCGGTCCTAATTTGGCGCACACTTTTAATAACCTTAAAATATTTATCAAGCACTTTTTTACATTGGCACGCCCTTATTTTAAAGCAATGAAAAGCAAACTTGTGCTTATTTGGGGATGTGTGTGTGTAGTTTGTATTATTGTAGCGGTAGTGCTGCTTAATATGACGGTAAATTACTATCAAATATCATATAAAGGTCAAAATATAGGTTATTCCCGTAATGTAAATACCGTAAATTCAGCGGTTGCCTCGCTAAAATCACAATTTAGTGGTAATGAAAAGGTACTTACCGACCTTGAAAATTTTAGCATTACCGAAATACAAACAAACAATTGGTTTTTATCCTGCTTTAAGGCCGATGAGATAACCGATGCGTTGGTTATTACAGCGGAAACGATAGATTACGCATATTCCGTATATGCTAATGGCGAAAATCTTATATACTCAGCAAGTCAAAAAACGGTCGAAAACGCAATAATGGACTATAAGGATGACCGCATCGCATTAAGCCCTGATATTGCCGAAAAATATACATCTTGTACAGTTGAGTGGCTTGTAAGTTTTGAAACAAAAAAAGAGTGTGTAACCACCGATGTTATTACATATAGCAGTATTTATGATACACTTTATAAGGCACTTGAGGAAAAATTGCCGTATCGCATAACCTGTGTGCAAACAGTAAACGAGAGTATTCCCTATATGACTCAGTATGAGCGCAATACATATTTGTATTCTGGCTCTAAAAAGATTATTCAAAAGGGTGTAAAGGGTGTAAAAGCGGTAACAAGTAAGGTCGTTGTTGAAAACGGTACACTAATTTCAAGTGATGTTTTGGGCGAAAAAATTACAAAAAACCCTGTTACGCGTAAGGTTCAAATCGGCAGTGCTTTTAACGATTTTTCGGACACCAGTAAATTGTTGTTACCGGTTGAGGGTTATGTAACATCAGATTATGGTCCCCGTAGCGACCCGTTCACGGGGGAGCCGGCACATCATAATGGGCTTGATATTGCGGCAAAAACGGGCACTGACATTTGGGCGGCGGTATCGGGCAAAATAATTAAGGCATCAGATACGGGCAATGGTTACGGAAAATGCGTGATAATCGAGCATTATGATGGCTTTAGGACGTTGTATGCGCATTGTTCGGAGTTGCTTGTGTCGGTGGGGGATTATGTTAAGGCAGGCGATTTAATTGCCAAGGTCGGCTCAACCGGTCGTTCTACAGGACCGCATCTACATTTTTCGGTTATAATTGATGGGGAATATGTAGACCCCACAATATATTTTTAAGGAATTAAGTATGAAGAGAATTTTTGTTTTAATTTTAGTTTTGCTGTTTTGCCTTTGCGGTTGTAAAGGTGTAAAAAAGACCGATACGCCCGATAGCGAGCAAAAGCAAGTAATAGTTTTTCCGTCCGAGCAAACGGCGGCAACGCTTAACGGCTATAAGGCTGAGACTACTGAAAACAGCACACAAAACAAAATAGAATATATAGGCAACAGTAACTCTAAAAAGTTTCATGTGTCGGGGTGTCCTTATATTAAAAATATCAAAACGGAAAATATAGTAAAATCGTTTAACCGCACCCAAATGATAAACGATGGTTACGCACCGTGTCAAAGTTGCAAACCTTAAATTTTGGAGAAAATAATGCTTAACAAAAAACATTTAAAGGAAAAAGCGAATAATTTGCCGCTATTGCCCGGCGTTTATATTATGAAAAACGCAGCGGGCGAGATTATATACATCGGCAAAGCAATAAAGCTTAAAAACCGCGTTACGCAGTATTTTGGCTTAGGTACCACACATACCTTAAAGGTCAAAAAAATGGTGGAAAATGTTCACGATTTTGATTATATAATATGCGATAACGAGTTTGAGGCATTAACACTTGAAAATTCTCTTATAAAGCAGCATTCTCCAAAATATAATATATTGCTTAAGGATGATAAGGGTTATCATTATGTAAGGGTAACAAATGATAAGTGGCGCAAAATAGAAGCGGTAAAAAATAATAAGGACAAGGGAACACACATCGGTCCCTATAATTCCGCAGGTGTCGTAAAGCAAACGGTGGCGGAGGCACAAAAAATATTCAAATTGCCTGACTGCTCGCGTAGCTTTGATAAAAAAACAAAGCCCTGCCTAAATTTTCATATAGGACTTTGTATGGCACCTTGTAGGGGTAATATAGATATTTCGGAATATAATGAAGCGGTTGATGCGGCAGTTAAGTTTATAAAAAATTCTTCGGTAGCGGCTGATGAAATCGAAAATCTTGAGCGGCAAATGGCGGCGGCATCCGAGCAGCTTAATTTTGAATATGCCGCAAAACTGCGAGATAGAATAAATGCAATCAAGCGCATAACCGAAAAGCAAAAGGTTGTAAGCTCGCTTAAATTCAGGGTGGATGTTTTTGCAACGGCACTCGTAGGCGATATGGCTTGTGTGCAGGTGTTTATTTTTAAAAACGGGCACCTTGCCGATAAAAATCACTTTTTCTTTAACGACATTTCCGATAAACAAAGTCTATATTCTGAATTTTTGCCAAGATATTATGCCAATAATGATGATATTCCGCGTGAAATTTTGATTGATGATGAAAATGAGGACTATCCGCTAATAGAAGGTTGGTTATCACTTTGCGGTAAGAAATGCGAGATTACCGTGCCCCAAAAAGGCGATAGGCGTCATTTGGTGCAAATGTGTCAATCTAATGCGGCTGAGCAGTTGTCAAAAAAAGTAGAGCGCTCGGTGGCGGAAACATCGGCACTTAACGAATTGGCGGAGCTTCTCGGTATGAAGAACCCACCAAGATATATCGAGTCATACGATATTTCCAACACTGCGGGCGAAGAAAATGTTGCGGGTATGATAGTGTTTAAGGATGGTAGACCTTTAAAAAGCAATTACCGAAAATTTAAAATAAAATCGTTTTTAGGGCAGGATGACTACCGCTCTATGTCCGAGGTTATTGAGCGTAGATTTAATGAGTATAGAAAGGCTTCCGATGAAGCTTTTTCGGTTATGCCCGATTTGATTTTACTCGATGGCGGCAAGGGTCAACTCTCATCCGTTACCCAAAAGCTTGATGAAATGGGTATAAATGTTGCGGTTTTCGGTATGGTTAAGGACTCAAAGCATCAAACCAACGCAATAGTGTCGGATGGCGGTAAAATCACTATAAAGCAAAATAGGAGTGCATATACGCTCATTACCAACATTCAAAACGAGGTACACCGATTCGCTATCGGCTACCATAAATCTCGCCGCAGTAAAGCGATGTTTAATTCAGAGCTTATAAAAATTGAAGGCGTGGGCAAGGGGAGAGCCGCGGCACTGCTCAAACACTTTAAAACCATTAAGGCAATTAAAAATGCCTCGGTTGAGGAACTTTGTGCAGTAAAAGGCGTAAGCCGAGCGGTAGCTGAAAATATTTATAACTATTTTAATTAAAAAAACAACCGTAAGAAAATTTCTTACGGTTGTTTTTTAGTGGTAACAAGGTCCATTATAGAATCATAAAAGTAACTGTCGCATATCATCGTTTTAAATTCTGACTACCTGTTAATAACGTGTTTAACGGAAATGTCTTTCGCATATCTCGAGTGTGAAAAATATGGGCTTATAAGTGAGCACAATCTTGTATGGTTGTTTGTGTTCATAAATGCCCTCGTTATTTAACCTTTTTGAAAACTATGGCCGAGCGGTTTGGTAAGTAGCAGTTGAAACCGATAAAACCGTTATCACTACGCTTATAGGTTTTATACTTACATTTGGTATCTACTCGCGAATAGCCGCCGTATTTACCGTCATCGCTGGATAGAACGGGCTTGTATGTACCGCCTAAATCAACGGGCACAAAATATCCCTCAAACGATTTTACGGGGTGGAAATTAAAGGCAAAAATATAATCGCCTTTTGAGAATATAAGCACCTTATCATCTTGATGCAACCACTTGTTTATGGCTCTATTTCCCAGTATGTTATTTTCTTTAAGCAGTTTAATCATTGCTTTATCAAAATCGTTAAGCTCTCTGTAGCGAAGATTTTCATTGTCTACAAGACTCCACTGTCTGCGACAGTAGTGATAACTCCAGCCGTTGCCCTCGCGTGGGAAATCTATCCACTCGGGGTGGCCGAATTCATTTCCCATAAAATTGAGATATCCATCCCCCGAGAGCGCGGCGGTTACAAGGCGAATCATTTTATGCAGTGCAATTCCGCGGTCAACCACCAAATTGCCGCCGAACTTTTGCATACCGGTATACATTTCGGCGTCGCACAGCCTAAACATTATTGTTTTATCGCCTACGAGTGCTTGGTCGTGCGATTCACAGTAGCCGATGTTTTTCTCTTTCGGTCTGCGGCTTGTAAGCTCGTACCAGAGCTTGCCGATATCCCAGTTTTCATCGGCGTATTCTTTAAGAAATTTTATCCATAAATCAGGCACACCCATTGATAAGCGGTAATCGAAACCAATACCGCCTATTTTTATAGGTAAGCACATCCCAGGCATACCCGACATATCTTCGGCAACCGATAGGGCATAGGGGTTTATTTCGTGTATCAGCTCGTTGGCAAGCTGTAAATATGTAACGGCATCGGTTGCGGTGTTCATTGAAAAATACATATCATAGCCCGTAAATGCACTGCCAAGCCCGTGGTCGTGATAAAGCATTGAGGTTACGCCATCAAAACGGAAGCCATCAAAATGGAAAACCTCCATCCAGTATTTTATGTTAGATAAAAGGAAGTGTATAACCTCATTTTTGTCGTAATTAAATAGCTTTGTACCCCAAGCCGAGTGGTCGCCCTTTGTACCCTCGTGGAAAAACTGGTACACGGTACCATCAAATTCATTTGGGCCCTCGTTTGTGTTTTTTATTGCATGGGAATGTACAATATCGAGTAAGACCGTAATACCCATTTTATGCGCTGTGTCTATGAGCTTTTTAAGCTCACGGCTGTTGCCGTAACGGGAGGATGCCGCAAAAAAGTTAGACACCTGATAACCGAAGGAGCCATAGTAGGGATGCTCCATAATAGCCATAATTTGTATGGTGTTGTAGCCGAGCTTTTTAATTCTCGGCAAAACATTTTTGCGAAACTCATTATAAGTGCTTATTCTGCCTTCCTCGCCCGACATACCGATATGGCACTCGTAAATAAACGGGGTCTTGGCGGGCATAAAGCCATCATCCGTCCAGTTAAAAGGCGCAAATGTGTCCTCAATTTCGGCACACCAAAGAAAGTTTTCGGGGTCTTGCACAACGCGGGTGGCATAAAGCGGTATGCGGCGCAGCATTTGTCCGTTATGTATTACGATTGCCTGTACTTTTTGTCCCGATTTTAAAGCGTTTTTACCTTTGAGCTGTATTTCAAAAACGCCGTTTTGGAGCCTTGTCAATTCGTGGCTTTCGGTGTTCCAACCGTTAAAATCGCCTGTAAGATACATTCTTTCAGCCGCGGGTGCCCACTCTCTGTATACCCAGCCATCAGCCGTTTTGTGAAAACCAAAGAACTTATGCCCGTTTGCAAAATCAGATATACTGCCGTATTCTCCCAATAATTCCGCGCGTTTTTCGGTGTAAAGCTTAGTGCGCAGTTCAATATCTTTTTTATACGGCGCAAGGTAGGGGTCTATTTCCAAAATGCTTTTTTCTATAATAGGCATAAAATTCCCTCCAGTCTTTTTATAATTCTATTATATTAGAAAGTTATTCCAAACTCAATATAAAAATTAAAAGAAACCCGACCATTAGGCCTGATTTCTTTTAAGTATTTGTTCAAGCTTTAGAAACCTTGGTGTCGCTTCAAAAAAGCGGTCAATCATTTTGCCCATAAAAGCAATGGTAGGGGAGTTAATTGCGGTGGTTATCAGTGTGCCTATACCAATACTATGGAATGATGAATACCAAATTGTTGACCAGTCAAACTCGGCGGCATCGCCCGATAAAGTAAATGCAAGGAGTACCGATATAATTAGCAGTGTTATATCAAAAACACTTTTAACTCTTGTTATGCTGATTTTAAAGCGGTCGGCAATTTCGGCAACAAAAAGCTCGTATACCTGAAGCGGCATATATGTACGGAAAAAACAGGCAACGCCAAAAGCCACCAAAACATCGCCCACAATAAGCATCAAATAGCGTAACCATACGGCATTAAACTCTATACTGCCAAAAAGCCATATAAATAAATTGAGTGTATATCCGTATAGCACCGCCACCGCAAAGGCAAGCAAGTATCGCCAATTAAACCTGCCGACAATTATGCACATAATAATAAGCACAAAGCCTTGTATAATATATTCGGTAACGCCAACATTAAAGAATGCATTAAGCTCAGTTGCCACCTCTGCAACCACAAATGCGGGTGCGGCAATCATTGATACACCGAGGTTTGTTTTGCTGCAAATAGTTACCCCCAGTGCTACAAAAACTATTCCCAAAACCCATAGCAATTCCGAAGCATTTTTTATCTTTTTCATAAATATCCCTCGTAAAACACACGTAAATGTATATTAAATGATATTATATCACAAAAACTTGAAAAAGTAAATCGACACACCTACGAATAGGTATGTCGATTGTTTAGAAAATTAGCTGTGTTTAATTTTAATCAACGTTAACGCCCTTGTTAAAGAGCTTTTTGTTAATAAAGAATCCTAAAATCACCAAAAGCAAATAACTAATAGTTGAAAGGATAATCACAAATTTGATTATTTCGGGGCTTACAGTATCGGTTGTAAAAAACAAGTTCATAAAATTGCTATTGAAAATTGCAGGGATAAACAACAAAACTAAAATTATTGCTTGGCTTATCATATATGTTATAAATCCAAATAAAACCGAAAAACCTATCTTTGCATTATTAAAACGATGCCCGATTATAACACCTGTAAAGCCGCACTGCAGCATGTTTAAAAGTTCTAAAAATAAAACTAAAATCAAAATGGCTAAAGCACCTGTAAAGGACAGTTTAATAGAGTTAAATATAGGGTTTAAAATTACTCTTAGACTCTCAAAACCATCTTTACTGTAATAGGCAACAAAAAGAGCAAAAATTATGACCAGAAAGCTGATAAATAGGGAAATAACGGCAGCTAACATTTTTGAAAAATATATAGAACTCTTCTTTACAGGTAACGTGTGGGTAAGATAGGATTCATCGCCGTATACTTTTTGGCGGAAATTTGCCCAAAGCCTAAAAGTGTTATTTACAATTATATTGAAAATTAACGAAATAGTGGCGCCCGTGCAAATTTTTCCTACAATATCCATAAAAAACGAGTTCTCTATGTTAATAAAAATCCTCGTCAAAATGGCAAAGAACAAGGTTAGGATATAAAAAATACTTAAGAATTTAAGGTTCCATTTTAAATCATATTTTAAAAGCTTGCCTAACATTTGAATGTCCTCCTAAAAATTTCGTCAATCGATCCGTTTTCGCTTGTGCGCAATTCATCGCAGTCGGAATGGAGTATGATTTTACCGTCATTTATAAAGATAACCTCATCTAAAATTCGCTCGATATCACTTATTAAGTGGGTGGAAATAATAACACTAGCACCCTCATTGAAGTTAGAAAGTATGGTATCAAGAATATAGTCCCTCGTAGCCGGGTCAACGCCGCCAAGCGGCTCATCAAGTATATAAAGGTCGGCATTGCGGCTCATAACCAGACAAAGTTGTACCTTTTCTTGCATACCCTTGCTCATTTTATTAAGTTTTAAATTAGCATCAAGACCCAAGTCGTTTAGTAATTTGTATGCCTTTTCGCTATCAAAGTTATCATAAAAATCGGCAAAGTATTTTATAAT
Organism: Oscillospiraceae bacterium; assembly: GCA_015066405.1. Lineage (GTDB taxonomy): Bacteria > Bacillota > Clostridia > Oscillospirales > Acutalibacteraceae > SIG565. The sequence continues at coordinate 12,131 of SVOM01000038.1, forward strand.
GTCCGAAACCCTCATAGATTTATCAAGATAGGTGCGTTCGGGCAAAAAAGCTATGATCTTTTTGCTTTCTACGCCCGGCTTCTTGCCGCAAACTAACACCTCGCCCGAGGTTGGCGTCAATAAATCGTTTATAAGCTTTATAAGGGTTGATTTTCCCGTTCCGTTTTTACCTAAAAGACCAATAATTTTGCCTTTTTCTACCGACAAATTTATATTGTCGAGTACCTTCTTTTCTCCAAAGCTTTTGCATAAGCCCTTGCACTCTAATAACGTGTTCATTTGTTACCTCCAAATTTCTTTAATTGCTCGGCTATATCGTTTGCCAAGTATCCAATATTTTGCATATTCTTTAAATAGGTAAGGGTTAAATCCTCGGCATATTTTTGTTTAAAGTAGTCTATGAGGGAAGTATCGTTCGTTACAAACTTGCCGTTCGTTCGCTCGGTAAAAATAAGCCCTAATTCTTCTAAATCTCCAAGGGCCTTTTGCATGGTGTTAGGGTTAACCTGAGATGCAAGCGCTAATTCTCTAACCGATGGTAAACGCTCGCCTGATTTTAGCTCGCCCGATATTATAGCAATCTTTAATTTTTCAACAATTTGCATGTAAATCGGTGTAGCATTATTAAAATCAAAAACCATAAGCCCCTCCTTGACTGTATTACTTGACTAACACAATAATACAACATAAATTTGTTTTTGTCAACAAAAAAATAGAACCACCCGCAAGAGGCGCACTCCGTAAGGAAGTGCGCCTCAGTTTTATTCGCCAAAGGCGAGTTGTATTGCTTCGCAGTGATATTCGGTTACAGCCGAGTGTTATTTGCTTCGCAAGTTTAGGTGCGAATAAAAT